>JAEZIA010000224.1 GCA_023416315.1 Actinomycetes bacterium
CCGGCCTCGCCGATGACCTCGAGATCAGGATCGGCGGACAGCAGGTCGATCAATCCACGGCGAACGACTTCGTGGTCATCGACGAGGAAGACCTTGACCATGGTCCAACATTATCGGGCGCAGACCGTCGAGGGTCACAAGAGGCGCTGCCGGTCGACCACCAACACCGAACAATCGGTGTTGTGCAGCGCCGCCGAGCCGGTCGGCCCGAGCAACTCCTCGATGCCCCGGGCGTTGCGCACGCCGACCACGACCAGCTGGATGGAGTCGCCGTGCTTGGCGAGGTAGTTGAGCACGCTGCCGTGGATTGCGACCGGCCGCGCATCGAGGTCGGGGTAGCGGTTCTTCCAATGCGACAACCGGCGGTCGAGTTGGGCGCGCACCATGCGGTTGCCGTCCGACACCGCGTGCGAGTCGTGCACGTCGGTGTAGCGCGACTGCCACGAGCCGAGCACCCGCAGCGGCGCGCCCCGCAACCGGGCTTCCTCCACACCGAACTGCAGCACCGCCGCGCTGTCGGGAGAGTCGTCGAGTTCGACCACGATCGGGGACTGGGCATGCCCGGCGGTCCGGTCCCCGCCGCGCACGATCGCGACGGGGCAGTGTGCGGCAGTCACCAGTGCGGTCGCGGTGGACCCGATCCGGTCGGCGTCGAAGTGTCGCAACCCCACTTCGCCGACGCAGATCATCGCCGCCCAGCGCGACGCCTCGACCAACGTGGGGATCGGGGCACCGGCCACGATCTCGACCTCGAGCTTGACCGAGCGTCCGGTGGCCTCGACGGCCTCGGCGGCGTAGCGCACCGCGGCGTCGACTTTCGCGGCGTCAGGTGAATCGCTGGCGTACACCAGCCGCAGCGGAATGTCGCGGCTGACGGCTTCGTCGATGGCCCACAGCGCGGCCCGCACCGCACCCCTGGAGCCGTCGACGCCGACGATGATCGACGGTGGTGTGAACGGTTCGGGCATCTGTGACTCCACGGGACGGCGGCCTCCATTGTCGCCGACCGCGTCGCGCCGTGGGGAGGAAACGCCCCGCGGCTAGCCGACGGCGGCCTCGATCTCCGACATCGATGTCGCGAAGAGCTGGCTGGCGAGGTTCGACAACGCCCGCGCGACCGCCACCTCGTCCCGCAATTCGACGGCATGCTCGGTACCGGCGGCCATCCGGGCGATGCCCATCCCCACCAGAGTCGCGCTGCGCCACGACAGCAGTGCGGTGGCCCGGGTGCGGTCGGCGTCCTCGTCGACGGCGATCAGGATCGCCGAATGCTTGGTCTTGTCGTGATCGTCCATGACTTCCCCCTCAGTCACTTCGATCCGACCACTGGACGCGCACCGGCGGTAGGGGCTGAAGTCACCTCAACGCCGGGCAGTGTTCGGGGCTCAGCGTTTGGGCGGCGCGAGGACCTTCATCACCATCCGCATCGCCGGCTCGGGGACCCGGTCCTTCATGGCCAGCGCGGTCTCGGCGATGCGTCCCCGGGCCGGGGTGCCGCGGCCGAAGAGCCGGTTGAACGGTCCGCCGGACGGTTCGAGCTCGACGTGCATCGGTGGGCCGCCGTCCGCGGCGCCCAATGCCGAGGAGATCACGATCCGCTGGATCTCGCTGGTGCCCTCGAAGATGGTGTAGAGCTTGGCGTCGCGGTACCACTTCTCCACCGGATGGTCGCTGATATAACCCCAGCCGCCCATGGTCTGGATGGCCCGCTCGGTGGTCTTCACGGCGATCTCGCTGGCCGCCAGTTTGGCCATGGATCCCTCGCCGCGTTCGAAGGGCACGCCGTTGGCCGCCATCCAGGAGGCGCGCCAGGTCAGCAGCCGGGCGGCGTCGATCCCGGTGGCCAGGTCGGCCAACGGAAACGCGATGCCCTGGTTGTCGATGATCGGGGCACCGAACGCCTCGCGGCGGTTCGCGTATGCCGTCACGTATTCCAGTGCGGCACGGGCGATTCCGAGCGCTTGCGCGGCCACCATCGGGCGGGTTTGTTCGAACGTGCCCAACGTCGCCGAGCCGGAGCGCCGACCGCCGGTGGCCATGGCCTCGCGGGTCTTCGCGAGCTTGTGCTCCAGCTTGTCCTGGCCACCCAGCAGGTTTTCGGCGGGCACCCGCACGCCGTTGAACTTCAGCTCCGCCGTGTGCGAGGCACGGCAGCCCAGCTTGTCCAGCTTGCGGACCAGCTCCAAACCCGGTGTGCCGCCGGGCACGACGAACAGCGCCTGGCCGCGGTGACCCAGTTCCTCGTCGACGACCGCGTTGACGACGTGCACGTTGGCGATGCCGCCGTTGCCGATCCACATCTTGTGCCCGTCGATGATCCAGTCGTCACCGTCCCGGCGGGCCCTGGTACGCAGATTACGGACGTCGCTGCCGCCCTCCGGTTCGGAGATCGCCAGCGCCGCCAACTTCAGATCACCTGGTGTGCCGAAGCATTCGGGCGCCCAGGTCAGCATCTGCTCGGGGGTTGCCGCCTGCCCGATCGCCGACAGCGCCAGCGCCGGCATCACCACCGCCAATCCGATTCCGGCGCAACCCCAGAACAGCTCCTCCATGAACATCGGCAGCGAGAGACCGGTCGGATCGCCGATCAGGTCGCGATAGAACAGCGGGCTGTAGAAGCCGCGGGCCGCGGCTTCTTCCAGCACCGGCCAGGGGAATTCCTGCCTGCGGTCGTAATCGGCGGCTACCGGGCGGATGCACTGTTCGGCGAATTCGTGGGTGCGTCGCGCGAGATCGTGCTGCGCCGTCGTCGGCGTGAGATCTAAGCCCATCTCTGGTCCCTTCGACGCCTTCGTGATACCTCGGGTATCGAATGATCAAACGTCGAGAAGTTTGGAGCCCGGGCTGCCGCGGAGTCGGATGTGCACGGCAGCTCGGGGCTGACTGGGATATCGACGCCCGATCGGCCCGCGTTACCGACGTTTTTCGACCACAGCCGCCGGGTAGTCGTCCGACTACGACGGAGGTGATTTGTATGCCCAAGACAACCAAGAGCGGCAGCACGAAGAAGAGCGAGCTGCCCAGCACCCTGAAGAAGTCCGACGCGAAGGCCCAGCGGACCTTCGCCAAGGCCCACGATGCGGCGGCCAAGGAGTACGGCGAGGGTGAACGCGCCCACCGGGTGGCCTATAGCGCGCTCAAGCATAGCTACGAAAAGGTCGGCGACCACTGGGAAGCCAAGAGTTCCAAGGGGCCATCGGATGCCCGGGCCCGCAGCGGCGGACCGAACGCCACGGGCAAGACCGCCGAGGGGGTCGATGCCAATGCGAGCAAGAAGCACCTGCTCGATGTGGCCCGCCGGCTGGACATCAGCGGACGCTCATCGATGAACAAGGGCGAACTGGTCACCGCCATCAAGAAGGCCAACCGGCGCGAGAGCGCCCGCAACCGCTGATCAGCGCGCCGGACGAGGGGTAGCCGGTGCTTGTTCGGAGTCGCTGAAGAATTCCAGCAGGTACCGGCTCTCCTCGATGTCGCCGATAGTCCGCCGGGCCTTGCGGCGGGTGATCAGGATGGCGGCCACGGCCAGCGCCCACACCACGTACTGCACGCACCAGGCGAGCCGGAACGAGGTGAACGAGTATCCGCCGGCCGCGCCGATGATCCAGCCCA
>JAEZIA010000248.1 GCA_023416315.1 Actinomycetes bacterium
GCCGGTGAGCGCCAGGAGATTCTGGTGTTCGGCGACGACTGGCCGACGCCGGACGGCACCTGCATCCGCGACTACATCCACGTCCGCGATCTGGCCGAGGCGCATCTGCTGGCGCTGCAGACCGCGCAGCCCGGCGAGCACCGGATCTACAACCTGGGCAATGGCACCGGCTTCTCGGTCCGCGAGGTGATCGCCAGCTGCGAGCGGGTGACCGGGAGATCGATCGCCGTGCGTTATGTCGAGCGCCGCGCCGGCGACCCGGCCGTGCTGATCGCCTCCAGTGAGAAGGCCGTCACCGAACTGGGCTGGCAGCCGAAGTACACCGCGATCGACGAGATCGTCGCCGATGCCTGGGAGTTCACCCGCTCGCGGGGATGAGCATCTGACCGCGAGCGTGCGTGTCGGCACAATGACACGCTGCATTTGTGGGCGCTTCGCGCACGCTCGTCATCCACAGGGCTGGCTTTTCGGGTGCGCGGCGACGGTGCACCATCACCGGTGTGCAGGATGACCTCGCAGCGCTGTTCGCGGCACAGGACGGCGTTGCGACGGCTGAGCAGATTCGGGCACTGGTCAGCCGTCGCCATCTGGAGATGTTGCTGGAATGCACTGCGGTAGAACGGATCTGGCGCGGCGTCTACAGCTGCGGACCCGCGGACACCGCCCGCAAGCTCAAAGGTCTCGACCTGACCTGTGATGAGGTGGTCGGCATCTGCATGGCGACGGCAGCGCGCGCCTATGGTTTTGACACCCAGACCGGCTCCGAACTGCACGTGCTCAATCCCGCTGGGCATCAACTGCGCCCTGCCGAGGGCCTCGTCGTGCACCGTCGCGACGGGGCGCCGCTGATCACCGTGGCAGGCAGGCCGGCCACGGCTCCGGCGTGGACGGCGGTGGAGGTGGCGCGTACCTTGCGGCGCCCACGGGCGCTCGCGACGCTCGATGCCGCGCTTCGGTCCGGGCGCTGCGATCTGCCAGAGCTGTCGGACTCGGTGATAGCCCAGCAGGGGCGACGGGGCATCGTGACAGTCCGCCAGCTACTTCCACTCGCCGACGGCTGTGCCGAGTCACCGATGGAGAGCGAGGCGCGCCTCGTCATGATCGACGGTGGGCTGCCCAGCCCAGTGCTGCAGTACGAAGTTGTCGACGGGCGAGGTCAGTTGCGCAGGCTCGATTTCGCCTGGCCGGCGTACCGGGTGGCGGCCGAGTACGACAGCGACGAATGGCACGTCGGCCCCCAGGCATTGCGGCGCGATAGGGCCAAGCTGGCGGCATTGCAGGATCTCGGGTGGACGGTCGTGCCGATCGTCGCTGACGACGTGCGGCGCCGGCCGCGGGCTCTGGTCAACCGAATCCATGCGCATCTCGCGCGTGCCGCTGTGGCGTGAGCGTGCGTGAAGTGCACGCTGCGACGGCGTGTCGGCGTGCCGACGCGCACGCTCGCGGGGAAAGGGCTCAGCCCCCGCCGTGGCCCGGGCCGATATTGCGCGCCGGGCGGGTCCGCAGATCGTGCACGTACTCCGCAGGCGCACCCGCGATCTCGGCGGCGTCGGCCATCACACCGAGGTAGCGCGCCGACGGCAGCCCGCCCTCCCAGGCGTCCAGCACGTACAGCCAGGCCAGCACGGGATCGGTTGTGGTGTCCGTGGACTCGCATTGAATGCGGCACCGGATTTTCTTGTGGAAGCCCAGCTCCGAGCCTTCCCAGCGGTCCAGGTTCTGCTCGTCGGCGGGCGTCATGTCGTAGAGCACGACGAACACCCTGGAGTCGGGGTCTTCGACCAGCGTCGCCAGCGCGCCTTCCCAGCCGATGTCCTCACCGGCGAAGGTCAGCCGCCAGCCGTGCAACCAGCCGGTGCCGGCCATCGGGGAATGCGGGGCGCGCTCCAGCATCTGCTCGGGATGCATGTTGGATCCATAGGCGGCGTAGAGCGGCACGGAGAAAGCCTAGAGCGTCCCGTCGCCGGGAGCGCAGCGACTCCGATGATTACGTTCGGCGGGCAGGAGCGAGGCGAGCCGGGAGTTTAGGCTGACCGTGTGACGACGCGGATCGTGATCATCGGTGGAGGTCCGGCCGGCTACGAGGCCGCATTGGTCGCGGCGGGTCGGGGCAAGGATATTGCCGAGGTCACCGTGGTCGAGTCCGAGGGCGTCGGCGGTGCCTGCGTGTTGTGGGACTGCGTGCCCTCCAAGACGTTCATCGCGTCGACCGGTGTACGCACCGAGCTGCGCCGGGCCTCGGGCCTGGGATTCGACATCGGCATCGACGACGCCAAGATCTCGCTGCCCGATATCAACAACCGCGTCAAGACCCTGGCTCGCTCGCAGTCTGCCGACATCGGCACACAGCTGCTGCGGGAGAAGGTCAACGTCGTCCAGGGCTGCGGCGAGCTGATCGACAACGTTCCGGGCATGGCCCACCATCGGGTGCGGGTCACCACCGTCAGCGGCCAGGTCGGCGTGCTCAAGGCCGACGTGGTGCTGATCGCCACCGGCGCCAGCCCGCGGGTGCTGCCCAACGCGGTGCCCGACGGGGAACGCATTTTGACCTGGCGGCAGCTCTACGACCTGCCCGAACTGCCGAAACACTTGGTGATCGTCGGCTCCGGCGTCACCGGGGCCGAGTTCTGCAACGCCTACACCGAGCTCGGCGTCGACGTCACCGTGGTCGCCAGCCGCGACCAGATCCTGCCGCACGAGGACAGCGACGCCGCCGCCGTGCTGGAGGAGACCTTCGCCGAGCGCGGCGTGACGCTGGTCAAGAACGCCAGGGCCAGCTCGGTGGTCCGCACCGATGACGGCGTCACGGTCACGATGGCCGACGGCCGCGTCGTCGAGGGCAGTCATGCCCTGATGACCGTCGGGTCGGTGCCCAACACGTCGGGGCTGGGCCTGGAGCGGGTCGGCATCGAGCTCGGGCCGGGCAACTACATCCCGGTGGACCGGGTATCGCGCACCTCGGCCGCCGGCATCTACGCCGCCGGTGACTGCACCGGACTGCTGCCCCTGGCCTCGGTCGCGGCCATGCAGGGCCGCATCGCGATGTATCACGCGCTTGGTGAGGGCGTCGCGCCGATCCGGTTGCGCACGGTGGCCTCGGCGACGTTCACCAGGCCGGAGATCGCCGCCGTCGGGGTGCCGCAAACCGCGATCGACAACGGGTCGGTCCCGGCCAGGACCCTGATGTTGCCGCTGAGCACCAACGCCAGGGCCAAGATGTCGCTGCTCAAGCGGGGCTTCGTCAAGATCTTCTGCCGGCCGGCCACCGGTGTGGTGATCGGTGGTGTGGTGGTGGCGCCGATTGCCTCCGAACTGATCCTGCCGATCGCGTTGGCGGTGCAAAACCGCATCTCGGTGACCGATCTGGCGCAGACGCTGTCGGTGTACCCGTCGTTGTCCGGCTCGATCGTGGAGGCTGCGCGCCGCCTGATGGCGCACGACGATCTGGACTAGCCTGGGGTTTATGAGCGACCCGATCCTGCGACCGGGCACCGGTCAGACCTTTCTCGGACCATCCGAACGTGCGCGAGCCTGGGACCGGTTGGGCAGCGAACAGTTTGATGTCGTCGTCATCGGCGGCGGCGTGGTCGGTGCGGGCTGCGCACTGGATGCCGCGACCCGCGGACTGAAGGTGGCCTTGGTCGAGGCGCGGGATTTCGCCTCGGGAACGTCGAGTCGCAGTTCGAAGATGTTTCACGGCGGCCTGCGCTACCTCGAACAGTTGGAGTTCGGCCTGGTGCGGGAGGCGCTGCACGAGCGTGAGCTGTCGCTGACCACCCTGGCGCCGCATCTGGTCAAGCCGCTGCCGTTTCTGTTCCCACTGACCAAGCGGGTCTGGGAACGGCCCTACATCGCGGCGGGCATCTTCCTCTACGACCAGCTGGGCGGCGCGAAATCCGTTCCGGCGCAAAAGCATCTGACGAAGTCCGGTGCGCTGCGATTGGCGCCCGGTCTCAAGCGCAGTTCGCTGATCGGTGGTATCCGCTATTACGACACCGTCGTCGACGACGCCCGGCACACCATGACCGTCGCCAGGACCGCCGCCCACTACGGCGCGGTGGTGCGCACCTCGACGCAGGTGGTGTCGTTGCTGCGGGAGGGTGACCGGGTGGTCGGGGTGAAGATCCGGGACTCCGAGGACGGCGCCGTGGAAGAGGTCCGCGGCCACGTCGTGATCAATGCCACCGGGGTGTGGACCGACGAGATCCAGGCGCTGTCGAAAGAACGCGGCCGGTTCCGGGTGCGCGCATCCAAGGGCGTGCACGTCGTGGTGCCCCGGGATCGCATCGTGTCCGAGGTGGCGATCATCCTGCGCACCGAGAAATCGGTGCTGTTCGTGATCCCGTGGGGCACGCACTGGATCATCGGCACCACCGACACCGACTGGAACCTCGACCTGGCGCATCCGGCCGCGACGAAGGCCGATATCGACTACATCCTGGCCACCGTCAACACGGTGCTGGCCACGCCGCTGACCCATGACGACATCGACGGCGTGTACGCGGGCCTGCGCCCGTTGCTGGCGGGGGAGAGCGAGGAAACCTCCAAGCTGTCCCGCGAGCACGCGGTGGCGGTGCCGTCGCCGGGCCTGGTGGCGATCGCGGGCGGCAAGTACACGACGTACCGGGTGATGGCGCAGGATGCGGTGGACGCCGCCGCGGAGTACATCCCGGCACGGGTGGCGCCCTCGATCACCGAGAAGGTGCCGTTGATGGGCGCCGACGGGTACTTCGCGCTGGTCAACCAGACCCAGAGCGTGGGCGCTCGCTACGGCCTGCACCCCTACCGGGTGCGCCACCTGCTGGACCGGTACGGCTCGCTGATCGGGGAGGTGCTGGCGCTGGCGGCCGACAAGCCGGAGCTGCTGGAACCGATCACCGACGCGCCGGTCTACCTCAAGGTCGAGGCGGCCTACGCCGCGGTCGCGGAGGGTGCCCTGCACCTGGAGGACATCCTGGCCCGGCGGATGCGGATCTCAATCGAATACCCGCATCGCGGCGTGGACTGTGCCCTGGAGGTCGCCGAGGTCGTAGCCCCGATACTGGGCTGGAGTGACGCCGACTGCGCTCGCGAGGTCGCCACCTACCTGGCTCGGGTGGAGGCCGAGGTCCTGTCCCAGACTCAGCCCGACGACGAATCCGCGGACGCGCTGCGGGCGTCGGCACCGGAGGCCCGGGCCGAAATTCTCGAACCGGTGCCGCTGAACTGAGCGAGCAGTGAGGCGTCGTCGGTCTGCCCCACTCCCGGATCGTGACGGGGTGGGGCCGGCACGGGTGCGGCTGCGCGGCGGAGCGGTGCTGGTCGAGCTGGCCGATCGCTTCGGGGAGGCCGCCGCCGAGAAGGTCTTCAACGGTGAGGTGGTCGACGCCGAAGGTGCGGTGATCACGCCGTCGTCGGTGCTGCCGCCCGGTGCGCACGTGTACCTGTATCGGGAGTTGCCCGACGAGGTGGTGGTGCCGTTCGACATTCCGGTGATCTACCGCGACGACGACATCGTGGTCGTGGACAAGCCGCATTTCCTGGCCACCATGCCGCGCGGCGGGCATGTCGCCCAGACCGCGCTGGTGCGGATGCGCCGCTCGTTGGAGCTGCCGGAGTTGAGTCCGGCGCACCGGCTGGATCGGCTGACGGCGGGGGTGCTGCTGTTCACCGCACGGCGTGGGGTGCGCGGGGCGTATCAGACGTTGTTCGCGCGGGGCGAGGTGACCAAGACGTATGTGGCCCGCTCGTCGGGGGTGTCCGCGGTCGCGCTTCCGGCGGTGCTCCAGAGCCGAATCATCAAGCGACGCGGGCAGTTACAGGCCGTTGAGGAACCGGGTGAGCCGAATGCCGAGACATTGGTCGAGGCGCTCGGCGAGGGCTGGTATCGGCTGACCCCCCGGACCGGGCGCACGCATCAACTGCGTGTGCACATGGCCTCGCTGGGGCTGCCGATCGACAATGACCCGCTGTATCCCGACGTGGTCGAGGTGGCCGCCGACGACTTCTCGGCGCCGCTGCGGTTGGTGGCGCAGCGACTGGAGTTCGTCGATCCGCTGTCCGGTGAGTCGCGATCGTTCGTGAGTGCTAACGCTGGCACGACGGGCACCAGTACGTGACCCGGTCATCGTCGGAGGCTTCGGCGCGCCGGATCGGGGTGCCGCAGCGGCGGCACGGTTCGCCGGCCCGGCCGTAGACCCAGAGGTCCTGCCCTCCTCGGCGGTTGCCGGTGGTCGTGCGATTCCAGCGATTGCGGTTGGCCCACAACATGTCTCGCGCGCGGGTGGCGACCCGCAGCGGGTCGGTGAGGCTGCTGACCGGGCTGGCCGGCAGCCGACCGAAGACGAAACACAGCTCATTGGCGTAGACGTTGCCGACGCCGGCCAGGTTCCGCTGATCCAGCAGAGCCGCAGCGATCGGCCGGTCGGGGTCCTTGGCCAGATTCGCCGCGGCCAGGTGCGCGTCCCAGTCGTCGCCGAGCAGATCGGGCCCCAGGTGGGCGACGGCCTCATCGTCGTGCTCGCGGTCGAGAATCTCCAGAACCCCGAGGTCGATACCGAGCGCTTGAATGTCATCGGCTTCCAGGATGATTCGGATTTTGTAGGCGTTACGGACGGGTTTGCCTATCGGGCTGACCCGCCATGCGCCGTCCATCTTGAGATGCGAATGGATGCTGGCCGGGCCGACGCGGATGAACAGGTGCTTGCCGCGGCTGAGCACCTCGTCGACGGTATGGCCGCTCAGGTCCACGGTGGCGTAGCGCGGCACGCGGATATCGCACCGCGTCAACGTCTTGCCGACCAGCGCCTCGCGCAGGTTGGCGGCGGTGTGGAAGACGGTGTCGCCTTCAGGCATGGTTCCAGCCTAGAAGGGTGCCAAATTTTGCCGCCAAACAGCGGCACGACGGCAACATTTCGGCGAAGCTGACGTTCCATGCAGACCGTGAGTATGTCCCGGGTGGTGACCGCGCCGATCGAGGAAGTCTTCGACTGGATCGCCGACGGCGCCAACTGGGCCTCGATCCCGGGAATGTTCTACTCCAGGGTCCGTCCGGCAGAGGGTCCCGAACCCCATGGCGTCGGCTCGGTCAAGGAATTCGCCAGTCCGGGTTCGAAAGTGTCGGAAGTGGTCACCGCCTTCGAACGACCGACGTTCCTGGGTTATCGGGCGCTGTCGTCCATTCCTCCCATCGACCACGACGGCGGGTCGATCACCTTCCGTGAGGTGCCCGGCGGCACCGAAGTGGTCTGGACGACGACGTTCCGGTTGCGCAGCCCCCTGCTCGCCGACGGTCTGACCCACCTGTATGCGCCGCTGCTCAGATTGGGGATGCTCCGCGTCGTGCAGACCGCTGAACGCGCGCTGAGGAAGTAGCTCAGCGCAGGCGCAATCCCCGCGGCGTGCGGGCGAAGCCGGCGTCCACCAATGCGTCGGCGGTGACCTGCCGGTCAGCATGTGCGGCCGATTCCAGAACCGGTACACCGTCCAGCTTTTCGACCAGAACGCCACCGATGCGACCGCTGGTGACCAGTTCGGCCAGTGTCCCCGCCGCGGCGCGCTGCGCCTCGGCGTCAGTGCTGAAGTTCAGCAGGGAACGCCCGCCGCGCTCGAGGAACCACACCAGCTCGCCGTCGACCAGCACCACCAGCGCACCGGCCTTCCGGCCCGGCCGGTGGCTGGCGTCGGCGTCGGCGCGCGTCGGCCACGGCAGCGCCGCGCCATACGGATTGGCCGGATCGGCTGCCGCCAACACCACCGCCCGGTAATCCGGCCGCTCCGGGTCCACCCCGTCGAGATACGTCCGCAGCCGGTCGACCGTCGACGCCACCGCGAACTGCGCCCCGCCCAGCGACTCGACGAAATAGCCGCGCTGACACCGTCCGGCCTCCTCGAAACCGGTGAGCACCTTGTACAACGTCGCGAATCCGCCCGGCACCCCCTCGGCGCCCGCGGCACCCTTGGTCAGCACACCGTGCCGGTTCAGCAGCAACTCGGCCGAAAAGTGCGCGCGCACCGTCGAATCCGGCTCTCGAACCGGCACCGCCGACCATCGTCCTGCGACCGTCGAATCCACCGACCGGGTCTGCGGGTGCGCCACCGAGTACCGGCTCAGCCTCGGTGCCCGCCGCTGCCGGTGCGCCGGGGCGGCCGGACGCCGAGTGCCCGGCCTGCGTCCGCCCGCCAGCATCGCGCGCACGGGCGCGAACGTGTCACCGGTCACCCAGCCTGCCCAGATCAAGTCCCACAGGGCGGCTTTCACAGTCTCCTCCGAGCCGGTGACCAGCTGACGGAAGAAGAACGCGCCCCGGGCCTCACCTGGTTCGCCGAGAACCTCGAGGATCGCGCGGTGGGCGTCGGTGAAGTCGATCGCGGCGGGCTCCGCCATCGTCAGCGGGGCGGTGTCGGCGTGATGGAACGCGATCCACCCGTCGCTACCGGAGATCGAACCGGCACCCGACCAGGTCACCTCGCCGGACGCCAGCAGCTCGTCGAGCATCGCGGGCTGGTAGTCACGCACCCGCGGACTGAAGACCAGCGGCTCGACTGCGGACGCGGGCAGCGGAACTCCGGCCAACTGGTCGATCACCGAGGCCAGCCCGTCCACGCCGGATGTGGCCGAGCTGCCGACCTGCTGCCAGGCCGGCAGGAAGCGGGCGTAGGCGGCCGTGCTCACCGGCTCGACCTGCGCCCTCAACGCCGCCAGCGAGCGGCGGCGCAGAATCCGCAGGACCTCGGCGTCGCACCACTGGTCGGCATCTGGTCCGGCGACGAACTCGCCGCGAACCAGCTTGCCGTCCACCGACATTCGGGCCAGGACATCGGCGGCGACCCGCAGCCCCAGCCCGAAGCGGGCTGCGGCGTCGGCGGTGGTGAACGGGCCGCGGGTGCGGGCGAAGCGGCCCATCAACTCGCCGAGAGGATCGGCCACCGCCTCGGTAAAGCTCGTCGGGACCCCGACCGGCACGGCGACGCCGACGGCGTCGCGCAGCCGCCCGATGTCTTCGATGCCCGCCCACCAGGACTGCCCGGCATACGACAGGGGCAGTATCCGGCGAGCGGCATGCAGGCCGTCCAGCCAGCCGCCGACGTCGTCAACGGCGCAGCGCTGCGCGATCTCGGCCTCGGTGAGCGGGCCGAGCAGCCGCAGCAGATCGGCCACCCCCTCGGCGTCGCGGGCCCGGCGATCCTCGGAGAGGTGCTGCAGTTGACGGGAGGTCGCGGCGATGACCTCGGGGTCGAGCAGTTCCCGCAACTCGACACGGCCGAGCAGTTCGGCCAGCAGGGTGCTGTCGAGTGAGAGCGCGGCCGCGCGGCGCTCGGCCAGCGGGCTGTCACCCTCGTACATGAACGCCCCGACGTAGCCGAACATCAGCGACGCCGCGAACGGCGACGGCATCGGCGTCTCGACTTCGACCAACCGCACGCGGCGCTGGGCGATGCGCCCCATCAGGTCGGTCAACGTCGGAACGTCATAGACGTCCTGCAGGCATTCGCGCACGGCTTCCAGGACGATCGGGAAGTCCGGGTATTTGCGTGCCACATCGAGCAATTGGGCCGCCCGCTGCCGCTGGTGCCACAGCGGTGAGCGCTTACCGGGATGGCGCCGGGGCAGCAGCAGCGCCCGCGCCGCGCACTCCCTGAACCGGGACGCGAACAGCGCCGAACCGCCCACTTCGGTGGTGACCAGCGGCTCGATCTCGTCCGGAGCGAAGACGAACAGGTCGGCTCCCGGTGGGGCATCCTCGGTGTCGGGCAGGCGCACCACGATGCCGTCGTCCGACGCCGTCGGCTTCTCATCGATGCCGTAGCGTTCCAGCAGTCGGCGGCTGACCGCCAGCGCCAGCGGGCCGTGCACCTTCAGTCCGTAGGGGGAGTGCAGCACCACCCGCCAGTCACCGAGTTCGTCGCGGAACCGTTCCACCAGCAGCGTGGTGTCGCTGGGCACCGTCGCGGTCGCGGTGCGCTGATCGTCGAGCAGCTGCCACAGGTTGTCAGTGGCGTAGTCAGCGAATCCCAGTCCGGCGCAGCGGATCTCGAACTCGTCGCGGCCCAGACCGGCGAGCTCACCGGTGAACTTTCCGATCGCCTGGCCGAGTTCGGCGGGCCGGCCGGCGTCGTCGCCGCGCCAGAACGGCAGCCGGGCCGGTTGCCCGGGCGCCGGGATGACCAGCACCCGGTCATGGGTGATCTCGGTGATCCGCCAGCTGGTGGCGCCCAGCGAGATCACATCTCCCGGGCGCGACTCGTAGACCATCTCCTCGTCGAGTTCGCCCACCCGGGAGGGCTTTTCGGAGTCGGTGGCCAGATACACGGTGAACATCCCGCGGTCCGGGATGGCGCCGCCGGACGTCACCGCCAGCTGCTGCGCCCCCGGGCGGGCGCTCAGCGTCCCGTTATCCCGGTCATACACCAGCCGCGGCCGCAGTTCGGCGAAGTCGGTGGACGGGTACTTGCCCGACAGCAGGTCCAGCGTCGCCTCGTAGGCGCTGCGCGGTAGCGTCGCGAATGGCGCACTGCGCCGCACCACGTCGAACCACTCGTCGGCACTGATCGGTTCAAGGGCGCACGCGGCAACAGTGTGCTGGGCGAGGATGTCGAGCGGATTGGTGGGCACCCGCATGGTCTCGATCTGTCCGCCGAGCATGCGTTGCACGCTGACCGCGCAGCCGATCAGATCGGTCCGGTGTTTGGGAAACAGCACGCCTCGGGAGATCTCGCCGACTTGGTGGCCGGCTCGGCCGATGCGCTGCAACCCGCTGGCCACCGACGGCGGCGCCTCCACCTGGATCACCAGATCGACCGCACCCATGTCGATGCCGAGTTCCAGACTCGACGTCGCGACAACCGATTTGAGCCGTCCGCTCTTGAGATCGTCCTCGACCGCCGCACGCTGCTCCTTGGATACCGAACCGTGGTGCGCGCGGGCCAGCAACGGCTCGGCACCGTAGGTCTGGCCGCTACCCATGATGTGCGCCGGCGGCCCGCCGGGCACCTGCCGGTTGGGTGGCGCATCCAGTTCGACGCCCGAGCGTTCGGCATGAATCTCGTTGATGCGCGCGGTGAGTCGCTCGGCCAGGCGGCGGGAGTTGGCGAACACGATCGTCGAATTGTGCGCTTCGATCAGGTCGACGATGCGGGCCTCGACATCGGGCCAGATCGTGTTGTTCTCCAGGTTGGCCATATCCGGCACGGGCACCTGCACGGTCAACTCGAACGTCTTGGCCGCCGGCGGTGCGACGATGGTGGTCGGCCTGGCACCGGACAGGAAGCGGGCCACCTCCTCGGGTGGGCGGACCGTCGCCGACAAGCCGATCCGCTGGGCCGGTGTCTCCAGCAGCGCGTCGAGGCGCTCCAGCGACACCGCCAGGTGCGCGCCACGCTTGGTGCCTGCCACCGCGTGCACCTCGTCGATGATCACGGTCTGCACCCCCGTCAGGGTTTCCCGGGCCGCCGAGGTGAGCATCAAAAACAACGATTCCGGCGTGGTGATCAGGATGTCGGGTGGCTTGGTGATCAGCTCGCGCCGACGGGCGGGCGGCGTGTCGCCGGACCGGACGCCGACGCTGATCTCGGGAGCAGGCACTCCGTCGCGCTCGGCGACGCGGGTGATGCCGGTCAGCGGCGTGCGCAGGTTGCGCTCGACGTCAACGGCTAACGCCTTGAGGGGGGAGACGTACAGGACGCGGGTCCCGCGGTTCTCAGGTTCCTGGGCCAGTTGGTCGATCGCCCACAGGAACGCGGCCAGCGTCTTGCCCGACCCGGTCGGGGCAATGACCAGCGTGTTGTCCCCATCGGCGATCGCCGACCAGGCCCGGGCCTGCGCCGGGGTCGGCTCGGCGAAGGTGCCCGTGAACCAGCGCCGGGTCAGCAAACTGAACCGGTTCATCGGGTCGGTGGAACTCACGTCTCCAGGGTGCCAGGGGGCACCGACATGTCGTCGGGCTCGCCGATCTTGGAATTGACGGCTCGGTCGATCACCTCGGCGGTTCTTCAGCCGTGGGCGGTCTCGGGGGCCATACTGGTGGTCTGAGGAGCAGCCGACCGGGGGGCGCTGCGGTTCGGGGGGTCTAGTGACGTCGGCGACGGTAATCTGTCGGTCTTGTGGCACCGAGCCCACCGAGGGCGCCCGGTTCTGCGCGTGTTGTGGCGAGCGACTGATCGCCGCCACCGACGCCGCCGAGTACAAACAGGTCACCGTGCTGTTCGCCGATGTGGCGCGTTCGATGGACATTGCCGCGGCGCTGGAGCTGGAACGGTTGCGCGAGGTGATGACCGAACTGGTGGAGCGCTCGGCGGCGGTGGCGCTGCGGTATGGCGGGTCGGTGGAGTACAACGGCGACGGCGTCATGGCGCTGTTCGGCGCTCCGGTGTCGCTGGAGGATCACGCGATCCGGGCCTGCCTGGCCGCGCTGGACATTCAGGGGGAGGCGCGGCGGTTGGCCGCCGCGGTGAAGGACCGCGACGGTATCGACATCGCGATCCGGGTCGGGCTGAACTCCGGTCGCGTGATCGCCGGGGTGATCGGGACCGGTGCGCTGGGCTATGCCGCGACCGGGGAGACGGTCGGGTTCGCCCAGCGGATGGAGTCGGCCGCGCCACCCGGTGAGGTGATGCTCTCGGAAACGACCGCGCGGCTCGTCGAACACCAAGCGATCCTGGGCCCACCCGAAGCCGTCCGGGTCAAGGGGTTCGACGCGCCGGTAGCAGCCTTTCGGCTGGTGTCGATCGCCACCCGGGCGGCCAAGGCCGAACGCGTCGAGGCAAAACTGGTGGGCCGACGGTGGGAGCTGGCGGCGCTGGATGCGATGGTGGACCGGGCGACGGGCGCCCGCGGCGGGGTGGTGAGTGTCATCGGCCCGCCGGGTATCGGCAAGTCACGGGTGGCCCGGGAAGCGGCAGAGCTCGCCGTCCTGCGTGGGGTCGAGGTGGTGTGGACGTTCTGTGAGTCGCACGCCCGGGAAGTCCCGTTCCACCTCGTGACCCAGCTGCTGCGCGCGGTCATCGGCGTGACCGACCTCGATAAGCCGGCCGCCCGCGCGAAACTGCGCGACCGGCTCCCCAATGCCGGCCCGCAAGACCTGTTGCTGCTCGACGACTTGCTCGGCTTCGCCGATCCGGACGTGCCGCTGCCTACGATCGATCCGGATGCCCGTCGCCGCCGTCTGACCGCCATGATCAACACCTCATCCCTGGCGCGCACCACACCGGGTTTGCTGATCATCGAGGACGCCCACTGGATGGACGTGGTCAGCGAGTCCATGGTGTCGGAGTTCCTCTCCGTTGTGCCGCGGACCCCGTTGATGGTGCTGATCACCGCACGCCCCGAATATCGCGGGTCGCTCTCCCGGATGTCCGGCGCTCAATCCATCGCGCTTGCGCCGCTGAGTGATTCGGACGTCGCCATGTTGCTCAGTGAGCTATTAGGTTCGCACTCGTCGGTCGATGAGGTGGCCGCGGTCATCGTGGACAGATCACGCGGGAACCCGTTCTTCGCCGAGGAGATGGTGCGAGAACTGGTCCAGCGAGGCGCATTACACGGCGAGGCGGGCAGCTATGTCTGCGAGGCGCCGGTCGCCGAGCTCGACGTGCCCGCCACGGTGCAGGCCGCCATCGAATCCCGCATCGACCGGCTGAGTGCCCCGGCCAAGCGCACATTGACCGCCGCAGCCGTGGTCGGTAACCGGTTCGGGGCGGATCTGGTCACCGCACTCGGAGTCGATCCGGACTTCACCGAACTACTCGACGCCGAGTTGGTGGACCAGGTGCGGTTTACGGCGGCGCCCGAGTACGCCTTCCGCCACCCGTTGGTCCGCGCGGTCGCCTACGAGTCGCAGCTGAGATCGGATCGGGCCGAGTCGCATCGCCGGCTGGCAGCTGCCCTTGAGCAACGAGCGCCGGAGTCTGTCGACGACCACGCCGCGCAGATCGCCGAACACCTCTACGCCGCAGGTGATCTGCAGAGTGCCTATGACTGGCACATGCGCGCGGGCGCCTGGTCGGCCAACCGGGACGTGGCCGCAGCACGAGTGAGCTGGGAGCGAGCGTGCCGCATCACCGACGCGCTGCCCGACGACGCGCGGGACGTCGCGGCCAAGCGCATCGCGCCCCGAACGATGCTGTGTGCGTCGGGTTGGCAGGCCATCGAGGAGACCCGCGGCCGGGTCGAGGAGTTGCGGCTGCTGTGCGCGGACGCGGGGGACCAGTCGTCGCTGGCGATCGGAATGTCCGGTCTGGCAACCGAACTCCTGTACGCGGGCCGGTCCGTCGAAGGGTCCGCGCTGGTGTCGGAGCAGATGCAGCTGATGGCATCGACCGGTGACCCGGCCATCGTCGGGCTGGCGTTCATCGCGTTCAACAACTGGTTCGACGCCGGCGAGTTCACCGAAATCCTGCGATGGTCGGAAGCCGTCATGGACCTGGTGGGTGGAGATCCGACCACGGGTGCCGGGATGGGGTTCGGATCACCGCTGGCGGCCGCGCTGGCGTGGCACGGAGTCGCCGCATGGTGGCTTGGCCTGCCAGGCTGGCGCAACGATCTGTCCAAGGCATGGGCCATCGCCCGCAAGAGCGATCCGACAACGTGTGCCATGGTGGCCGGTTGGACCTTCGGACTGGAGCTCGCCTTCGGTGTCTTTCGCGTCGACGACTCGATGCTGCGGACCATCGAAGAAGCCGTCCAGACCGCGGAAGGATCGAGCGATGCCGCCCTCAGCATCGTCAAATGGACGCTAGCCCTGGCGCTGCTCGAGAGCCCCGCCGACACGGACCGGCAGCGCGGACTCGAAATCATGATCGACGTCCGCGACATGTGGGTGCGCGAACCCATCGACTTCCTGATCCCGGTCGCCGACTTCTGTTGCGCGGCACAGCGATGCAGGAACGGTGAACGCGACAACCTGCTGCCCGTGCTGCGGGCAGCCGTGGACGATCTGTACCGGGCGGGGCGGCCGTTCTTCGGTGTCTTCGGTATCCGGGCCCTCGTCGAGACGCTCCTGGACGGTGGTGACGACGACGATCTCGCCGAAGCCGAACGGGCCATTGAGTTGTTGGTGAACTGGCAGGGCGACTCGGGGTCGGCGGTGGCGGCGATCACCGAGCTTCGATTGCGGATGCTACTGGCCCGATCGCGCCGCGACGGCGCGTATTGCGCACTGGCCGAACGCTATCGGTCGATGGCCCAGTCCCTGGGTTTTGACGGCCACACCGCGTGGGGTCCATTGGGATGACGGCGGCGTGCGGCACCTGCGGCAGCGCGTTGCGCAGTACGGCCAGGTTCTGCGACCAGTGCGGCGCTGCGGCGATCGCCTCAGGTGATGCCGCCGAGTACAAACAGGTGACAGTGCTGTTCGCCGATGTGGCGCGTTCGATGGACATTGCCGCGGCGCTGGACCTGGAGCGGTTGCGGGAGGTGATGACGGAGCTGGTGGAGCGCTCGGCGGCGGTGGCGCTGCGCCATGGCGGGTCGGTGGAGTACAACGGCGACGGCGTCATGGCACTGTTCGGCGCGCCGACTGCGTTGGAAGACCACGCCTTTCGCGCTTGCCTGGCCGCGCTCGAGATTCAGGACGAGGTACGCGTGCTCGCCGCTGCGGTGTCGCAGCGGGACGGCATCGACATCGGCGTTCGGGTGGGCCTGAATTCCGGACGTGTGATCGTCGGTGAGCTGGGCTCGGGAACGCTCGGATACCGCGCCACCGGTGAGACGGTCGGCATGGCTCAGCGGATGGAGTCGGTTGCCCCGACCGGCGGCGTGATGCTGTCGGAATCGACGGCGCGACTCGTGGAGTCCGCGGTGAGCCTCGCCGATGCCGAATGGGTGCACATCAAGGGAAACGACCGGGTGCTGCGCGCATACCGGCTGCTCGCAGCGCAGCCCTGCGACCGGCGGGTCGGCCGTGGTCAGGCCAAGCTTGTCGGCAGACGGTGGGAGATGGCCGCCCTCGAAGCGATCGCCGAGCGGGCGATCGACGGTCGCGGTGGTGTGGTGCGGTTGGTCGGTCCGGCGGGAATCGGCAAGTCCCGAGTTGCCCGGGAGACGGCGGCGATGGCGGCCCAACGCGGCATGGAGGTGGTCTGGACTTTCTGCGGATCACACACCGCCGAGGTTCCGTTCCACGCGGTCGCGCAATTGCTGCGGGCGGGAACCGGTGTGGCGGGACATGACCCCGAAGCCGCGCGGCATCGGTTGCGAATGCTCATGCCCGCTGCCGATCGGCAGGACCTGCTGCTGCTCGACGACATGCTCGGTGTGGCCGCCGGGAACGTGCCGTTGCCGCCGATCGACCCAGACGCGCGGCGGCGCCGGCTGACGGCCCTGATCAACACCGCCGCACTGGCACGGGCCCAACCGGTGCTCTTCATCATCGAGGATGCGCATTGGATTGACGCCGTCAGCGAGTCGATGCTCGCCGACTTCCTGGCGGTGGTGCCGCGCACACCGTCGATGGCGCTGATCACCTTCCGTCCGGAGTATGCCGGGGCTCTTTCGGACATGCCGTCGGCTCAAACGGTGGCACTCGGACCGCTCAGCGATTCCGATGCCGCGACGCTGATCAACGAGTTACTCGGCTCGGATCCGTCGGTACGTGACTTGTCCGTGGTCATCGGTGAAACAGCCTCCGGAAACCCGTTTTTCACCGAGGAAATCGTGCTGGAGTTGGCCCAACGTGGCGTGCTGACCGGGACACGGGGGAGCTATGTGTGCCGTGCCGACGTCACGGAACTCAGGGTTCCGGCCACGGTCCAGGCAGCCATCGGCGCGCGGATCGATCGGCTCGGTGAAGCCGCCAAGCGGACCATCCACGCAGCCGCGGTGGTCGGCAGGATCTTTCAGCCGGACCTGCTCACCGCGTTGGGCGTTCAACCCGCGGTGGACGAACTGGTACAGGTGGAACTCATCGACCAGGTGGGTTACACACCGGTCGTCGAGTACGCGTTCCGGCACCCCCTGATCCAGACAGTCGCCTACGAATCGCAGCTGAAATCCGATCGAGCTGCCTTGCACCGGCGCCTGGCCGAGGCAATTGAGCAGCATGCACCCGAGTCGGTCGAGGAGAACGCCGCGCTCATCGCCGAGCATCGGCACGCCGCAGGTGATCTCGAAATCGCGTACTCCTGGCATATGCGGGCCGCTGCCTGGTCAGCCAAGCGCGATGTCGCGGCTGCACGTTCGAGCTGGGAGAGGGCGCGGTATTTCGCCGATCAACTCGCCGACGATGTACACCACGTGGTGAACATGCGGATCGCACCACGAACTATGTTGTGCGCAACCAGCTTCCAAGCTCTGACGGTTGCCGAGAATCTGGGCCGGTTCACCGAGCTGAGGGAGCTGTGCGCCGCTGTGGGCGACAAGGTGTCGCTGGCCATCGGGATGACCGGCCAAGTCACCGAATATCTCTACGTCGCTCGGGTCCGGGAGGCCGCGATGCTGGCGTCAGAGCATCTGGAACTGCTGGAATCGATCGGCGACGCCAATCTGACTGTCGGGCTGTCGTTCCCGGGATTCGCCACGTGGTTCAGCCAGGCCCAAATGGTGGAGATCTCGCGCTGGTCGCAGCGCGTCATAGATCTCGCCGAGGGCGATGCCGCCCTGGGGGGCGGTTTCGGCCTGGCGTCACCGTTGGCGGCCGCGCTGGCCTTCCGGGGAATCGCCCGGTGGTGGCACGGGCAGCCCGGATGGCGCGAGGACCTCCGCGACGCACTTACGATGGCCCAGCAGGTCGATGCGGCGACCCTGGGCTACGTCCTCGCCTGGACCTACAGCGTCGAAATCCTCTACGGGGTGGTCCGCGCCGACGAATTCGCGCTTCGGGCGAGCCAAGCGGCGGTCACGGCCGCGGAACATACGGGCAACGACAACGCCCTGATGGTCTGCTCGTACGGATTGGGTGTGGTCCTGTTGTATCAACAGGATCCGATGAACCGGCGGCATGGACTGGAACTCGTCGAGAAGGCTCTGGCGGTCGCGCGGGTGCGGGTCCCATCCCTGGTGGCGATCACCACCCTGGTCTCCGCCCGGGAACGAGCCGCCAACGGTGAGTGTGACGCCGCCATAGCGGCGATGCGCGACGCGGTCGATGAGTTGTACGAGGGAGCCCGCTGGGGCTGGCTCGTCGGCGGTATCGCGATCTTGGTGCAGACTCTGGTCGAGCGTGGCTCGGAGCGCGACCTCACGGAAGCCGACGCCGTGATCGGAAAATTGGGAGTCTTTCAGCGTGAACATGATTCGGCGATCGTCGACATCACCCTGCGGCGCCTGCGCGCGATGCTGGCCAGGGCCCGCGACGATGAGGACGCGCCGAAGCTGGCTTACGAGTACCTGGCGATGGCGCAATCACTCGGGTTCGAAGGGCATATCGGCTGGGCGAGCACGATGACCGACGCGTACAGTCGCTAGCTTCCTCGCCGGCCGGCGCAGGCGGCGTCCAGCACGCTTGCCCAATCCGCGGACTTCCCCCGCACGTGACTCTCCGCGACCGACATCAGGAATCGCCGCATGCTGCCGTCGTCACGGCGCAGCGTGCCCACCACGGTGGGGTCGTCGCCGTAGTCGTCGAGCGACTCCTCGATGTCGGCGGTCAGCAGCTGGTGCGGCCCGCACTCGATGAAGGTGCGATGACCGCGCCCATACGCCCACCGCACCGCATCTTCGAACAGCACCGGCTGACGAAGGTTGGCAAACCAGTAGTCGCCGTTGAGCACCGATGCGTCGGTGGCCGCGCCGGTGACCGTCGAGATGAAGGTGACCCCGGTGGACTGGGGAGCGACGTCGGACAGCGTCTCGCGCAGGCTGTCGCGCAGCGCCTCCACATCGGCGGAATGCGGTGCGTAGGGGACGGGGAGCCGTGTCACCGGAAGTTGTTCGCGCTGACAACGTTCGATCAGGGCGCCGATCGCCCGCGCGCTTCCCGCCACGGTCGTCGACGACGGGCTGTTCCGTTCGGCGATGGAGATCGAATCGTCCCAGACGTTGATGAGGTCGCAGACCACGTCGACCGGCCGCGGTATGGACACCATGCCGCCCGGCCCGAGAAGCTCGGTAGCCGCATTGCACTGGGCGCTCAACACCAGGGCCGCATCCCGAAGGGAGAGCGCTCCTGCGGTGTAGGCGGCGGCGATCTCGCCCTGCGAATGGCCGATCACGGCGTCGGGTTCGATTCCCAACGCACGCCACTGCGCGGCCAGGGACGCCGTCACCGCGAAGAGCAGAGGCTGCACCGTGTCGTCGCGGTCCATGCGCGGCGAGTCTGGGCCACCATGAAGTGCAGCCACCAGTGACCGATCGATGAACTCGCCGAACGCCTCATCGCAGCGCCGCATGTGATCGGCGAAGGCCTCGGCGGTGTCCAACAGCTCGGCCGCCACGCCGGCCGCCACCGACCCGTGCCCGGGAAAGACGAAGACCGTTCGCCCCGCACGGGTGGCTCGGCCCGTGATGACACCGGGTGATGGTGTTCCCGAGGCGACCGCACGCAGCCCGGTCAGCAACTCGCCGCGGTCGGCGCCGACGATCACCGCACGGTGTCGAAACGACGTCCTGCTGCCGGCCAGGGAGTACGCGACATCGGTCGGGTCGGCATCGGGCTGCTCCTCCAGGAGCCGTTCCAGTGCTGCCGCCTGACCTGCCAGCGCCGATGCCGACTTCGCCGA
Source organism: Actinomycetes bacterium (assembly GCA_023416315.1). Classification (GTDB taxonomy): domain Bacteria; phylum Actinomycetota; class Actinomycetes; order Mycobacteriales; family Mycobacteriaceae; genus Mycobacterium. The sequence continues at coordinate 19,630 of JAEZIA010000248.1, forward strand.
CAGCGCCCAGGGTGTGACTCCGGCCTGTCCCCGCCGCAGGCCGGAGTCACTGGTCACAGGTGCCTTCGGTCCGAGCGGCATCGAAGTGTCACGTTCATTGTCGTCATCCCTCGCACGATCTACGCCGGTAGAGCGATCCTCGTGCGCGGCGGTGCGACCGATAGCAGTAGTGCGCTACTGCAATCTCACGCCAGCAACGCGGCCAGCGCTTCCCGGGTGTTCGTGCCGGTCTTGCTCATGGCGCGGTGGATGTGGCTTTCGACGGTGCGCGGCGACAGAGTCAGTCGTTCGGCGATGGCCCGGTTGGACAATCCCTGGCCGATCAGCATGGCGATCTCTCGCTCGCGTTCGGTCAGCGGTAGGGGTTCGGCGGCGCGCCGCAGCGTGGGGGTGACCAGGCCGCCGCAGCGTCTGGCCAGTGCGGCGGCGCGGCTCACGCACCCCAGCGCCGACCCCCGCTGGTCGTGGCGGCGATGCATCAGCGCAGCGTGCGCCGCGGCGTCGGCGGCAGCGACGAGGTCGCCAAGCTCTTCGAAGGCCTCGGACACCGCGGTGAGTTCGTGGGCGTCACCGTCGTGCAGCGCCGCCGCGAAGCGGGCCGCCACGCCGACTCGCGGACCTTCGGCGATTGTCGCCAGTTCCTGTAGCCGGGTTGCCGTCGTGCGGTCTCCGAACTGGGTGGCGGTCTGCAGACATAACACCTCGGACCCGAATTGGCCCTTCGCGGCGGCTCGTTGAGCCGCGGCGAGTGAGACCGCGATCGCTTCGCTGACGGCACCCTGGCTCGCCGCCACCCAGGCGCGGGCGAAACTCAGTTCGTAGTCCAAGGATCGGAACGGGCGCCGGACATTGTCGAGCCCGGCCAGCACCGCAGCGGCATCGGCGGAGTCGCCATGCATGGCCAGTGCAGCCACCCGCACGACGTTGTAGCGGTAACCCCAGCCCATGCCATGACCCGCGGCCGACAAGCCCAGCGCGGCGGTTTCCAACAGTCGGCATGCGGCATCGAGCCGGCCGGCTCCCAATTCGGCCCGGCCTGCCACCGCGGCGGCCAGCAACTGAGCTTCCCCGGGCAGGTCGGCGGCCTGGCGCCCGACGTCCTCGGCGACCGCGCCTGCGTCGGCGATCCGACCGGCGATCAGCAGCGCCGACAGGTGCGCGTCGGCGATGTTGAAACGCATCTGCGGTGCGTCGAATCGGCGTGTGGCAGCCCGGTATCCCGCGTCGGCGTGGGCCTCCGCCTGCGTGGTCTGGCCCGCTTCGCCCGTGACCACCGTCAACGCCCACGCGATCTCGGCACCGACCACCGGTGGCAGGTGCCCGAACTCGAGTTCGTGGGCGGCCTGCGCGGCGGCCCGGGGGTCGTCCGTGGCGAACCGGTACACCGCGCGGAAGGCATCGAGGTAGCTGCGTGCCTCCGGCGTTCCGACCTCGGACGCCTCCTCGATGATCGCGATGGCACGCACAGGATCGCCCAGCGCCCACAGCATGTTGCTGGCCCGGTGGAATGCGAGCCTGGCCCGGTCGACGTCAGACAGGTCCGCGACGGGCACCTCGTCGAGCACGGCATCGGCCTCGATGCCTCGGGAGAGCCACGAAAGCGCGTGCGCACGGATGAAATTCGGCTCTGGCCCGGCTCCGGCGGCGATTGCTGCCTCGGCCAGCCGATCCGCCAGTGCCAGGTCGGCCAGCCACACCGCGCCGTGGGCCGCGCGAACCAGGAGATCCGCGTCGGGCTCAAGGTCCGACGCGATGCTCAATGTGGCTCTTTTGACGACGATTTGAACATCGCCGGAATCGTCGGTGCGTGCCAGTTCCGCGGCGACCAGGCCGCGCATCCGACGTAACCGAGTCACCGAAGCTCGCCGCCGACGAACCTCGCCGTAGATCGGATGGGCCACCCGCGCTTGCACAGTCGTGCCGGTCGGCTCCAGTGAGATCAGGCCGCGGGTCTCGGCGTCCTCGATCGCGGCCGGATCGGCGATGCGCGCGAGCACCGGCAGCTCCAACGGCTCGGCGACTGCCAGGGCGTCGATCACGTCGTCGACCGGCGTGGCCAGTGTGCCGATTCGCGACTCAACCAATCCGATCAAGTCTGGCGGTAGCACCGGATCGCCGGTCCACGACCATGTCTCACGGTGCTGGGCGAGCCGGCCGCCGCCGACCTCCTGCTCGACGATGTTGCGCAAGTACAGTGGATTGCCATCGGTCAGCTTCCAAAGCCGTTGTACCGAAACGGGTTCGACCGGACCGGCAAGCGTCGCGGTCAGCAGGGATGTGGTGTGGTCGAGCGACAGCGGTGGTAGGTCGAGCCGCTCGAACCCACCGGCCGCCCAAATCTCTTGGAGGACGGCGGGAACCGGTTCGTCTTCCCGGATGGTGAGGATGATCTTCGCCGCACGGCGCTGCACGAGCTGATGCAGGACGAAGATGGACAGCTCATCGAGCAGGTGCGCATCGTCCACTGCCACCAGCACCGGTAAACGGGCGGCGGTCAGCGACTCGATGACCCCCCGGACCAGCTGAACGGTCTCGCTGGCAGCACGTTGGGTCCAGGCGGTGAACGCGCCCAACGGAATCGATCGCGCGGACGAGGCGCCGACCACCCACCTGCCTTCGAATCCGCGCTTCTCCGCGGAACTCAACGCCTCGCGGGCAATCCGGCTCTTGCCGACCCCCGCCGCGCCCGAGACGACGACCCCGGCGAGGTCCGGCGCCGCAATTGCGGACTCGATGGCGCGCATCTGCCCGATGCGGCCGGTCAACGGCCACGTCAATCGCATGAGCGAAGCGTAATCCGATCTCCCCGTCGCAGAGGGTACGATCCGGCCAACCGACACGGAAGGCCAGCGCAGTGACCGACATCCGTCCCTTTCGCATCGCGGTACCCGACGATGTTCTCGCCGATCTGCGGGACCGGCTCACCCGCACCCGCTGGCCCGATCGGGAATGCGTCGACGACTGGAGCCAGGGCATTCCGCTGGGCTACACCCGGGAGCTGGCCACCTATTGGGCCGACGAATACGACTGGCGGCGACGCGAGGCCGCGCTCAACCGATTCGACCAGTACATCACCGAGATCGACGGTTTGGACATCCATTTCATCCACCAGCGCTCATCGAATCCCGACGCGCTCCCGCTGATCATCACCCATGGCTGGCCGGGTTCGGTGGTCGAATTCACCAAGGTGATCGAACCGCTGACCGAACAGTTCCACGTGGTGTGCCCGTCGCTGCCGGGCTACGGATTTTCCGGCAAGCCCACCTCGACCGGCTGGGGCATCGAAAGAATCGCGACAGCCTGGGATGCGTTGATGGCCAGGCTGGGATACCAGCGCTACGGCGCCCAGGGCGGTGACTGGGGTGCGGCGGTGACCACCCAGATCGGCCGCAACGGCGGGAACCGGAGCCGCTCGGACGGCGAGAGCGGAACGTGCATCGGCATTCACACCAACATGCCGGTGGCTTTCCCGAGCGGTCCGCTGACCGATCCCACCCCCGAAGAAAAAGAGGCGCTGGCCGCGGGGGAGTACTACGCGAACTCCGACTCCGGCTACTCCAAGCAACAGTCCACCCGCCCGCAGACATTGGGCTACGGGTTGGCCGATTCACCGGTCGGTCAGCTGGCCTGGATCGTGGAGAAATTCTGGGCCTGGACCGACTGCGACGGCCATCCCGAGAACGCGCTGACCCGTGACGAGATCCTCGACAATGTGATGCTCTACTGGGTCAACAACGCCGCGACGTCCTCGGCCCGGCTGTACTGGGAGAGCTTCCGATTCTTCGGGGCGGCAGGCAAAGTCGAAGTGCCGACCGGGATCGCGCGGTTCCCGAAGGAGATCATGCGGCCGCCGCGCAGCTGGTGCGAGAACGGCTACAACGTCACGCACTGGACGGACATGCCGCGCGGCGGCCACTTCGGTGCGTTCGAGCAACCCGAGTTGTTCGTCGACGACGTCCGGGCGTTCTTCGCCACCGTGGGCTGAACTACCGGCGGCCGGCCGCCTCGGCAAGGGCGTTCGGGATCCCGGGTACCCGCACGATGGCGTCCAGCAGCGCGTGCGCGCCGGCATCGGCGAGATGGTCGGCGTCAATCGACGGGTCGAGGACGCGCTGGCGGCACAGTTCGAAGGTGAACGCCAACCAGGCGTAGACAATCGCCCGCAGGTCGCGCTCGACCTTCGAGTCCAGCTCACCGTGCTCGGTCAACGCGGCCATGATCCGGTGCATCTGCCGTTCGTTGTCGACGGCGTCGATGCCCCGAAGGACGGGGTCGGTGCGGCCCATCCCGATATAGGCCGCCCACGCACCGTGCGGGTGCTCCTCGTCATAGCGGATGTAGGCCACCACGCCGGCCCGCAGCCGGTCGAACAAGGTCTGTCCCGGGGCAGGCGGGGTATTGGTGGCGTTGAACAGGCGCGCGGTCTCGGCGCGCACGACGGCGGCGAAGAACGCTCGCTTGTCCGGGAAGTAGTGGTACATCAGCGCCCGCGACACCCCCGCGCGCTCGGCGATCTCGTCGATGCGGACCTCGTCGTACGGACGCTGGCCGAACACCTCTGCGCCCAGCGCGAGCAGCTCGCTGCGCCGGTCTTCTGGCGACAGGCGGCGACGGACGGGTGATTCCGGCATGCGGACATACTAGTGGGCACATGTACAACAACCGCTGACGCGTTTTCCCCGACAGCGGGTACTTGCTGGACTATGCCCACGATCCTGGCGTACGGCTCGCCCGCCCTCGGCCACCTCCTGCCGATGCGCGCGGTACTGCGCGAACTCGCCGAGCGCGGCCACGACGTCCACGTGCGCACGCTGGCGGCAGGTGTGGCCCCCGGCGAGCGACTCGGCCTGCACACCGCACCCGTCGACCCGCGGATCGAAGCGGTGACCAGCCAGGATTGGACGGCCCGCACCGCCTTCGGCGTCCTGGCGATGACGATCGACACGCTGTGCCGGCGCGCCGTGCTCGAGGTCGACGACCTTCAGCGGGCCGTCGCCGAGGTCGACCCGGACTTCGTGATCGTCGATGCCAACTGCTGGGGCGCGATGTCGGTGGCCGACGCGGGCGAACTTCCGTGGGCGGTGTTCTCGCCCTTCACGCCGTTTCTGCGGTCCCGCGGAATGCCACCGGTCGGGCCCGGAATGCGGCCCTGGCCGGGCGTGGCGGGGCGGGTGCGCGACCATGGCGTGCGCACGGTCGTCTCACGGGTGATGGACCGGCCGATGCTGCCGAGGATCAACGCGCTGCGGACCGCGATCGGCGCCTCCGTGGTCGACTCGGTCGACGCCTTCCTGCGTCGCGCGCCGCTGATGCTCGTGGTCGGGGGAGAACCCTTCGAGTACCCCCACCCCGACTGGGGCGATCACGTCCACCTGATCGGTGCGTGCACCGACGACGAGGACACCGCGGCGCCCGATTGGTTGACCGCGATCGACGAGCCGACCGTGCTGGTGACCACCTCCTCGATCCGCCAGGCGGATGCCCGGCTGGGGCGTATCGCCCTGCAGGCGCTTGCCGACGAGCCGGTGCGCGTGGTCGCGACGTTCCCCGCCGGTGTGCCTGCGGATCTGGATGTGCCGCCGAATGCGATAGTGCGCCAGTATGTCCCGCACAACGCCGTGCTGGACCGCGCGGTATGCGCGGTCACCCACGGCGGGATGGGGGCCACGGTGCGGGCATTGAATCGCGGCGTCCCGGTCTGTGTGGTTCCGTTCGGGCGCGACCAACCGGACGTGGCGATGCGGGTCGAGGTGGCCGGCTGCGGGACCCGGCTCCCGTCCGCGCGGCTGACCCGGGGGCGCTTGCGCGCCAAGGTTCGCCAGGCGATGACGATGGTTGACGGCGCCCGACGGGTGGCCGCCGGCTTCGCCGCCACTGGCGGAGTGGCCCACGGAGCTGATTTGATCGAGCAGCAGCTCGCCTGCGCCCGGAAACTCGATCTCGACGAAGGAGTCCGATGATCACCGAGGAGCTACGTCAGCGCCGGCTGGACGTCATCCGCGAACACATGGACACCGAGGTGACCAAGGAGTTCGACCGCACCCTGGCGACTTTCAACGGTCACCCGCGCTACGAGATCGTCCCGACCAAGCAGGTCTTCGACGGCGACGACGAGGTGATGACGTACTACCGCACCACCCGCACCGCGTTTCCCGACCAGCGCCACGAGAACGCCACCTTCCACGTCACCGACGATGCGGTGATCGTCGAATTCGATCTCCTCGGAACGAATCTCGGCGAGTTCTATGGGCTGCCGCCGACGGGCAAGGCCTTTCGCGTGCCGGTGATCGCGGTGTTCTCCTTCGAGTCCGACCGGATCACCAACGAGCGGATTTACTTCGACGCCGCCACTCTGGTCAACCAGATCGGCCGCAGCGAACTGCTTCCCCTGCTGGGCGGTTAACCGAAGTGCACGCCCTGGGCCAGCGGTAATTCCGAGGAGTAGTTGAGGGTGTTGGTGGCGCGGCGCATATAGGCCTTCCACGAATCCGACCCCGACTCGCGGCCACCGCCGGTCTGCTTCTCGCCCCCGAACGCGCCGCCGATCTCGGCGCCCGACGTGCCGATGTTCACGTTGGCGATCCCGCAGTCCGAGCCGTCGGCGGCCAGGAAACGCTCGGCCTCCCGCACGTCGGTGGTGAAAATGGCCGACGAAAGGCCCTGCGGGACAGCATTGTTCAGTTCTATCGCTTCATCGAGCGAGTCGTAGGTCAACACGTAGAGAATCGGCGCGAACGTCTCGTGATGGACGATCTCGGTTTGGGCGGGCATCCGCACCACCGCAGGCGCGACATAGAAGGCCTCCGTGCCGTCCTCGCCGCCAACGGGCTGGCGCTGCCCGCCGATGACCTCGCCACCGTCGGCGCGCGCCTGTTCCAGAGCGCGGACCATGTCGCGGTAGGCCGTCTCGTGGATGAGCGGGCCGACCAACGTCCCCTCAGCCGCCGGGTCGCCGATCGGCAGGGTCCGGTAGGCGGCGGCGATCCGCTCGACGAGGGTGTCGGCCACCGAGGAGTGCGCGATCAGCCTGCGCAGGGTGGTGCAGCGTTGGCCCGCGGTCCCCGCCGCGGCGAAGACGATGCCGCGGACCGCCAAATCCAAATCCGCGGAGGGGGTTACGACGGCGGCGTTGTTGCCGCCAAGTTCCAGCAACGCCCGGCCGAACCGCTGCGCCACCCGCGGGCCCACCTCCCGGCCCATCCGCACCGATCCGGTCGCCGACACCAGCGCCACCCGGGAGTCGTCGACCAGCGCCTCCCCGACATCCCGGCCGCCCACCACCAGTCGGCTCACCGCAGGAGGTGCGCCCACGTCGGTGGCGGCTCGGTCGATGAGTGCCTGACAGGCGATCGCGGTCAGCGGGGTGAGTTCCGACGGCTTCCAGACCACCGTGTCACCGCATACCAGCGCGACCGCGGTGTTCCACGCCCACACCGCGACCGGGAAGTTGAACGCCGTCACCACGCCCACCACGCCGAGCGGATGCCAGGTCTCCATCAACCGGTGGCCGGGCCGTTCGGAGGCGATGGTGCGCCCGTAGAGCTGGCGGGACAGCCCGACGGCGAACTCGCAGATGTCGATCATCTCCTGCACCTCGCCGAGGGCTTCGGACGTGATCTTGCCCGCCTCGACGGTCACCAGGGTCGCGAGGTCGGCCTTGTGCTCACGCAGCAGCTCACCCAGCCGGGCGACCAGCTGGCCACGTACCGGGGCGGGTGTCGTCCGCCAGGACGAAAAGGCCTGCGCCGCTTCGGTGATGGCCGCTCGTGTCTGCTCGGCGGTGGTCTCCGCCACGGTGAAGAGCGTGTCGCCGGTCACCGGTGTGCTGGCGGGCAGCCCGGGCCCACCCGGCTCGGCGAGATCGACGTGGACGCCGATGGCATCGAAGGCGGCGTGCACGGCGGACCGCAGGTCCGCGGCGGTGGGCAGCGAGGTGATGGTGGTGGTGCTCATGCGGGGTCCTCCTGGGCGGTCGCGTCGTAGAGGTCGTAGGGATCGTGGATCGGACAGCCGATGGCGCCGGCCATCCAGTCGCCGTCGTAACCGGATTCGTCGGCCACGGTGGCGGCCTGGGTGTCGGCGTCGAGATTCGAGCGGAAGATGCCGGCGGCCGAGGCAGGCAGGAAGTCTTCGTAGACCACGGGTGCTGCCGCGTCGCCGCGGTGGTAGTACGCCAGGCCGAGGGCGGCCATCTCGTCGTCGGAGGTGGGGAAATAGTCACCCCACACCGCCGCCGGGTCCGGCGTGCTCATCGCGGCGTCATAGCACTCCCGGCCCTTGCGGGTCAGGGCGACACCGCGGGCCTCGACCTCGCCGAAGCGCACCCGTAGCGAACCGTCGGTGATGGTGCCGTCGGCCTCGCGGAAGCGGCGTGGTTCGGCCAGTGCGCGAAACGACGTCTGGCGCAACAGCACAGCGGGGGGGCCGGCCCAGCTCGGTGGACCCTGGATGGCGTCGATCATCGCGATGCCACGCTCGCTCATGCGCCGGTACAGATCGTCGATGTCGAGCACTCGCGGGGTCAGGTGATTGATGTGGGTGGTGGGTACTCCGGCGATGTCGGCGGCGACCGCTGACACGGCGGTCAGTTCGGCGTACCAGGCCCGGTCGACCGGTTCGCGGGACAGGGCGAACGCGCTGACGGCGCGGGTCACGAAGGTCTCGGCGGTCGTGGCGTCACAGCCGCCGTCGGCTGCAATCCGGCGGGCGTCGGCGATCAGTTCGGGATCGAACAGGGTTCGCCTGCGCAGGAACTCATCGACCCGGCCGCGCAGGTCGGCGTCGAAGAACCGCTCGTCGCGGGTGGCCAGCATCGAGGTGAACACCCGAAACGGGTTGCGCGCCAATTCGTCGGCATCCACCGGACGAAACGCCGTGGACACCACCGGCACTGGTGAAGTCGCCGCACGCAGGTCGTAGTAGCCCACCGGATACATTCCGAAGGCTGCGAAAAGTACTGCGACGTCGGCCAACTCGGCCGGGGTGCCGACCCGGATCGCGCCGTGGCGCTCCGCGGTCACCCGCTCGATCGATCCGAGTCGCTCGGCATGGGGACGCGTGGCGACATAGTCACGGTTGACCGCCTCGCTGACCTCGACCAGCGTCCGGTAGGCCGGGACCTCCGCGCCATACATCTGCGACAGTGCCGCCGCGAAGCGCGCACGCAGCTGCCAGATTTCGACATCGCTCACCGGGCACCGCCGCTGAGATAGTGTGCGGCCATGGCGGACAGCACGGACATGACGCACGGCCTCGACGACGTCGATCGCACGCTGGTACGTGAGCTCGTCGCCGACGGCCGGGCGACACTGGCCGAGTTGGCGGCCGCCACCGGCCTGTCGGTGTCGGCGGTGCAATCACGGGTGCGCCGGCTGGAGTCCCGGGCAGTGGTGACCGGGTACAGCGCCCGGGTGAACCCCGAGGCCTTCGGGCACATGCTGTCGGCGTTCGTCGCGATCACCCCTCTCGATCCGTCCCAACCTGATGATGCCCCCGCGCGGCTGGAACACATCGCCGAAATCGAGGCGTGCTATTCGGTGGCCGGCGAGGAGAGCTACGTCCTGTTCGTGCGCGTCGAGTCGCCGCCGGCGCTGGAAGTGCTGCTGCAGCAGATCCGCACGGCCGCAAACGTGCGGACTCGAAGCACCATCATTCTAAACACATTTTACAGTGACAGGATCTATCTGCCGTAAGAGTTACGGTGCAAGATGGCTTGGGGCGGGAAATTTACTAAGTTGACTTCCTCGCCGGCGCTTTCGTGGCGGTCGCCTTCTTGGCCGGGGCTTTCCTGGCGGGGGCCTTCTTGGCCGCAGCTTTCTTGGCCGGGGCCGTCCTGGCCGGCGGGGGCGGCGCCGGCTCGTCGGCCGCGACCTCGTTCGCGTCGATGTGCCGCGCGATGACTGCCGACCCAATGCCCATGGCGATCGCGAGTGGCCAGTCGATCAGTTCGACAGCGGCCAGGCCGCCGAGCACCGCATAGAACGCGAGCTGGTCGGGCGCTGGAACCGCAACCTCGCCGACGCCCGGCAGCCGGATCGAGAACTTCTTCGCCTCCGCGACCCGGCGCGAGGCGCCGCGCTGAGCCGCTATCAGCGACCTCGTCATTGACAGCATGTTCGTGTCCTGTTCACTCGTGGGTCCCGACCCGGTCATGGGGGCGGGCTGTCCTGGATTTGTGACCCAGCTTCGCTTCACCGGGCCCGACGCTCTCGTCCTGGCCGGCGTCAGATTGTTGACGCCGCCGGTCCGGGAGATCTACGCCGTCCTTGTTCGGGCCGGCCTCGTCGTCGTCGACGACCAGGCCGAAGAACTCCGAACCCAGCCGCTCGAGCGCCCTCGGCGCCAACGCCGAGAGGGCGGTGGCGCCCGCGGTGGCCAGGAAGGCTTGACCCCAGCCGAGTGGGTCGACGGGAGTGCACCCGAACACCTGGCTGACTCCGGGCGTGCTGATGAGCGCGGCGAGCACCAGAAATGAGCCGCCCGCGGTAGCGACGACCAGCGGGCTGCGTGAGTCCGCCAGAGTCTGTGCCAACTGGGTCGACACCAGGCCGATCAGTGCGATGGTCGCGGCCCGGCGCCGCGTCCCCGTCGCCCGCCCCATGAGCCAGGCCAGGCCGGCGCCGGTAGTGGTGGCGGTACCGCGGATGAAGATCGCCCGCCACATCGCGGACTCGTCGCGGTCGAGCTGCTCGTTGCCCTCGTGCGGGCTGACCGCCAGGGCCGCGGCGGGCAGCGCGTCGGTGAGCATGTTGACCAGTAGCATCTGGCGGGCATTGAGCACCGATCGGCCGGTGGCCATGCTGGTCAGCAATGCGAACGCGACCTCGCCGAGGTTGCCGCCGAGCAACATGGACACCGCTGATTGCACGCGGCGCCACAGCTGCTCGCCCTCATCGAGCGCGCCGATCAGGGCTTCGATCCTGCCGTCGAGAAGTACGACGTCGGCGGCGGTGCGGGCCGGATCGCTGCCGCGCGCGGCAACCCCGATCCCGACGCTGGCGGCGCGGATCGCCGCCGCGTCGTTGGCGCCGTCTCCGACCATCGCGGTGACCAGACCGGAGCGCTCGAGCGTCTGCACCACGTCGATCTTGTGCTCGGGGGCCATTCGCGCGAACACCACCCGGGACTGCACCGCATCGGCACGTTCGTCGGTCGACAGGGCCTCCCACTCCGATCCGGTGATGACTTGGTCGGCCGTGACGTTCAGACCCAACTCCGCAGCGACGACGGTCGCCGTCAGTGGGTGGTCTCCGGTGATCAACCGGACCCCGATCTCGCGCTCGACCAGATCCTGTAGCAGGGTGCGGGCCTTCGGGCGCACGGTGTCCGCCAGCCCGAGCAGGCCGCACGGGGTGAGGCCGCTCCGGCACCAACCCTCCATCACGGTCGGCTCGGCGATCGCAGCCGCGGCCTGATCGGCGGTCAGTTCCCGCTCGGCCACCGCCAGCACCCGCAGCCCGCCCGCGGCGATTCGGGCGACCATTCGGTCCAGCCGCGGCGCGCCGTCGGCCAATGCGGACGACAGCACCTCAGGGGCGCCCTTGATCGTCAGGCGGGTGCCGGTCAGCGCCGCGGCGAACGGCCGCCCGGCCTGGAACGGCAGGAACGCGTCGCGCACAGGCAACTCTTGCGGACCCGCGGCCTGATGGATCGCGTCGTCGGTGGCGTGTTCGACCCGGTGCTTATCCCGTGAGTACGACGTCGAGAGCGCCGCCTGCAGCACCTGTGACTCCGTGTAACCACTCAACGGCCGCACCGTCTTCACCTGCAGCCGGTTCTCGCTCAGTGTGCCGGTCTTGTCGAAGCACACCACGTCGAGGCGGGCCAGTGCTTCCACCGAGTGGGCATTGCGGATGAGAACCGACTCATTGGTGAGTCGGCGCGCCGCCGCGAGCTGAGCCAGCGTGGCAACCAGGGGCAGACCTTCGGGAACGGCGGCGACGGTCAGCGCAACCGCGCTGGCGACCGACTCGCGTAGCGGTGTCCCGCGTAGCGCGCTGAGCAGTCCGACCAAAGCGCCACCGGTGAGGCTCCACGGAAGGGCTCGGTTTGTGATGTGGCTCAATTGGCGTTGCAGGCCGATCTCACGAGATTTGTTGGGAGCCATGGCAAGTGCGCGCCGCATCTCGGTCATCGAGCCCACCGCGGTGACAACGGCCAGTGCCGTGCCGGCGACCACCGTGGTGCCGTCGTAGATCATGCAGGCGCGTTCGGCGAGCGGCGCGCCTGGCGTCGGGTCGGTCTGTTTGGCGACCGGCAACGATTCGCCGGACAGGGTGGACTCGTCGACCTCGAGGTCGGCGGCCTCGAGTAGGCGGGCGTCGGCCGGTATCACCTCGCCGGAGCGCACCTCGATGAGATCGCCAGGTCGCAGGGCCGCCGCTGGAACTTGCTCACTGTGATGGTCGGCGAGGGCACCGATTCGACGGCGCGCCAACGGATCCTGCACGGCCATCAAGCGACGAAGGACGCGTTCGGCGTGCAACTGCTGTTCCGAGGACAACGCAGCATTCGCCAGCAGTACGCCCCCGACGAGCACGGCGTCCAATGGGGAACCGAGCAGCGCGCTGGCCAGCGCACCGGTCGCCAGGATTGGGGTGATGGGGTCGGCCAGGTTGCTCCGCATTTCGTCGATGAAGTCGCGGGCCAGCGTCCAGCTGGAGTTGCGGGCCTGGTTCAGCATGCGGATCGGCAGTAGTAGCGGTGACGGCGCACCGTCTGATTGCTCGGGCTGCTGCGGCGGGCGGGGGAGCAGCCGCTGCACCTCGTCGGCGGACATCGCGTGCCAGTCGTGGCCTGGCTCCGGAACGGGAAGAGGGACGGAGAAGAGCTTTCGCCCGGACTCGAATCCCGTCCAAAGACCGCCCACCACACCGAGATTGACTGAATCTGGGCCGGAACCCGGAACGCCGGGGATCAGCATCAGGGCGCCGATGGCCGAGCTCGACATCGACAGCCGCACGCCCTTGGCGGTGACCTTTCGCGCGGTGGGGATGGCCCGCAGGATCCGCCAAACCGCCGCCAGGTCGGGAACGAAAACATCTGCGCCCCAGGGTGGTATCCCGTCGTGGGAGACCCCGATCGTGATGTCGGCCTCGTGGGGGGTGGTCATGGCCGACGTCGTCAGCAGCGCCACCGTCGCGCCCTCGGCGCGCAGGTCGGACACCAGACCGGCCAGGGTGGCGTCGAGCGAGTCGGCGATCGGGTGGAGCGCGTCAAAACCCTGAGCTAGAGAACGGAGGCCATCGTCGTCGACCGACACCACCCGCGCTCCGGTCTTGCGCGCCTCGCTGACGACCGCGGTCGCCAAGGGCATCCGGACGGGACTGACCAGCGCCTGACCGGTTGTTCCGGCACCCTTGATCTTGCTCAACTGGTGCCAGCCCTCGGTCAACGTGCCGTTGCGGAGCGCGTCTTGTGCTGCTGCCCAAGCCTTTTCGCGATGCGAGTTCTCGACGCCGCGGACCCGGCCGATCGTGAGCTCGTCGGTGTAGAGAGTGCGTGGGTCGATGACGATGACGTCCACCCGATCCAGCGCCCGCAGAGCTCTGGGGCGGATGACGAGAGCGTCGTGGTGGGTGATCAGGCCGCGAGTCATGGCGCAGCCGAAAGCTTCCCGGGTGGCGCGCGTGGGTTTGGGCGCGACCACCAACGCGGCGGCGCCGCTGATGGCCGGATTGCGGGAGAACGCACCGATCGCCGTTGCGGCCACGACACCGAGCCAGCCGATCTTGTTCGCGTAGTCCTCTCCGTCGCCCTCCGTGAACTCGGTGGTTCCCCGTTGGGGCACCCCGCCCGACGGGATGTTGTCGGCCAACAGCGGTTCGTGACTGCGCCACGCCAGTCGGGAGTTCCACGCCTCGACGGCCAGCATGGTTCGGGTGGCCGCTTCGGCAGCGGCGGCGGTGGGCGAGACGGTCAACGCAGAAGCCAGTGAATTGGTCACGGAGAACAGCAAATCCGTGCCGTCGTGACCTAGCCGGCGTTCTAGTTGTCGACGGATGACCGGGATGTGGTCGGCCATCGTCGGCACTACCGAGACGATGTCGGGCAAGCCCGGAACCTTCAGGAATTGTCCCGTCAGCGACAGGCCGAGTCCGAACGTGGCAGCGGCAGCGCCGAATGTGCGCGCAACGAGCACCTCGTCGTCTCCGGGCAGCGTGATCGGGTGGTGTCGGGGGATCGGAGTCTCGGTGCACGCGCGGCTCTCGGCGTCCGCGACCACCCGCCGCAGACTCTGTGACACTCCCTCTGGGCCCAGGCTGACCACCACTCGCGACACGGATGCGTTGATGGCTGCGTCGGTCACCCCTGGCACCCGACGCAGCGCGCTGCGCACTTCCTCGGCGATCGCGTCGGCGTCCGGTCCGCTCAGACCGCGGACCTCGATCCAGCGCCGGGCGCCGTCCCTGCTGCTGCGCCGTGCTGGTGGGCCGCCCACGGCCTCGCGAGCCATATTGCCGACGGCGTGTGTCACCTGCCCGACGCCCGGAATCGCGTTCAACGCCCGGGTGCCGGTGCGTACTGCGATCTCCCCGCCCACAAGAGCCGCGGAGCTGGCGAATCCGGCCACCGCCAGGCCCGCCCGCAGCGGCACAGTGAGCAACATCACAAGGCGGTACCCGTTATGGATGCCGTCCATACGTCCGCTCTCGGCCGTCCTTCGGCTGTATATATTGCTGCCGCACCGGGATGGAACCGTAAAAAATACGATAAGATTGCGCCATGACGGAACTGTTGTCGCGTGAAGACCTCGGTGTTGTCGAACCTGGGAATGTCCGTACGGTCTTGGCCCGCAGCATCCTGGCTGACGGCCTCGACCTGGTACTCGACCTGGAACGTTCGGCGGGCTCCTGGCTGGTCGATGCCCGCGACGGGACCGAGTTTCTCGACATGTTCACGTTCTTCGCGTCCTCGGCGCTGGGCATGAACCATCCCGCGTTGGCCGACGACCCGTCGTTTCGCGCCGAGCTCGTCGCTGCCGCGGTCAACAAACCGTCGAACTCCGACGTCTACAGCGTGCCGATGGCGCGCTTCGTCGACACATTCGCCCGGGTGCTGGGTGATCCCGAGCTGCCGCACCTATTCTTCGTCGACGGTGGGGCGCTGGCGGTGGAGAACGCCTGCAAGGTGGCCTTCGACTGGAAGAGCCGGCACAACGAGGCGCACGGTATCGATCCCGCACTCGGGACCCGAGTTCTGCACCTGCGCGGTGCCTTTCACGGACGCAGCGGCTACACCCTGTCGTTGACCAACACCGACCCGATCAAGGTGGCGCGCTTCCCCAAGTTCGACTGGCCGCGCATCGACGCTCCTTACTTGCGCCCGGGCCTGGACGGCTGCGCGATGGACGCGGTGGAGGCGGAGTCCCTCAGGCAGGCTCGCGCGGCGTTCGAGGCGCACCCGCACGACATCGCCTGCTTCATCGCCGAACCCATCCAGGGCGAGGGCGGCGACCGGCACTTCCGGCCGCAGTTCTTCGCCGCGATGCGCCGGCTGTGCGACGAATACGACGCGCTGATGATCGCCGACGAGGTACAGACCGGATGCGGCATCACCGGCACCGCGTGGGCCTACCAACAGCTCGGGTTCGTCCCTGACGTCGTCGCGTTCGGGAAGAAGACGCAGGTGTGCGGGATCATGGCTGGCAGGCGGGTCGACGACGTCGCCGACAACGTCTTCGCGGTGAGCTCCCGAATCAACTCGACGTGGGGCGGCAACCTCGTTGACATGGTCCGGTCGCGGCGGATCCTCGAGGTCATCGAGGCCGACCGGCTTTTCGACCGCGCCGCCGACATGGGCGCCTATCTGCTCGGTGGGCTCGGCGACCTCGCCGCGCAGCTGCCCGGCGTCGTCAGTGACGTGCGGGGCAGGGGACTGATGTGTGCCTTCAGCCTGCCGAGCGGCCGGCACCGGGACGTTGTGCTGGCCGCGCTGTGGGATCGCGGGGTGATCATGCTCGGTAGCGGAACGGACAGTGTCCGATTCCGTCCGGCGCTGACCGTGACCCGCGCGGAGATCGACCGCGCGCTGGCCGCTCTGAAAGAGGTATTGCTCGCGGCGGTCTAGCATTCTTCCAATGCGGCTGCCCGTGCTCCTCGGTGCGGCGGCGGTGGTGCTCGCCGGGTGCGCGCACACCGTCGCGGGCAACGCGGTATCCAACCCGGCGCATGGCGTCACGCCGCTACGTGCCGACGACGCCGACCAGGTACTGATCAGCCCGGCACAGCTGCGCGACATCGTCGGGGTCACCTTGCAGACCGACGCCGACCAATCCCGGCCGATCCCCGGTTCGTCGGCCGTCCCCGCGTGCTCGGCGCTCGACGCCGCCGGGATGGCCGCCTTCCTCGGTGACACCTCGCTGGGCATGCACGTGATGCTGTTCACCGACGGGGACAAGCACGACCACGTGATCGCCGAGGCCGTCGCGATCTATCCGGACGCGGCCGCGGCGGCGGCTCAGTTCGCGGCGGGTACCGCGAACGCCAAGGCCTGCGACGGCCAACGGGCGCTGAGTACCGGCGGCGACGCCGCGTGGAAGTTCACCGTTCCCGAAATCAACGCCGACACCGTGCGATGGAGCAAGGAGCAGATCGGCATTCCGTTCGACTGGATCTGCGACGCGGAGGCCCGATTGCGCAACAACGCGATCCTCCAGGCGATGGCCTGCCAGGGGGACGACGGCGGCCGGATCACCGTGACGACGATGACCGACCGGATGTCGGCAAGCGTGTGGGAACTGTCCGGCCACTGAGCCCCTAGCGCCCACAGCCTCGCCAAACTCGTTGTCGGCGTCGGCGAACCAGGTTTACCGCCGTCCTCTTCGGGCAACCTGCGACACATGCAGCAAGCGCAGGCGCGGACGCGGTCCGTGCGGGTGGCGTCCGCCGAAACAGCGGCGGCCACCGTTTCGCGCAGCTCGCCTCGGTGGCGGCTGTCGGCTTCCCGGCGCTGTCCGCGATGTGGATGTCGACCTGCACTGGCGGCGCGGGCCGCGACACCGTGGCGTGTGGCCGGATTCAGTACACCCTGCTGATTCCCGCGAGTTGACCAGCACCCCAACACCCGAGGAGAACCATGGGCAACACCGGGCGCGATCCCATCGACCATTCCCGGACCACACGCAAGTGGGCCGGGGAAACCATGAAGAACACCGCGACGACGCCGGGATTGGTGGTCGGTGCGCTTGCCGTCGTGGCATTTGTGATCGGTTTGTTCATGTTCGCCGCCAGTCACACCACCGCCGGGATCGTGGCCGAGGTGATCGCAGTGGTCGCCTTCGCGATCGCGGCGCTGTGGATACTCGGCCAGCATCGGAAGGTCACGCGTCAGGAGGCGGCCTACCGGGCCGAGCATCCGACCACACCCGCCGAACCACCAACGGCGTAGTGCGGCAACGGCAAAGGCCCAGCCGCGCGGGGCTGGGCCTTCGTCGAGAGTGTGGAAATGCCGACTACTGGTGGGCCTTCTGGCGCTCCTCGGCGGCCTTGGCGCCGGCGCGTGCGGCCTCAGCCTCGGCTTCCTTCTTCGCGGCATCGCGCTGAGCATCGGCCTTGTCCTGCTGAGCCTTGCCCTCGTCGACCAGATCGTTGCGCCCGGCCACGGTGCCGATCGCTTCCTTGGCCTTACCCTTCACGTCCTCGACGACGCTCTTGATGGCCTCTTCCGGTCCGCTGTTGTTGTCGTCCGACACGAGAATCCCCTTCAGTGTCAATAACTACGGATGAGGGAGATGAGCTTTTCCTTGCTCAGCCCCGAATAGCCCGAAATCCCAAGTTGCTTGGCCCTCTTCTTGAGTTCGGCAACTGTCCAGCCCTCATAGGCGCAGGACCGACTGGGTCGAAAATGTCGGATGTCGTCGACATCCGACCTCGCCGATGCGGCGCTCGACATGTTCTACCCCCTTTGCTGAGGTTGCTGTTTCCCCGGTGGAACTTGTACCCAGGCCCCCGCCCGGGTCAAACATTGCCCTGACTAGCGGATCTCGTCCGGGTCCGGATCGTCGACGACTTGGCGCTGTTCCTGCCAATCCAATTCGTTGCTCTCAAGCGGCGCGGGCCCGTCGTCTACCGGCACCCGCTCGTCGGGATCCACGGTCTCGGAATCTGTGGCTTCCATCACAGGCTGGTTTTGCTCGACGGCGTCGGCGACGGGCACATCATCAGGGATTGACTCCGGGTCGATCATCTCAGCTAATTTACCCCTTGGGCTCGCCACTGTTTCGGTGAGCCGAGTACGGGTATCGGCTTGCCATGACTTCCCTGTGGCTCGACGGCGCGCACCTGCACGAATCCGAAATTGACGACCGCGCAACGCAAGACGCTCCCAACGCCGAGGTGATCGTGGTCGGCGCCGGCATCACCGGGTTGGTGACGGCCGTCCTGCTGGCCCGCGCAGGCAAGCGCGTCCTCGTCGCGGAGGCCCGCACCCCCGGTGCCGTCACCACCGGCAACACCACCGCGAAAGTCAGCCTGCTGCAAGGGAGCCGACTCTCGACGATCGCCAAGCGTCACTCCGTCGACTTGGTTCGTCAGTACGTCGAGGGCAACCGGGAAGGCCAGGCCTGGCTGAGGCACTACTGCACTGACCACGGGATCGACCTGCAGTACGAGGACGCTTACAGCTTCGCGCAATTCGAACGCGGCCTGCCCACCGCACGCGCCGAGTTCGAAGCCGCACAGGCCGCCGGTCTCGGGGTGAACTGGGTGGACCGCATGGACGTACCGTTCGAGTTCCGCGGCGGTGTGCGGCTGGCCGAGCAGATCCAGTTCGATCCGATGCCGTTCCTGGCCGCGCTGGTCTCCGAGCTCAAGGAACGGGGTGGCCGCCTGATGACCGGTCACCGGGTCCACGCCGCGTCGACCGCCGGCGGCCGGGTCAGATTGAAACTGCGCGCAGCCGATGACCGCGAGCAGATCGCCACGGCGGATCACTGCGTGCTGGCGACCGGCACGCCGATCCTCGACCGCGGCGGCTTCTTCGCCCGGCTACACCCCAGCCGCTCCTACTGTGTGGCGTTCGACGTTCCCGGCTCGCTGCCGCGGCCCATGATGCTGTCGGTGGACCAGCCGACCCGCTCCGTGCGCTACGCCCCGACAAGCACCGGTGAGCGATTGATCGTCGGGGGTGGCGGGCACACCGTCGGACGCAAGGACAGCGAGCGCACCTCCTACGACGAACTCGTCGGCTGGGCCAAGCGGCACTTCCCAGGCGCGCAACCCACCCACTACTGGTCGGCGCAGGACTACGTGCCCGTCGACGAGCTTCCCTATGTCGGCCCGCTGCTGCCCGGCAGCGACCACTTCCTGGTGGCGACCGGGTTCGCGAAGTGGGGGATGACCAACGGCGTAGCGGCTGCACTGTTGCTGGCGAAGCACCTCCTCGGCGGTGAACAGGCGCGGTGGGCCTCGGCCTTCGCGAGTTGGAGTCCGCACGAACTCACCGGCGTGACAACGGCGCTGAAGATCAACCTGGAAGTCGGCTGGCATATGGCCGCAGGCTGGGTGACGCCGGTCGCCCACCGCAACGGGCAGCTGCGCGAGGGTGCCGGTTCGGTTAGTGGACCGCCTTGGCGGATGGTCGCCAAGAGTGTGGTCGATGGGGTGGAGCGGTGCGTTTCGCCCGTGTGCACCCACCTCGGTGGCGTGCTGTCCTGGAACGACGCGGAGAGGTCGTGGGACTGCCCGCTGCACGGTTCGCGATTCGGACCTGACGGCACCGTGCTGGAGGGTCCGGCGACCCGCGACCTGTCGCGCTGACCCGCTGCCGCGCCACGTTTGGTTGGCGGTCGCCCGGGTACTTCGCCGACATGGCGGCCACACGCACCCGATCGGTGCTGGCCTGGCACGTGCACGGTTCCTGGATGGAGTCGTTCGTCTCCGGCCGACACCGCTATTTGCTGCCGTTGAGTCCCGATGGCGGCCCCGACGGACGCGGCCGGTGCGGGCGAAACTGGCCGGGCACCGAGGAGGTGACACTCGATGAGTTGCGCGACTCCGCCGTCGACCTGGTTGTGTTGCAACGCCCCGAGGAAATCGCGATGGTGCGGCGCTGGCTGGGGCGGCGACCGGGCGTCGACATCCCCGCCGTCTACGTCGAGCACAATGCGCCTCGGTCCGCCGCAGCCACCAGCGTGCATCCGTTGGCCGAGCGCAGCGACATCCCCATCGTCCACGTCACCGATTTCAATCGATTGATGTGGGACAACGGTTGCGCACCGACAATCGTCATCGACCACGGCATTGCCGATCCCGGTCCGCGCTACCTCGGCGACATCCCGGCCGCCGCCACGATGATCAACGAGCCGGTGCGGCGCTGGCGGGTCGTCGGTGCCGATCTGCTCGGGGATCTAGGCGCCTCGGTCCCGATCGACGTGTGGGGGATCGGCACCACCGAACTCAACGACACCCCGTACCGCCGAAGCGGCGTAACGGGTTTGGGCGATGTACCGTCCGCGCAGCTCTTGGGCGAGGTCGCACATCGCCGGGTGTACCTGCACACGGCACGCTGGACATCGCTCGGGCTGTCGTTGGTGGAGGCGATGTTCCTCGGCATGCCGGTGGTCGCGGTAGCCTCGACGATGACACCGATGGTGGTGCCGGAAGATGCGGGCGTGGTCAGCGCCGACGTTGCGGTGTTGAGCCGCGCCCTGACCGAGTATCTGGCCGACGAGACGGCCGCCCAGATCGCAGGCAAGGCGGCGCGATCGTTCGCGCTGACCCACTTCGGCCTGGACCGATTCCTCGCCCAATGGGACGACGTCATCGAATCAGTTTGCGGCTGAGTGCTTTCGAGAGGAGAGAAAGTCGATGAAGATTGCGATGATCTCTGAACATGCCAGCCCATTGGCCGTGCTCGGCGGGGTCGATGCCGGCGGACAGAACGTGCACGTCGCCGAGCTCTCGGCGGCCATGGCCCGCCGCGGCCACGAGGTGACCGTCTACACCCGGCGTGAGGACAAGGACAGCCCCGAGCGGGTGCAGACCGAGCAGGGCTACACCGTGGTGCACGTACCGGCCGGCCCGCCGGAGCGGTTGCCCAAGGACAAATTGCTCGAGCACATGAGCGCGTTCGCCCAATACCTCGACGAGCAGTGGCGCATCGAGCGTCCCGACGTGGCGCATGCGCACTTCTGGATGTCTGGTATCGCGACCCAGTTGGCCGCCCGCGCGCAGTCGGTGCCGACAGTGCAGACGTTCCACGCGCTCGGCCACGTCAAGCGCCGCCACCAGGGAGCCAAGGACACCAGCCCGGCGGCGCGGATCACGCTGGAGAAGCTGGTCGCCACGCATGCCACCTGGGTGGCCGCGACCTGTACCGACGAAGTCTTCGAGTTGGTGCGGATGGGCCGGTCCCGGACCCGAATCTCGGTGGTCCCGTGCGGGGTCGACCTGGACAAATTCTCCACCGACGGTCCGGTCGCCGAGCGCACGGCAACGAACCGTATCGTCGCGGTGGGAAGGTTGGTGCCGCGCAAGGGGTTCGAC
This sequence comes from Actinomycetes bacterium, assembly GCA_023416315.1. Taxonomy (GTDB): domain Bacteria; phylum Actinomycetota; class Actinomycetes; order Mycobacteriales; family Mycobacteriaceae; genus Mycobacterium. Next base: position 41,115 of record JAEZIA010000248.1, read on the forward strand.
ACGATGATCCAGGCGCTGCCGGCCATCGCCGACGCCGAATACGTGATCGTCGGCGGGCCGGATCACGGCCGCCTCGACGCCGATCCGGAAGTGCGACGGCTGCGTGCGCTCGCTCGGCGGCTGGGAGTGGCCGGTCGGGTCAAATTCGCCGGCGCACTGCCCCGCGCCGACATGCCTGCCATGTTGCGCTCGGCCGACGTGGTGACCTGCACCCCGTGGTACGAGCCGTTCGGCATCGTTCCGCTCGAGGCGATGGCCTGCGGAGTCCCGGTGGTCGCCACCGCGGTCGGCGGCATGCTCGACACCGTCGTCCACGATGTCACCGGGCGGTTGGTGACTCCCCGTAGGCCCCGGGAATGCGCCGAAGCCGTCTCGACCGTCCTGCGTGATTCGTTTCTGCGGCGCAGCCTCGGCCTATCCGGCCGGGATCGCGCCTGCGCCCGCTACTCGTGGGATCGTGTCGCCACCGACACCCTGCGGATCTACGAGCGACTGGTGTCGGCATACGCAACGCACACCGCGCTGCCGAGCGACCTCGGCCAGGCGACCATCCAATCCGGCTGAGAATCAACCGGTTTCGAGAACGCGCAGGTCCCGCTCGATGGTCGCCGGGAGCGGACGGCGGTGTGCGACCGCGACCGGTAGCCGGATCAGCGCCTCGGCCGCGGCGCGGGTGTGCTGGCGGTCCCGAAGCGCCGCCTGCAGCAACCGCCCACCCGCCTTCAGGCAGTGTGGCAACGGCCGGCGCATCCACGTGGTCAGTGCCGCATTGCGCAGACTGCGGGCGTCTTGTTCGGCCGAGGTCGGGCGAATCTCCGACGGCTGGTGGATAGCCACCAGGTCGGCGCAGTAACACAGATCCCAGCCCAGCCGGGCCATGTCCACCGCCAGCAGCTGTTCTTCGCCGCGGAAGTGCAACACCGGGCTGAATCCACCTGCAGCGCTGAAGGCTTCGGTTCGCACGATCGAGGAACAGGCCAGGAAGCCGAGGATCGACGGTCCGGGCAGCCCGGGCCGGGTGCCCAGCGGACTATCGGCCAGCAAGCGGACAAGCGGATCCTCGGTGCGCTGCGGCCAGATCACCGTCCTGGCGGCGAGCAGGCCCAGGGTCGGATGGTCGGTGAAGATCGCTTCCGCCAGCGCAGGCGCTTCAGGCGCCCACCACGAGTCGTCGTCACAGAACGCAACATAGGGCGTGCCGCAGGCCGCCACCCCGATGTTGCGGGCGGGCGCTCCGCGATTTCGGCCGAGTTCGATGATCTGCACGCGACCCGCCGACCTGGCCGCGACATTGCGGGCAGCTGACACCGAACCGTCTTCGGAACCGTTGTCCACGAACACGATTCGGCACCGCGTGGTGTCCAGCAGGCGCGTCATCGTCGATGTCAGTTCGGCAGCTCGGTTGCGGCTGGCGATGACGAATGACGTCTGCTGACCTGGTGTCATAGCGGCTGCTGACTACCCGGGGAGAAGTGGACCAAACGACGTTTGTGTACTTATCTTGAGGGTACTTCTCGGCGGGTGCGTGACCTGAAACGAGTATTGGTGACAGGCGGCGCCGGCTTCGTCGGACTCACTTTGTGCGAGCGGTTACTGGCCGACGGCGCGCAGGTGCTCAGCGTCGATGACCTATCGACCAGTGCGCCGGGTGCGGCCACCATGCTGACCGGGCGGTCCGGCTATCGGTTCGTCGAGCACGACATCAGCACCCCACTGCATCCGTCCTGGCTAGCCGGGGGTTTCGACACGGTCTTCCACCTGGCCTCACCGGCGTCCCCGGTGGACTACCTGCGGCTTCCCATTCACACGCTGCGCGCCGGCGCGTTCGGCACCGCGACCGCGCTGGACATCGCCGAGCGATGCGGTGCGCGGTTGGTGCTGGCCTCGACCAGTGAGGTTTACGGCGATCCCGCGGAGCATCCGCAGCGCGAAACCTATTGGGGCAACGTCAACCCGATCGGCGTCCGCAGTGTCTACGACGAAGCGAAGCGATTCGCCGAGGCGCTGGTGTTCGCCTACCGGCGGGCGCGTTCAACCGACGTCGGGGTGGCGCGGATCTTCAACACCTACGGCCCGCGGATGCGTCCCGACGACGGCCGGATGGTCCCGACGTTCTGCCGGCAGGCGCTGCGCGGGGAACCGATCACCGTGACCGGGGCTGGGCATCAGACCCGGTCGTTGTGCTTCGTCGACGACACCGCGGCCGGGCTGATCGCCTTGGCCCGCTCGGACTATCCGGGGCCGGTCAACATCGGCAACCCCGAGGAACTCAGTGTGCTCGCCACCGCCGAACTGATCCGCGAACTGGCCGGGTCGCATTCGCCGATCGAGCATGTCGCCGAGTCACCCGACGACCCGCAGCGGCGCTGCCCGGAGATCACCGTGGCGGCCGAACACCTGAACTGGCGCCCTCGCGTTCCGTACGCCGAAGGCCTGGCCCAGACGGTGGCGTGGTTCCGCGCCCACCTCGGTGCGACGGTATGAGAGGAAGGGCCAAGCGTGCGCATACTCGGCATCAACGCTGTGTTCCATGACCCGGCAGCGGCACTGGTCGTCGACGGCCAGATCGTGGCCGCCGCGGAAGAGGAGCGGTTCTCCCGGCGCAAGCACGGCAAGCAGGCGGTCCCGTTCTCGACCTGGGAGCTGCCGGTCGCGGCGGCCCGCTGGTGCCTGTCCGAGGCCGGACTGACGCCGGCCGACATCGACGCGGTCGGCTACTCCTACGATCCGCGACTGATGGACGGCCAACCCGACGACCTGCCGGGGCTGGACCGCGACTGGGAATACCTGCGGACGATGTATGCCCAACGGGCACCGCGATTTCTGGCGACCGCGCTGCCGGGTCTTCGCCCCGAGGCGGTGCGCTACGTCCGGCACCACGTCGCCCACGCCGCATCGACCGCGCTGGCCTCACCGCACCCGGACTCCGCGGTCCTGGTTATCGACGGCCGCGGCGAACGGACGTCGATGCTGGCCGGTGAGTACCGCGACGGGAAGCTGGATGTGCTGGCCACGCAGGAACTTCCGCATTCGCTCGGCTTGTTCTACGAGAACCTCACCGAGCATCTGGGCTTCACCCGCTCCAGCGATGAGTACAAAGTGATGGCCATGGCGTCCTACGGCACGCCACGATTCAGCGACGCACTCCGTGATCTGGTGTATGCCGACGGCGACGGCGGGTTCCGTACCGAAGAGGTTGACTGGTCGTCCTTCGCGCCGCCCGGTTGGGGCGAGCAGGTGCACTTCGACCTCGCGTCCAGCGCGCAGAAAGTTGTCGAAGAAGTGCTGCTAGATCTGACCGGGTGGCTCCGTGAGGCCACCGGCAGCGCCAACCTCTGCCTTGCCGGTGGGGTGGCGTTGAACTGCGTGGCCAACTCGAAGATCTTCGCCCGCAGCGGATTTGACCGCGTATGGGTGCAACCCGCGGCCGGAGACTCCGGAACGGCGCTGGGTGCCGCCCTTGCGCTGGCCGCCGAAACCGGTGAGCCGATTGTGCCGATGGCGTCGGCGGCGCTGGGCCGCGGCTGGAGCGACCTCGAGATCGAACGCTTCCTCGACGACGCGGCGGTCTGCTACGAGCGGCCGGACGACGTCGGCGCGGTGGTCGGTGATGCGCTGGCCGACAACCAGCTCATCGGCTGGTTCCAAGGTCGCTCCGAGTTCGGGCCGCGGGCGCTGGGCGGCCGCTCGCTGCTGGCCGACCCACGCCGGGTCGAGAACCTGGAACGGCTCAACAACGTCAAAGGCCGCGAACAGTTCCGGCCGGTCGCCCCGATGGTGCTCGCCGAGCGGGCGGGGGAGATCTTCTCCGGCGGTCCGATACCCAGCCCCTACATGCTGTTCGTACACGACGTCGCGCCCGCCTGGCGCGACCGCATCCCCGCGGTCACGCACGTCGACGGCACCGCGCGGATCCAGACCGTCGACGCCGGCCAGTCGCGGCTGCACGCCACGCTGCGCCGGTTCGCCGACCGGACCGGGGTCCCGGTGATCGTCAACACCAGCTTCAACACGGCAGGCCGGCCGATGGTGGACAGCCCCCGCGACGCGCTGGAGTGCTTCGGCAGCTCGCCCATCGACCTGCTGGCCATCGGACCGTTCGTGGTACGGCGGTCCCGGTGACGCCCGAGGTCAGCGTCGTAATCCCGACCATCGGCCGGGAGTCGTTGCAGCGCTTGCTCATCGCGTTGCAGGCCACCTGCGATCCGGTGCCGCATGCGGTGGTGATCGTCGACGACCGCCCGGGCGGGGCCGCCCCGCTGCCGATCGACACCACACTGCCGGTACGGGTCCTGCGCAGCGGGGGGCGTGGTCCGGCGGCGGCCCGCAACGTCGGATGGCGCGGTGTGCGGACGCGGTGGGTGGCGTTCCTCGACGACGATGTGCTGCCTGCCGCCGGCTGGTTCGCGGCGCTGGCAGCCGATCTCGCCGCCGCCGACGCGTACGGCGCCGTGGGTACGCAGGGCATCATCGACGTCCCCCGTCCGGCCGGGCGCCGGTCCACCGACGACGAGCGGCGCACCGAGGCGCTGGCCGGCGCGCAGTGGATCACCGCCGATATGGCGTATCGCCGTGAGGCTTTGGTGGCTGCGGGCGGATTCGACGAACGCTTCCCGCGGGCCTACCGGGAGGATGCCGACCTGGCACTGCGGATCACCGAGGCCGGGCAGCGGATCGTCACCGGATCGCGCCACTGCACCCATCCGGTCGCCGCCGCGACCTGGCTGTCCAGCGTGCGGGCCCAGGTGGGCAATCGCGACAACGCGCTGATGCGCCGCAAGCACGGGCCGTACTGGCGCACCCGCATCGGGGAGGGGCCGGGCCGGATGCGCGGGCACGCCGTCACTACGGCCACTGCAGTCATTGCCCTGGGCGCCATGGTGTTTCGGCGTCGGCGGATCGCTGGTGTGGCGGCCGCCTCGTGGGTCGGGCTGACCGGCGACTTCGCCGCCCGCAGGTTCTGGCGCGGGCCGCGCAGTGCCGCGGAACTGGTCCGGGTGCTCGCCACCAGTGCGCTGATCCCACCGGTGGCCGTCGCACACCGGCTGACCGGTGAGTGGGCGTTCCGAGCGGCGCGTCGCGAACCGCCACTGGCGGTCCTCCTGGACCGGGACGACACGATCATTGTCGACGAGCCGTACCTCAACGACCCGGCCGGCGTTCGACCGGTGCCCGGTGCGGAACGCGCGCTGCGCCGGCTGCGGGAACGCGGTCTGCTGCTGGCGGTGGTCACCAACCAGTCCGGTGTTGCCAAGGGTCTGATCAGCCCCGAGCAACTCGAGGCGGTCAACGCGCGCGTGGACGCGATGCTCGGGCCGTTCGACACCTGGCAGGTGTGCGTACACGACTCCGGCGACGGATGTGCCTGCCGCAAACCGGAACCCGGTATGGTGCTGGCCGCCGCCGAGTCGCTGGGAGTCGACGCCGGGCGCTGCGTGCTGATCGGCGACACCGGCGGCGACGTCAATGCCGCGCTGGCGGCGCGCGCGAGGGCGGTGCTGGTGCCCACCGACCGGACATTGCGGCACGAGATCACCGAGGCCCGGTCCCGGGCCGCTGTCGCGGATTCCCTCCAAGATGCAGTGGCGTTGGTGCTGCGGGAGTGCCGATGAGCACCGCGCTGGTGGCCCGCCTCGACAGTGCCGGTGACGTCCTGATCACCGGGCCCGCCGTGCGCGCTGTCGCGACCGGCCACGATCGGGTGGTTTTTCTGGCCGGGCCGCGCGGCCGGGCCGCCGCCGAGTTGCTGCCCGGGGTTGACGACGTCATCGAATGGCATGCCCCCTGGGTCGATTTCGATTCCCCGGACCTCACCGCCGGGCACGTCGAGTCGCTGATCAAACAGCTCGTCGACCTCGATGTCGCCCGGGCGGTCATCTTCACCTCGTTCCACCAGTCCCCACTGCCCCTGGCACTGCTGTGCCGGATGGCCAGCATCCCGTGGGTGGGTGCGATCAGCGACGACTATCCGGGCACGCTGGTGAACCTGCGCCACCGCGTCGAGGCCGGTGTCCCGGAGCCGGTGCGCGCCCTGTCCCTGGCCACGGCTGCCGGATACCGGCTGCCCGATGCCGATGACGGACGATTGGCGGTGCGGCAGACGGCATTGCCGCCCCGACTGACTCGCCTGCTCGGCCGGCGACCCTACGTCGCATTCCACCCCGGTGCGGCGGTACCCGCCCGCCAACCGACACCGGCGCGCAGCGCGGCGATGGTGGCCGCGCTGGTCGGTGCGGGACACCGGGTGGTGGTCACCGGAACCGAATCCGAGCGCGGCTTGACCGCCGCGGTCGCCGGCGACTGCGCTGCCGACCTCGGCGGCGCGACTTCCCTGGCCGAGCTGGCCGCACTCTTTGCGGGCGCCACCGTGGTGGTGGCGCCCAACACCGGGCCGGCCCACCTGGCCGCCGCGGTCGGCGCGTCGGTGGTCTCGTTGTTCGCCCCCGTGGTGCCGCGAGAGCAGTGGAGCCCGTACGGAACCCGGGTGATCGTCCTCGGCGACCAGGACGCACCGTGCCGGCTCAGCCGGGCCAGAACCTGCCCGGTGCCGGGCCACCCGTGCCTGGACGGGATCACCGATGACGAGGTGCTGGCCGCGGTCGAATTCCTAGGAGGACAACCATGACTGGCGCATTGGTGATCATCGGCGACAGCATGCTCGACGTCGATGTCGAGGGATCCGCCAGCCGGCTCAGCCCGGAGGCGCCGGTCCCGGTGGTCGACGCCGAGCGGATGTGGCAGCGGCCGGGCGGCGCGGGCCTGGCCGCGGTGCTGGCCGCGCGGTCGGAACCCGACGTCGTGCTGATCACCGCGATCGGTGACGACGCGCCAGGGCGAAGCCTCACCGAGCTGCTGACCGCATCCGGGGTACGGCTGATCGCGCTGCCGCTGACCGGAAGTACGGTCTGCAAGACCAGGATTCGCGCCGGTGGCCAGTCGGTGCTGCGCCTGGACCGCGGTGACGGCACCGCCGTGCACCGGGAACCGCCTGCCGAGGTCGCGCAGATCCTCGCCGGCGCCCGCGCGGTGTGCGTGGCCGACTACGGCAACGGCATCAGCGCGCATCCCGGGATCCGCGGGCTGCTGTCGACGATCGAAGCCGACGTTCCGATCGTCTGGGACCCGCACCCGCGGGGCGCCGAGCCGGTGGCTGATCTGGCACTGATCACCCCCAATGAGGCGGAGGCGCAAGGCCAGTCCGCGGAATCCCTGCGCGCCCGCTGGGCGGCGCGCGCCGTGTGCGTGACACTCGGCGCGCGGGGCGCGCTGCTGGCCACCCGCGGCGCCGGGTCCCGCCACGTGCCGATGCCGGCAGG
>JAEZIA010000262.1 GCA_023416315.1 Actinomycetes bacterium
CTCGACGTCGCGTGGGCGTTGCTCGGCTACGACGGCGAGCACCCGAAGGACACCGGCTTCTACCTGCCGATGGACGGCATGCCCACCCGCAGTGAGCTCTTGGCGCACTACGAGAAGGTCAGCGGCCTGTCGTGCGAGAACATCCACTACTACCTGGTACTGGCCAACTGGAAGTTGGGCATCGTGCTGGAGAAGACCTACGCCGCCGCCGTCAACGGCGGCAAGGCCGATCCGAAGGTGGTCGAGGCGTTCGGCGCGATGGTGCCGGGCCTGATCGCGACCGCCGCTGAACTGGCACAGTCCGGTGAGGCGGCCTGAATGGGATACGCAGACAAGCTCTTCGACCTCACCGGCCGCGTGGTGCTGATCACCGGCGGCAGCCGAGGATTGGGTCGCGAGATGGCACTGGCCGCCGCGCACTGCGGTGCCGACGTGATCATCGCCAGCCGCAAGTACGACTCCTGCGTCGCCACAGCCAAGGAGATCGAGGACGAAACCGGCCGTACCGCAATGCCCTACGGCGTTCACGTCGGCCGCTGGGATGAGCTCGACGGACTGGTGAACGCGGTCTACGACCGGTTCGGCAAGCTCGATGTGCTGGTCAACAACGCCGGCATGTCGCCCACCTACGACAAGCTCAGCAGCGTCAGCGAGAAACTGTTCGACGCGGTGGTGAACCTCAATCTCAAGGGTCCGTTCCGGCTTTCGGCATTGGTCGGCGAGCGCATGGTCGCCGACGGCGGCGGGGTGATCATCAACGTCAGCACGCACGGCTCGCTGCGGCCGCATCCGTCGTTCATCCCGTACGCGGCGTCCAAGGCCGGCCTGAACGCGATGACCGAAGGACTGGCCGCCGCGTTCGGTCCGACGGTGCGAGTCAACACCTTGATGCCGGGACCGTTCCTCACCGACATCAGCAAGGCTTGGAACTTCGGCGCGGCCAATCCGTTTGCCGCACACGCCCTGCAGCGCGCGGGTGAGCCTTCCGAGATCATCGGCGCCGCATTGTTCTTGATGTCCGACGCGTCCAGCTTCACCACCGGCTCGATCCTCCGGGCCGACGGCGGCATCCCCTAAGGAGCAAGCAATGGCATGGGACTTCTCCACCGAGCCGGAGTTCGAAGAGAAGCTGGAGTGGATCCGTACCTTCGTCCGAGACGAGGTCGAGCCGCTCGAGGTGATCTTCCCCAGTTGTGAATTCCTGCCGCTCAACGACGAGCGCCGCCGGATCATCGACCCGCTCAAGCAGAAGGTGCGTGACCAGGGCCTGTGGGCGCCGCACCTCGGGCCCGAGTTGGGCGGCCAGGGTTTCGGAGCGGTCAAGCTCACCTTGATCAACGAAATCCTCGGCCGCGCAACGTGGTCGTCGATCATCTTCGGCACCCAGGCGCCCGATACCGGCAATGCCGAGATCCTGGCCCGGTTCGGTACCCAGGAACAGAAGGACCGCTACCTGACCGGGCTGTTGTCCGGGGAGATCTTCTCCACCTTCTCGATGACCGAACCACAAGGTGGTTCCGACCCGCGGGTGTTCACCACCCGAGCGGTGCGCGACGGCACCGACTGGGTCATCACCGGCCGCAAGTATTGGTCGTCCAACGCCTCGGTGGCGTCGTTCTTCATCGTCGTGGCCATCACCGACCCCGATGTGCCGGTACACAAGGGCGCCTCGACGTTCCTGGTGCCGGCCGATACCCCGGGGGTGAACATCGAGGCGACGCACCATCTGGTCGGTTCGTACGCCCACGACCCCGGCCACTCGCTGGTGCACTACGACAATGTTCGGGTGCCGGCGTCGGCGATGCTGGGCGAGGAGGGCCAGGGCTTCGGAGTCGCGCAGTCGCGGCTGGCCGGCGGGCGGTTGCACCACGCGATGCGCTCGATCGGGGTGGCCCAGCGCGCGATCGACGCGATGGCCCGACGCGCGAAAAGCCGTTTCACCCAGGGGAGTCTGCTGGCCGACAAGCAGATGATCCAGGAGTTCGTCGCCGACTCGTTCGTCGAGCTCACCCAGTTCCGGCTGATGGTGCTGCACGCGGCCTGGCTGGTCGACACCGGCGGTGAACGCGCCGCACGCGAGGAGATCGCGGCCTGCAAGATCGCGACGGCCAACGTGCTGAAATCCATCGGACTGCGAGCCATCCAGGTGCACGGCGGGCTCGGCCTGACCGACCAGATGCCGCTGACGAATGTGTTGATGGGTGGGATCACCCTCGGCCTGGCCGACGGTCCGACCGAGGCGCACAAGGTGAACCTGGCCCGCCAGATCCTCAAGGGATACGACGCCGAGGATCCAGTGTGGCCCAGTGAGTTCCTGCCCAACCGGATCGAGCGGGCCCGCGAAAAGTATGGCCATCTGATCGATCGCATTCCCGCGCTGCCTGTTTCGCCGTGAACAGCCGCGCAGCGGCCGCCGTGGTGCGGGCCCTCGATGATCGCCAGCGGGAGGCCACCGAGGAGGTCGAGCGCATCCTGGCGGCCACCGTCGAGGTCATGCAGCGGGTCTTTCCCGACGCGCCGCGGGTCAGCGACATCGTCGCCACTGCCGGGGTGTCGAACAAGGCGTTCTACCGCTACTTCGCCGGTAAGGACGATCTGATGCTCGCGGTGATGGAACGCGGTGTGGGCCTGGTGGTCTCGTATCTCGAACACCAGATGGCCAAGGAGAGCACGCCGAAGGGCAAGATCACCCGCTGGATCAGCGGCGCACTGGCCCAGGTCGCCGACCCGGAGTTGATCGGGATGAGCCGGGCCCTGGTCGGACAGATGTCGGACTCCGACAAGCGCCGGATGGGCGAGGAGGAGACCATGTCCCCGCTGCGCGACCTGCTGCTCGAGCCGATCCGGGAATTGGGCAGTACCGATCCCCAGCGTGATGCCGACGCGGTGTTCGTGTGTACCGTCGGCACGATGCGTCGCTATGTAAACTCCACCGACCAGCCGGGTCGCAAGGACATCAACCACCTCGTCGGATTCTGCCTGCGCGGGTTGGGCGTGCCGGAAGGCGGGCGCTGATGCGCGCGCTCGTCTGCCGCGAGTACGGCACTCCGGAGGACCTGGTCCTGGACGAACTGCCCGACCCGACACCGGGTCCCGGGCAGGCGGTGGTCAAGGTGCACGCCGCGGCGGTGAACTATCCCGACGTGCTGATCATCGGCGGCAAGTACCAGATCAAAGTGCCACCGCCGTTCAGCCCGGGCAGCGAGATGGCCGGTGAGGTGGTGGCCGTCGGCGAGGGCGTCGACTTCCGACCCGGCGACCGGGTGTCGGCGACGACGTTCGTCGGTGCGTTCGCCGAGCAGGCGCTGGTAGACGCCCGCGGCCTGGTCCGGGTTCCCGACGGCGTCGACTATGCCGATGCCGCCGCGTTCGGCGTCACCAACAAGACGGCCTACTACACCCTGCGCACGGTGGCCCCGGTCCAGCCCGGGGACTGGGTGGTGGTGCTCGGCGCCGGTGGCGGCGTCGGCCTGGCCGCCGTCGACATCGCGGTGCTGTTCGGCGCCAAGGTGATTGCCGCCGCCTCGAGCCCGGAGAAGCTCGAAGTGTGCCGCCAGCGCGGTGCCACGGAAGTCATCGATTACGACTCCGAGGACCTCAAGAGCCGGCTCAAGGAGATCACCGGCGAGCGCGGCGCGCAGCTGGTCCTCGACCCGGTCGGTGGCCGCTATTCCGAGCCCGCGCTACGCAGCCTGGGCCGCGGCGGGAAGTTCATCACGCTGGGCTATGCCGCCGGTTCCATCCCGGCGATCCCGCTGAACCTGGTGATGCTCAAGGGGATCACCGTGCAAGGCATGGAAATCCGGACATTCGCGTCGGACTACCCCGACCAGATCGGGCGCGACGACGCCGAGATCGCGCAGCTGTTCGCCGAGGGCAAGCTTCGTCCCTACATCGGCGCACGGTTCCCGCTCGAGCAGGCGGCCGCCGCGTTGCGCTATGTCGCCGACCGCAAGGCGATCGGCAAGGTGGTCATCGACGTCGCGTAGCCCGCCGAGCAGGCGCAGAATCGCACACTTTGCGCCTATTTCGTGCGACTCTGCGTCTGCTCGGCGGGGAAAGATGTTGGGAATGCTAGGGCGCGATGATGTTGAAGTTAGGGTCCGGCTGATCCAAGACGCCGAGCAGCGTCTGCAGCGCCTGAGCGTCACCGGTGATCTCCAGACCGGGCGAGCTGAAATCGCCAGCCGCAACAGCCAATAGCCGCAGCTTCCCGGACAGCCGGACAGTGGCCGCCGCGGTCGCCTCGTCGGCCGCGCACCGCCGGTAGACCAGCACACCGTTGCGCAGGGTCAGCCGGAAGTTCGCCTCGACATCACTGAACGTCAGGTCGATCGCGATGTCCGCGTCCCAGGCGCGTGGCCCGTTCACGCTGATCGCCAGCGCGTCAAGCATCTGCTCGACCGTGAGCTGAGCCATCATCGAGCTCGACGCCACCTGGGTGGGGGTGCCGAAGTTGCCGTCGCGCAATTCGGTGGCTCCGGACAGGAAGAAGTTGCGCCACGTCGCGCACTCTGCGCCGTATCCCAGCTGTTCCAGAATGTCCGCATACAACTCCCGCGCCCCGGCATGAGTCTCGTCGGTGAACGTCACATGATCCAGGAGCGTTGCCGCCCAACGGTAATCACCGTCCTCGGCGGCGCCGCGAGCAATCTCCACCACCCGGTCGACGCCGCCCATGGCCTCGACGTAGCGCGGTCCGATCGCCTCGGGTGGATGCGCCCACAGCCGCGCCGGGTTGCCATCGAACCACCCCATGTAGCGCTGGTAAACCGCCTTGACGTTGTGGCTGACCGAGCCGTAGTAACCATGGGCGTGCCACGCCTTGTGCAGAGCCGGCGGCATCTGGAAGTTCTCGGCTATCTCGATGCCGGTGTAGCCCTGATTCAGCTGCCGCAGCGTCTGGTCGTGCAGATAGGCGTACAGATCCCGCTGCAGGGAGAGGAATTCGACGATCTCGTCGTGCCCCCACGTCGGCCAGTGGTGCGATGCGAACACCACATCGGTGCGGCCGGCGAAGGTGTCGATGGCCTCGGTGAGGTAACCCGCCCAGGCATGCGGGTCACGGACCAGCGCCCCGCGCAACGTCAACAGGTTGTGCAGATTGTGGGTGGCGTTCTCGGCCATACACAGCGCGCGGAATTTCGGGAAATAGAAGTGCATTTCGGCCGGCGCCTCGGTACCGGGCGCCATCTGGAACTCGATCTCGATGCCGTCGATGGTGTGGGCCTCGCCGGTGGTGGTGATGTCGATGGTCGGCACGATGACGGCCACCTCACCGGTCGAGGTCTGCTGGCCGAGCCCGCAGCCCACTTGCCCCTGCGGCCCGCGGTCGAGCAGGGTGCCATACATGTAGGCGGCCCGCCGGGTCATCGCGGTGCCCGCGTAGATGTTCTCCTGCACCGCGTGCGCCACGAAGCCCTCGGGGGCGAGCACCGCGACCTTTCCCGCGTCGACCTCGGCCTGGGTCGTCACGCCGAGCACGCCGCCGAAGTGGTCGACGTGGCTGTGGGTGTAGATGACCGCGGTGACCGGGCGATCACCGCGGTGTGCCCGGTACAGCGCCAAGGCTGCCGCGGCGGTCTCGGTGGAGATCAGCGGGTCGATCACGATCACGCCCGTATCGCCCTCGATGAAGCTGATGTTGGACAGATCCAGTCCGCGCACCTGATAGATGCCATCGACCACCTCGTAGAGGCCCTGCTTGGCGGCCAGCATCGACTGCCGCCACAGGCTGGGGTGCACCGAGACCGGCGCCTCGCCGCGCAGGAAGCTGTAGACGTCGTTGTCCCATACCGTCCGGCCGTCGGCGGCGGTGACCACGCACGGGTTCAGCGCGGCGATGAAGCCACGGTCGACCGCGGCGAAGTCGGCGGTGTCCTCGAACGGCAGGGACCGCAGGTGCTCAGCGTGCGCAGCCTCGATGACGGGGCTCGGCGGCTTGTGTTCCATGGGCCGATCCTCGCGCACCCGGCCGCGCAGGGCCGACGTTTGGCCCGATCAGTTCGGGCTCAGATCGTAGATCTCGGTTCCGCCGATGTCCTGGGCGGTGAAGTGCTGTTGCACCCACTCGGTGATCTGGGCGCCGGTCCCCGTATCACCGCCGGGACCGCCGTGATGGCCGCCGCCGGGACCGTTGCCGGCGATGAAGTATCTCACCAGACCGGCCGTGACGTAGGACTGGAACTGCTCCAGTGTCGGCGAGTTGTCACCACCGCTGAACCCGCCGATCGACATGATCGATGTGCCGGTGGCCAGTTCCAGACTGCCCGCGAGGTGTGAGCCGACAGTGGCTGCGGCCCAACGGTTGTCGGCCTGGGTGAGCAGACCCTTCAGCTCGGCGTTGTCCGCCGGTTGGACTCCCTGACCGCCGGGACCGCCGAACCCGAAGCCGAAACCCATGCCCGAGCGACTCGGGCCCGACGTCGGGATGGGGCCGCCGCCGTGGCCACCGGTGAGCGTCTCGACGGTGTAGGCCGCCGTTGCGCCCAGCCCCACCAGCAGACCCGCCGCCGCAACGGCGACCGTCCAGCGGCCCAGCCGATGAGCCCCGGCCAGCAGCACCGCGGACACCACGATCGCGCCCACCAGCACGGTCCAGCGCAGCCACGGCATCCAGTCGGGGGTGCGGGCAAGCAGGATGAAGTTCCACACCCCGGTGATCGCCAGCATCGCCGCGAGCACCACCCGCGGTGCCACAAAGTGCCTGCCGCGCCACAGTTCTCGCACACCGATGCCGATCACCGCGCCGATCGCCGGTGCCAAGGCGATGGTGTAGTAGGGGTGCATGATCCCCTTCATGAAGCTGAACACCACGGCGGTCACCACCAGCCAGCCGCCCCACAGCAACAAGGCCGCGCGGGTCCGGTCGGTGCGGGGTGCGCGCCGGGTGAACCACAGCCCGGCCGCCAGCGCGATCAGCGCAGCAGGCAACAGCCAGGAGATCTCGGTGCCCATCGACTCACCGAACATCCGGGTGATACCCGTGGATCCGCCGAACATCGCCCCGCCCATCGGGCCGGGTCCGCCGCCGCCTGCGTTGCCACCCGGGTTTCCGTCGCCGCCGAACACCCTGCCCAGGCCGTTGTAGCCCAGGGCCAGCTGCATCAGGCTGTTGTCCGTGGACCCGCCGATGTAGGGCCGAGAGTCGCTGGGCCACAAGCTGACCAGCGCCAGATACCAACCGGCCGACACCACGATCGCGACCAGGCCGACGGCCAGGTCGCGCAGCCGCCGCCACACGCTGCCCGGGATCGCGACCAGCACCACCAGCGCGAAGGCGGGAGTGACCAGCAGGGCCTGAAGGAGCTTGGCCAGGAACGCGAAACCGATGGCAACACCGGCAAGAGCGACCCACCGGGTCGAATTGCCGTCGAGCGCGCGGATCATGCAGTACGCACCGACCACCATCAGCAGCACCAGCAGCGCGTCGGGGTTGTTGAACCGGAACATCAACGCGGCCACCGGCGTCAGCGCCAGCACCGCACCGGCCAACAGCCCGGCCCCGTATCCGCTGACCCGGCGCACCGCGCCGTAGACCAGCGCCACCGACGCCACCCCCATCAGCGCCTGCGGCACCAGCATCGACAGCGTGCCGAATCCGAACAGCCGGCCGGCCACCGCCATCACCCACAGCGCGGCCGGCGGCTTGTCCACCGTGATCGCGTTGCCCGCGTCGATCGACCCGAACAGCAGGGCTTTCCAGCTCTGGGTGCCGGCTTGCACGGCGGCGGCGTAGTACTCGTTGGCCCATCCGGCGGCGCCGAGACCCCACAGGTAGAGCACCGCGGTGACCGCGAGCAGGAGACCCAACGCCGGCCGCACCCAGCGCGGGCGCGGTGAGCGCGACTCCTGTTGCGGATCGACCAGAACAGGTCTGTCAGCCAGCACGGTCATTACTTACCCCCAACGGTCTGGCCGGTGCGCCGCGGGTGGAACACCCAGCCACGCAGCAGCACGAAGCGGACGACGGTGGCCATCAGATTGGCGGCGATCAACACAAGCAGTTCGACGGCGCGGTGCGGCTCGCCGAGCATGTGCAGCAGTGCCAGCGCACCACTGGTCAGACCGAGCCCGACGCCGAAGACGACGAACCCCTCGAACTGATGCCGCGCGACCCGGTTGCGTCCCCGGACGCCGAAGGTGAACCGCCGGTTGGCCGCGGTATTGGCGACCGCGGTCACCAGAAGCGCCACCAGGTTGGCGCCCTGCGCGCCGATCGGACGCAGCAGCAGGAACAGGATCAGGTAGGCCAGCGTGGACGCGATGCCGATGGCCGCGAATCGCACACTCTGATGCAGCAGCGACCTGGGCGCGCCCGCCCGATTGCCGAATTGCGCGCCGATGGCCTGGACTGGGATCTGTCCGGTCCCAAAACCCTTGAGCAAGCGAGCGATTCCCTTCAGATCGGCGATAGCGGTGGCGACGATGTCGACCCGGCTGTCCGGATCGTCAATCCAGTCGACGGGAACCTCGTGGATCCGCAGACCACTGCGCTCGGCCAGCACCAGCAGCTCGGTATCGAAGAACCAGCCGGTGTCCTCGACATAGGGCAGTAGTTCGGCGGCGACGTCGGCTCGGATCGCCTTGAACCCGCACTGAGCGTCGCTGAACTTGGCCGACAGCGTCGATCGCAGGATCAGGTTGTAGCAACGTGAGATGACCTCCCGCTTGGCGCCGCGCACCACCCGTGAGCCGCGGCTGAGCCGGGTCCCGATCGCCAGGTCCGAATGCCCGGAGACCAACGGCGCCACCAGCGGTGCGAGCGCGGCCAGGTCGGTCGACAGGTCGACGTCCGTGTAGGCCAGCACCGGGGCATCCGAGGTCGACCACACCGCGTGCAAAGCCCGTCCCCGGCCCTTCTGCTCGAGGCGCACCATCCGCACCTCGGGCAGCTCGGCCGCCAGATCGGCAGCCACCGAGGGAGTCTCGTCGATGCTGGCGTTGTCGGCGATGGTGATGCGGAACGAGAACGGGAAGTCCTCCCGCAGGTGCCGGTGCAGCCGGTGGATCGAGTCGGCCAGCACGGCCTGCTCGTTGTACACCGGCACGACGACATCGAGCACCGGCACGTCGCGCTCGGCGGCGATCAGTGCGGCGTTGCGTCGGCGCGCCACGGGGATGTCTGTGGTGGTCATGCCTCTATCGTCGGCCGCGGCGGTGGGCGCCAAATTTGTGCTTGCTATGCGGCAGCTGTGAATCCGTGCGACAGGTCGTAGACGGTGACGCCGTCGATATCGCGGGAGGTGAAATTGGCGCTCACCCAGCGCTGGATCTGCTCGGCGGCATCGCTGCCGGTCCGGTTGCCGAACATGAATCCAGGCATGTCAGAACCGATGAACCAGTGGATGCGGCGCTGCGCGGCGTAGGTCTGGAACTGCTCGAGGGTGGGCGCTGGATCGGTGCCGTTGAAGCCGCCGACGGCCATCACCGGCAGACCGGTGGCCAGCTGGTACCCGGCGGCGTTGCTCGACCCGACCACCGCGGCGGCCCACGTGTAGTGCTCGGCGTCGTCGCGCAGGGCGGCGGTGAGCGCCGCACCGGGCCTCGGCGCGTCGAACATTCCGCCCGGCGGGCCGCCGTGACGGGCAGCCGGGCCGACCGACGGGATCGCCCCGCTGTGCGGTGCGGCGACGGTGGCCAGTGAGAACGCGAGGGGTCCGGCCAGCGCGGTGACCAGCGCCAGTACGGCCACCGCGGCGCCCGCGCGGCGGGGTAGCCTCGCCACCACCAGCAACAGCAGCGCACAGCCGATGGCGATCGTCGCGACGGCGACGCGCAGCCACGGCAGCCAATGCGAATCACGTTGCAGCAGAAGCACGGCCAGCACCGCGGTGATGACCAGCATTCCGGATAGCGTGACAGCGGCCCGGATATCGGTGCGGCGCCGCCACAGCAGCGTGGTGCCGGTCGCCAGCCCGGCGCCGACCGCCGGGGCCAGTGCCACCGTGTAGTACGGATGCAAGATGCCGTTGGCGAAGCTGAACACCACCGCGGTGACCACCAGCCACCCGCCCCACAACAGCAGCGCGGCGCGGGTCACGTCGGTGCGCGGGGTCCGCCGGGTGATCACCAGGCCGGCGACGACCGCGATGACCGCGGCGGGCACCAGCCAGGCGATGTGGGTGCCCATCTCCGCACCGAAGAGGCGGGCCCACCCGGCCTCCTGGTTGAGATTGCCGAGGCCGCCGATCTCCTCACCGGTGAGGCGACCAAGACCGTTGTACCCCAGCGCCAGCTCGACGATCGAGTTGTTCTGCGACCCACCGATATACGGCCGGGCGGCCGCCGGCCACAGGGCGACCAGCAGCAGATACCAGCCGCCCGACACCACCAGCGCACCGACCGCGGCAGCCAGCCGCGCCAGCCGGGTGCGCACCGACGCATCGGCGGCGAGCAGGAACACCGCCCCGAGTGCGGGCAGCACCAGGAAGGCCTGCATCATCTTGGCCAGGAAGCCGACGCCGACCGCGACGCCGGCTGCCGGCAGCCACCACCACGCGGCATCGCGGTCCAGCGCACGCAGGGTGGCATAGGCGGCGACGACGAGCGAAAGCACCAGCAGCGCATCGGGATTGTTGAACCTGAACATCAGCGCCGCCGCCGGGGTCAGCGCCAGAACCGCGCCGGCGAGAAGGCCCGCCCACGGCCCGCTGATCCGTCGCACCGCGGCGTAGAGCACCGCGACCGCGGCGACGCCGAACAGTGCCTGCGGCACCAAGATGCTCCACGAATTGACGCCGAACACCCGTGCCGACAGGCCCGTCACCCACAACGCGGCGGGGGTCTTGTCGACGGTGATCGCGTTGGCCGCGTCGCTGGAGCCGAACAGCCAGGCCACCCAGTTCTGCGCGCCGGCCTGGGCCGCCGCCGAATAGAACGGGTTCGCCCAGCCGCTGGCGCCCAGATCCCAGATGTACAGCACGGCCGTCGCGGCCAACAGCACCGCCAGCGCCCCAAAATGCTTCTTGCGCGTCACAATTGGGCCACCCGAGGCAATCGCACGGTGAACTCGGTCGAACCGGGGACGCTGCGCAGTGTGATACTGCCGCCGTGGGCACGCACCACCGCCGAGGCGATAGCCAGGCCCAGCCCGGTGGATCCGCCCTTGCGCGACCGCGATGTGTCGCCGCGGGCGAAGCGCTCGAAGACCTCGGACTGCAACTCGGCCGGGATGCCTGGCCCGTTGTCGGCCACCCGCAACACAGCGGCATCAGGCTCGGCGTGCAGCGACAGCGTCACCGAGGTGCCGGGCGGGGTGTGGATGCGGGCGTTGGCCAACAGGTTGGCCACCACCTGATGCAGGCGGGCGTCGTCACCGGTGACATACAACGGATCCGACGGGACGTCGAGGTTCCACTCGTGGTCGGGTCCGGCGATGTGGGCGTCGCTGGCAACGTCGGCGGCAAGGCGGGACAAATCGACGGGCTCGCGTTCCAGCGGGCGCCCGGAGTCGAGCCGGGCCAGCAGCAACAGGTCCTCGACGAGGCGGGTCATCCGCTCGGCTTCGGATTCCACCCGGCCCATCGCGTGGGCGACGTCGTCGGGGACTTGGTCCCGTTTGCGTTGCGCCAGTTCGGTATAACCGCGGATCGCGGCCAGCGGCGTGCGCAGCTCGTGGCTGGCGTCGGCGACGAACTGACGGACCCGACTCTCACTGGCCTGGCGTGTGGACAGCGCCGCCGAGATGTGGTCGAGCATCCGGTTCAAGGCCAGCCCGAGGCGGCCCACCTCCGTGTAGGGGTTGGCGTCGACTTCCGGTACTCGCACCGGCAGGGCCACCTCACCACGGTCCAGCGGCAGGTTCGCCACCTCGCCGGCGGTGGCCACCACCCGGGTGAGCGGTGCCAGCGCGCGGCGGTTGATCAGGATGCCCGCAGTGGTGGCCACCGCCAGCGCGGCCACCGTCACCACCGCGAAGGTCAGCGCGACCCGGAACAGGGTGGCGTTGAGATTGCTCAAACTCAGCCCGATCACCAGCGTCTCGCCCGTCAACCTGCTGCGGACCGCGACCAGCCGGTAGTCACCGAGGCCGTCAAGGTTACGAGTCACCGGCGTACGCTGCCCCGCGTTCTGCGTCAGCTGGTGGATCGCGGCGGGGGGCACCTGTGTGCGCACACCGCCCGGCCCGAGCAGCCCTGCGTCGCTGGCGGTCTCGTTGGTGAGGACTGCAGCGATCATGCCGACCGGCTGGCCGGGAGCGTCCAGGAATAGCGGTCCCGGTCCCGGCCGCGGCCACGGCGGCCGGTTGTCCCGCCATGGCGGCGGCAGCGGGGGCGGTAGCGGTTCACCGTAGATCACCGCCGACCGGTGCGCGGTCTCGCGCAGCTGATTGTCGACCTCACCGATCAGATATTGGTGCAGCGCCAGGATCGTGACCGCGCCGATGCCCACGCACACCGCAAGTAACAGGCACAGCTGGCCGAGCAGGACCCGCGCGCTGAGCGAGCGGGTCCTAGCTCGCAGGTTTGAGAACATAGCCCGCGCCGCGCAACGTGTGGATCATCGGATCGCGCCCGCTGTCAATCTTCTTGCGCAGGTATGAGATGTACAGCTCGACGATGTTGGACCGACCGCCGAAGTCGTAGCTCCACACCCGGTCCAGGATCTGGGCTTTGGACAACACCCGCTTGGGGTTGCGCATCAGGAAGCGGAGCAGTTCGAACTCGGTGGACGTCAGCGCGATCGGCTCACCCGCCCGGGTCACCTCGTGGCTGTCCTCGTCGAGAACCAGATCGCCGACGATGATCTGGGCACCGCTGTCCTCGGTGGTCACACCGGTGCGGCGCAGCAGCGCCCGTAGCCGCAGCACGACCTCCTCGATGGAGAACGGTTTGGTGACATAGTCGTCGCCGCCCGCGGTCAGCCCGGCAATACGGTCTTCGACGGCGTCCTTGGCGGTCAGCAGCAGCACCGGCAGTTGCGGGTTCTGCTCCCGCAGCTTGCGCAGCACATCGAGCCCGCTCATATCGGGCAACATCACATCGAGCACCACGGCATCCGGGCGTGCGTTGCGGGCTTCGGCGATCGCCGAAGCGCCGTCGGTGGCGGTGGCGATGTTCCAGCCCTCGTAGCGCAACGCCATCGACACCATCTCGGCCAGTACGGTTTCGTCGTCGACGACCAGCACCGTGATCGGGTTTCCGTCGGCGCGGCGCATCACCACGCGTTCGGCCGATGAAGAGGTCATGTTCTCCAGTATGGAACCGGCGATGAGCGGTTCCTATGTCGTTCCTATGTGCCCGCTGTGAAACGTGACGCATAGAGCCCGCTGATCGAGCACACAGCCGGCGCACAGGTTGACTGCCCACCGTGGGGGCATGAGCGTCGAAGAGCAACCCGTGTGGGGCGCGCCTGCCGAGCACCCCAAGACCTGGTCAACCCGGACAACGGTGGCGGCCGTGGGGATCGCGGCCGCGCTGGCGGCGGCCGGCGGGGTGGTGGTCTACGCCGCCACCGGCAACAGCGGTGACGGGCACCCGGGCGGCCCACCCGGGTGGGGCGGCGGCCCGGGTGGCCCCGGCGGCCCCGGTGGCTTTCAACGCACCCTGCACGGTGAGAGCGTCGTCTCCGACGGCAAAGGTGGCTTCAGCACCGAACTCACCCAGACCGGCGACGTCACCGCCGCCTCCGACACGTCGATCACCGTCCGCAGCGAGGACGGCTTCAGCAACACGTACGTGCTGAACACCGACACCCGCAAGCCGCCCCAGCCGCTGCAGACCGGCGAGAAGGTATCGGTGCGGGCGACCGAACAGGGCGGCGCGGCTACCGCGACGATGGTGATGCCCGCCAGATAATTTTTCGGTGAACTTCTTCGAGGTCATCGAGACGGTAGGCAAGGTGATCGACGCGACGGGCGTCGCGGTGATCGCGATCGGCGCGCTGCTGTCCGCCGCCGGGGTCATCCGGCGGCTGCGAACCGGTGACGCCTACCGAGCGTTTCGCCAGCAACTCGGTCGCTCGATCCTGCTGGGGCTGGAACTTCTGGTCGCCGCCGACATCATCCGCACCGTCGCGGTGACGCCGGACGCGCGCAGCGTGGCAGTGCTGGCCGGCATCGTGCTGATCCGGACCTTCCTGAGTTTCTCGCTGGAGCTGGAGATCACCGGCTACTGGCCGTGGCAGAAACACCGGCAGCCGCAAGCCGAGCCCGCCGAGCCGACGCCTGGGAGCGCCGCACATCCGCAATGATGCGGGGTATGGACGAAAAGCGACCGGCCTGGCGCACACGGATCCTCGACGCGATCCGTAAGACTCCCCCGGAACCGCTGGGGCCTCCGGACTCCCATGATCAGGTCGAGGTCGCGGCGATGCTGCGCGAAATCGGCATCGCGCTGATCGAGGTGGAACAGCCGACGCAGCTGGTCTTTTCGCGGCTGCAGGAGATCGCCGCGCAATACACCACCCAGCCGGTGCGCCTCGTCGTCCTGCCCACCGTGCTGATGATCCAGGTGGGCAATGTCGGATACGAGGTCGACACCTCGACGACCTACTCGCTGCAGCTGGACATGGCCGGGCGCATCGACGATATCGCCAGCCTGGCCGCTGTCGGCGCGATCACCCCGACCGACGCGGTCCAGGCGATCGGCCGGGCACGCAAGCTGCGTCCGCGCTTCGGGCCTGTCGCGACGACACTCGGATACGCCGTCACGACAATCGGTTTCGGCATGGTCATCAACCCGACGTGGGCATCACTGCCGGGCTACCTGTTCCTCGGCCTGATCGTGGGGGCGATCGCCCAACTCGGCCGGCCGTTCCCGTCGCTGAACCCGGTGTTACCGACCGCGGCGGCGATGCTCGTGACGATGCTGGCGACCTGGTTCGTCGCCGACACCGCCAACGACGGACTGCTGCGCGTCATCGCACCCGCGCTGGTGGCGATGCTGCCCGGCATGTCACTGACCATCGGCGCGATGGAGCTGGCCAGCAATCAGCTGATCGGCGGCACCAGCCGACTGGTCTACGGTGTCGCCCAGCTGGCGCTACTGGTGTTCGGGGTGGCGCTGGGTGTGCACGTGGCCGGGGAGGTCAGGCCGCAGACGCCGTCCGCGCAGATGGGGTCGTGGTCGCTGTACGTGGCGATCATCGTGGTGGCCATCGGCCTCTACGTCTATCTCTCCGCGCCGCGGGGCTCGCTGATCTGGCTGACAGCCGCGATCGCGGTCGCCCTGATCGGCCAGGCCGTCGCTGGAAAGTTCGTCGCCGCAGCCTATTCCGGGTTCATCGGCGCGTTCCTCACCGTGCCGTTCGCCATGCTGGCCGCCCGGATCAGGACCTCTCCCCCGGCGATCGTGATGATGCTGGCGGCGTTCTGGGCACTGGTGCCCGGTGCGCTGAGCTTCGAGTCTGTCAGCCAGGCCGCCACCGGCACCCATGTCGGGGCGACCAGCCTGGGGGCTACCGGAGCGGCGATCCTGTCGATCGCCCTGGGTACCGTGATCGGCTGGAGCGTGTTCCACACCATCGACAGCCGGTTGCCCTGGCCGAAGGGACTGGCTCAACCAACCGTACGGTAGGTTCACCGGGGTGGACGACCTGAGCGCAGTGAGCGCGTGGATGTCGGAGCAGGGCCTCGGTGAGGGTCCGCTCGAGAACATCTCCGAGATCACCGGCGGTACGCAGAACATCATGCTGCGGTTCACCCGTTCCGGCCGGGAGTACGTGTTCCGCCGGGGGCCGCGGCATCTGCGGCCGGTGAGCAACAAGGTGATCCTGCGGGAGACCCGGGTGCTGCACGCGTTGGCCGATACCGACGTCCCGCACCCGCATCTGATCGCGGTGTGTGAGGACACCTCGGTGCTCGGCGACGCCGTCTTCTACCTGATGGAGCCGGTCGACGGATTCAACGCCGGGTCGATGCTGCCGCCGCTGCATGCCGGTGACGCCGGTGTCCGGCACGAGATGGGTCTGTCGATGGCGGACGCGGCAGCCAAACTGGGCGCCGTCGATCACGTCGCGGTGGGCCTCGCCGACTTCGGCAAGCCGGACGGCTTCCTGGAACGTCAAGTGCCACGGTGGCTTTCCGAGCTCGAGTCCTACAGCGGGTTCGACAACTACCCGGGACCCGACATCGGTGACGTCGACGCCGTCGCGACGTGGCTGCAGCAGAACATGCCCGCCGAGTGGCAGCCGGGCATCATGCACGGCGACTACCACGCCGCGAACGTGATGTTCTCGCCCACCGGCCCGGACGTCGTGGCGATCGTCGACTGGGAAATGTGCACGATCGGCGATCCGCTGCTCGACCTCGCCTGGATGCTGGCCACCTGGTATGCGCCCGGCCGCGACTCCGTGCTGGGCAACGCGCTCATGGGCGCGGGTGGCCTGGCCACTCCCGACGAGTTGATCGAGCGCTATGGACAGAACACCACCCGCGATCTGTCCAACATCGACTGGTACACCGTGCTTGCCTGTTTCAAGCTCGGCATCATTCTCGAGGGCTCCAATGCCCGCGCGGCTGCAGGGTTGGCGCCCAAGGAAGTTGGCGACCACCTACACACCGCCACGGTGCGCTTGTTCGAGCGGGCCGTCGCACTGATGGAGGGACAACGATGATTGATTTCGAGATTCCCGACGACCTGGCGGCCTTGCGTGACGAAATCCGCGCGTTCGTCGTCGACAAGATCGTTCCCTACGAACGGGATCCGCGCATCACCCGGCACGGCCCCAATGAGGAGTTGCGCACCGAGCTGGTGGGGCTGGCTCGGGATGCCGGCCTGCTGACGTTCCAAGCGCCGCACCGATTCGGCGGTCGCGAGCCGTCGCACCGCGAACAGGCAGTGCTGTTCGAAGCCGCGGGTTGGTCCACGCTGGGACCGGTCGCGCTGAACTGCGCGGCGCCCGACGAGGGCAACATGTACCTGCTCTCGAAGATCGCCACCGACGAACAGGCCGAAAAGTTCCTGGTCCCGGTGATCGACGGCCGCCAGCGGTCAGTGTTCGCGATGACCGAACCCGGCGGCGCTGGGTCCGACCCCAATCAGCTTGCCACCGAGGCGGTTTACGACGGAACCGACTACGTGATCAACGGCCGTAAATGGCTGATCACCGGAGCCAACAAGTCGCGGACCTGGATCATCATGGCGCGGGTGGCACCGAACTCGCATGGGGCGGATGGCCCGACACTGTTCCTCTGCGACGGCCAGACACCGGGCATCGAGCTCGAGCGCGTGATGGACACGATGGACCGCAACTACGTCGAGGGCCACGGCGTGGTCCGCTTCGACAACTTGCGACTGCCGGCGTCCGCGGTGCTCGGCGAGGTGGGGCAGGCGCTGCGTTATGCCCAGTTGCGTCTTGCGCCAGCGCGATTGACGCACTGCATGCGATGGTTGGGGGCGGCGTCGCGCGCGCAGTCGATCGCGATCGAGCACGCCCGGACCAGGACCGGCTTCGGTAAGCCGCTCGGCGAGCATCAGGGTGTGAGCTTCATGCTGGCCGACAACGAAATCGCGTTGCAGCAGTGCCGATTGGCGATCTGGTGGGCGTGCTGGACGTTGGACGGCGGAGCCAAGGGACGCCACGAGAGTTCGATGGTGAAGGCCTACGTCTCCGAGGAGCTGTTCAAGGTGGCCGACCGCTGTGTGCAAATCCTCGGCGGCATGGGCATTTCCGACGAAACCCCCGTCGGCATGATCTTCTCCGATATGCGGGCCTTCCGTATCTACGACGGCCCGACCGAAGTGCACAAGTACGCGATCGCCCGTCAGGTATTGAGGAACCCGTCATGAGCATCTTGAACAGCTTTCGGCTGGACGACAAGGTCGTCATCGTCACCGGGGCGTCCTCGGGTCTAGGCGTGTCGTTCGCACAGGCCTTCGCCGAGGCGGGTGCCCATCTGGTACTCGGCGCCCGGCGAGTGGAGCAGATGGCGGGCACCGCGGCCCTCGTCGAAGAGGCCGGCCGCAAGGCGTACACCCGCAAGACCGATGTCGCCGACCCCGAGCAGTGCCAGCAGCTGGTTGACTCGGCGATCAAGGAGTTCGGCCGAGTCGACGTGCTGGTCAACAACGCGGGTGTCGGCACCGCTGTGCCGGCCACCAGGGAAACGCCCGAACAGTTCCGCAAGGTCATCGACATCAACCTCAACGGTTCGTATTGGATGGCTCAGGCCTGCGGCCGGGTCATGACTGCCGGCAGCTCAATCATCAATATTTCCAGCATTCTTGGCATCACGACGGGCGGGCTGCCGCAGGCGGCGTACAGCGCCTCGAAGGCCGGCGTGATGGGGCTGACCCGCGATTTGGCCCAACAATGGGGCTCCCGCAAGGGAATTCGTGTCAATGCCCTGGCGCCCGGCTTCTTCAAGAGTGAGATGACCGACGAGTACCAGCCCGGCTACCTGGACAAGCAGCTACCGCGGGTGGTGGTGGGCCGGCTCGGCGATCCCGCCGAATTGGCTGCTACCGCAGTATGGCTCGCCTCACCGGCCGCCGGTTATGTGACGGGTCAGACAATTGTGGTCGACGGCGGCCTCACCATCACGTAGTAATCACGATCACGCGGCGATTGCGTCCCTCTCAGGACCTTCACACGATTGCGACACCGGACTTTAAGACGGACCTGGGACTCTCGTCCCTATGTGGTTGGACCTGTATCTCGTGGTGGCGGTCGTCGCAGCGGTGGCCGTCTGGCTGGTCAGCCCACAGTTCGCGTCGTATGACGCGCCGGGTGACGCTGCCCGAGCGGTCTGGTCGGCGGTAGCCGGCGCGCTGTGGCCGCTGATGGTGGTCGGCGTCGCTCAATTTCTGGCCATCAGCTACGTGATTCGACGCCTTCGGCCGCGCCACTCCGACAAACTGGCCATCGAGCCGTCGGTGGCACTGCACGACCTGAGTTTGCGTTCCTGATTTCACTGTCCGTTCATTCGTCGGCCACTCGCGACAGCGAGGCTGTAGCTGTGATGGTGCGCGCAAGGCTGACGTCGATGGGCATGGTGGTCTTGGCAATGGCAGCAATCATGCTCTCGGGCGCCGCGACGGCCGCTGCTGACGACTCGGGCAGCGGCCTGCTTTGGCCGGATCCCACCGACCCGTACTACTGGGACGCCAACGAGAATCCGGGCAGCACCGGACCCGCGCCACTCCCGACCGACGACCTGTATTGGAAAGAGGGCGAGGACGCCGGCGGCACTGGCAACGCGCCACAGCCGAGCGGTCCCCAATACACCGACGAGGGCGAGAACGCCGGGGCCGTCTAGCTGCTCACACCCGACGGGATCCGCAGCACGGATCGTGCAATCGCCAAAGTGGTTGTGGGCGTATGCAACCTATGCGCGACGTAGTCGCGGAGGATCTCCGAGTCGGCGTCCGCCGGGCGGTCAACCACCTGCTCGGTCAACGTCACTTCGCTTACGTTCCCCACCCTTTTCACTGCGCCACCGGCTGCGCTCCTCAGTAGCGCACAGCTGATGGGCAGCGGTTTTGCAGTAGTGCACTACTGACAGGGTCCGGTGTGGTGCGCAGGACACTCCAAGAGGGGGTCAGCGCCCGTTACCGCGGTTGTCCAGCGAGCTGGCCCGTGCCCACGTGTGCGCTAGGTCTAAGGAGAGCGAGCAATGTCCAATCACATCTCACGTTATGTGACCGCCGCACTGGGCGGCGCGGCCATGGTCGGCATCGGTGCGCTGTTGGCGTCGCCTCCCGGTGCGCCGGCACCGATCACGGCGACCGTGCGGCTGGCCTCGACCGACTCGCCGTTGGGATCGCAGGACTCGTGGTGGCTGCTGACGGGCGGCAACAGTGACCTGATCGGCTCGGCGAGCGCGCCCACGACCAACCAGCTGGCCGCGGCGGCCCTCGACGTCGCGAGTGCCGAAGGCCGTCCGATCATCGGCCCGGGCGGCTGGTTGATCGGCAACGGACTCAACGCAGCCGAGGACTGCACCGGTGACGCGTGCAACGGCGGCGACGCCGGAATGCTTTGGGGCAACGGCGGTCACGGCGCCAATGGCGGTGACGGCGGTGACGCCGGCCGGCTGTTCGGCCGGGGCGGCGACGGCGGCGACGGCGTCACGGGCGCCGACGGCACGGCCGATTCACCCGACGGGAAGAAGGGTGGCGACGGCGGCAACGGCGGCGCGTCCGGGCTCATCGGTAAGGGTGGTTTCGGCGGCAAGGGCGGTACCGGCGGACAAGGCTTCGACGGCACGGCAGTCTCGGCTGCAGGCAAGGGCGGCGACGGTGGCGCAGGCGGCGCGGGCGGCGGCGGTCTGCTGCACGGCAACCGAGGTTACGGCGGCCTCGGCGGCGACGGCGGCGAAGGCGGTGACGGAGTGGTCAGCGGGCAATCCGGTGGTGACGGCGGCAACGGCGGCGAAGGCACGATCGGCGGCGAAGGCGGCACCGGCGGCGCCGGTGCGAACGGCATCGACACTGCCGCCGGAAATGGCGGCAAGGGTGGCGATGGCGGCACCGGCACCAAGGCGGCCGGTGGCACCGGCGGCACCGGGGGCAAGGGCGGCACCGGTCCGGCCGGTGGCGTCCTCACTGAATTCGGTGGCACCGGCGGCGTAGGCGGCGAAGGCGGCAAGGGCGGCACCGGTCGCACCGGCGGCGCAGGCGGCGTAGGCGGCGAAGGCGGCACCGGTGGCGTCGACAGCGCCCCGGCCAACGTCAGCATCGGTGGCGACGGTGGTGCCGGCGGCAAGGGCGGCGAGGGCGGCACGGGTACCGCAGGAAGCGGCGGGACCGGCGGCAGCGGCGGTCACGGCGGGACCGGCGGCAAGGCCAGCAACGGGATGACCGTCACCAAGGGCGGAACCGGCGGCAAGGGCGGCACCGGCGGTACGGGCGGCACCGGCGCCGGCAAGGGCACCGACGGCAACGCCGGCCAGCAAGGCGCCGGTGGCGGCGACACCGGCAGCGGTGGCACCGGCGGCGCCGGTGGTGGCGGCGGCGCAGGCGGATAGGAGTCGCCGAACCGACGGTGCACAGCGAGCGGACGAACCTAGGAAGTCCGCTCGCTGTTCCTTCGGGTCACTGGCGGATGCCACCGCTGACACTGCTGCCGCCGGTGGGCTGATCTGCGGGGGTATCTGATCGTCGGCGCCGTACTGCTGGTCGTCAACGCGATGAACTCGGCAAGTGATGAGTGCGCCCGAAGGGATTCGAACCCCTAACCTTCTGATCCGTAGTCAGATGCTCTATCCGTTGAGCTACGGGCGCCGTCTGTCTTCAATTGTTCGTGGCTGACGAATCAGCCGCGGCGGAGGCGAGAGGATTTGAACCTCCGGTCCCCGGTAAGGGGGACAACTCATTAGCAGTGAGTCCCATTCGGCCGCTCTGGCACGCCTCCTGAACTACCTGAGCGTACCGGAGCCCAAATGCTGCCCCGAACCGCCGATGGATGAGAGTACACAGCCCCCTTAGACTTGGACAAATGACCGCCCGCCTGCGCCCTGAACTGGCCGATCTACCGGCCTACACGCCAGGCAAGACGGTGCTCGGTGCCATCAAGCTGGCCAGCAACGAGACCGTGCACGGGCCGCTGCCCAG
>JAEZIA010000340.1 GCA_023416315.1 Actinomycetes bacterium
GGGCGGGATCGCGGCGGCGGTCGCCTTCCTCGAGCGCGCCGCAATCCTGACCGCCGACCCGGATCTGCGTGGTGCGCGCGCATTGGCGGCCGCCCGAGCCAAGCGGGACGCGGCCGCACCGGCAGCCGCTCGCGATCTTCTCGACCTCGCCGAGCGGGCGCCGTTGTCGGATCTGCAACGCGCGCAGGTAGTCCGGTTACGGGCGCAGATGGATTTCGTCCGAAGCCGCGCCGGGGAGGCCGGAGCGCCCGCCGTGCGCGACACCGCGCAGGCCCTGCTCGACGCGGCCGGTCAACTGGAGGACCTCGACGAATATGCCGCGCGGGAAAGCTATTTGGAGGCCATCGCGGCACTGATGTACGCCGGGCGGCTCGGTGAACCGGATGCGCTGGCCCGTGCTGCCGAGGCCGCACTGCAAGCGCTCGGCCGGGTGACCGAGTTGTCCCGCGCGGTGGACTTCCTGCTCATGGGGATAGCTCAGCGCATCATCGGGGGCGTCAGTGCCGGTGTCGACCCGCTGCGGACCGGCTTGGACCACATGTGCGGCCTGGCCGCCGCCGACGATCGCAACGTACTGCGATGGATGGTTCCGGCGTTCCCGATCCTGCAGGAGTCGGCTGCCCACGAACTCTGGGACGACACGATCGTCGATCAGCTCGCCACCGCCGCGGTGCGGGCCGCCCGCACCGCCGGCGCGCTGGCGATGTTGCCCCGGGCGCTCATCTACCAGGCGGGAGTCCACGTCGTTGCCGGTGAATTCCGCACCGCCGCAACCCTTGTCGAAGAGGCCAATGCGATCACCTCGGCGACCGATCACTCGGCAGCGGTCAAATACCACGCCCTGATGTTGACCGCCTGGCGGGGCGACGTGACTCAAGCCGAACGGCTGTTCAAGGCGGCCGAAGCCGACGGAGCCAGCCGCGGTGAAGGCCGAGTGCTCGGATTGACCGGCTACGCAGCCGCGGTCCTCTACAACGGACTGGGCCGATACGCCGAGGCGCTGGCCGCGGCCCGCTCGGTCTGTGAATACGAAGATGTCGGTTTCTACAGCTGGTGTCTCTACGAGTTGGTCGAGGCGGCGACCCGCACCGGCGAGCGGGACGCCGCAGTCGCGGCGTGCAACGACCTGGCCGAGCGTGCGGGTGCCACCGGAACCGATTGGGGCTTGGGCGCGCTCGCCTGCGCCCAGGCGATGCTCGCCGATGACGAGGACGCCGATGCGCTGTTCACCGAAGCCATCGAACGATTGGGCCGCACCACGATCGCGGTACACCGGGCCCGCGCACACCTGGTGTACGGGGAGTGGCTGCGACGGATGCTGCGCCGCGTCGACGCCCGGCACCACCTGACCGAGGCCCACGCGATGTTCGTCCGGATGGGCGCCGATGCGTTCGCCGAGCGTGCTCGTCGGGAGCTGGCAGCCACCGGCGAGAAGGTGCGCGCCCAGCAACCGAGTGCGGGCGGTGAGCTCACCGCACAGGAAGCCCAGATCGCCAGGTTGGCCGGCGACGGCATGACGAACCAGGAGATCGGCGCGCAGCTGTTCATCAGCACGCACACCGTCGAATGGCATCTGCGGAAAGTGTTCGCCAAGCTCGGGATCACCTCACGCAGGCAGCTGCGGACGATGTCCTGGGCGAGCTGATGCCCGTCGTGTCGCGTTTTGTGGGATAGATGGCGTAATGGCCGCCGACGCGGCGGCGCCTGTCGCGCCAAGCTGAAGGCCTCACCAGTCGACCCACGAGGCCCGCCCGCGTGGTCGCCCTGCGTGGCCACCGACCATTGACTACTGACTACGGGTTTTCAAGGGTTCGCACACGGGGCGCGGTGGCGAGGCTGAAGTCATCAGTCAACGCACCCAGGAGACCCGATCATGACCGTCACGTCTGTTCCCCGGCCAACCGACTCCGAGGCCGCCGCCCGGTTCGCCCGCGACGCGCAACCCCTATTCGATGCGCTGCTGCGCCGGGCCAAGGGACTGACCAAGACCGCGGCCGACGCCGAAGACCTGGTGCAGGACACCCTGCTGCACGCCTTCATGGGTTATCACACCTTCTCCGACGGCACCGATTTCAAGGCCTGGCTGTTCCGGATTCTCTACAACCGCTGGGTGAGCACGTTCCGCGCCAAGCAGCGCAGGCCGGCGGAGGTGCCGGTTGACGGAGTCACCGAACGAGACCTGGCCGACAGCGCGGCCCGGTCGTCGACCGCGTCCCGCTCGGCCGAGGCCGAGGCGCTCACCCGGCTGCCCGACCACGAGCTTCGCTCGGCAATGGGCGCCCTGCCCGACGACTTCCGTGCCGTGTTGTTCTACGCCGAGGTGCAGGGTCACACCTACGCCGAGACCGCCACGATCCTGAACATTCCGCGCGGCACGGTCATGTCACGGGCATCGCGCGGCAGGCAGCGGCTGCGCGTCGCGCTCGCGCAGACCGCGTACGCACCCGCAGAGCAGATCGCATGAGCGCCGCGATGGAGCTGACCGGACACACCGCCCTCGTTACCGGTGGCACCGCCGGGATCGGGTTGGCCTGCGCCCGCCTATTGGCCGGTGCCGGCGCCACGGTCATCGTCACCGGACGCGACCCCAAGCGTGGCGAAGCCGCGCTCGGTCAGATACCCGGCGGCGCCCGGTTCATCGCCGCCGATCTCGCCGATGCCGACTCGGTGACAGCGCTGGTCGACCACGCCGGTGACGTCGACATCCTCGTCAACAACGCGGCGAGCTTCCCCGGTGCACTCACCGTCGACCAGAGCATCGCGACGTTCGAGACGACCTTCGACACCAACGTGCGCGGCACCTACTTCCTGACCGCGGGATTGGTTCGTGGGATGCTCCAGCGGCGCCGGGGCAGCATCGTCAACGTCACCTCGATGGTCGCGTCCAAAGGCGTCGGCGGAGCGTCCACGTATGGCGCGTCGAAGGCCGCGGTCGAGTCGCTGACCCGAGCCTGGGCAGCCGAATTCGGACCCTATGGAGTCCGGGCCAACAGCGTCGCGCCCGGGCCCACCAAAACCGAAGGCGTGCAAGCTCAATGGGGAGACACCAACTCCGAGCTCGGCCGGGCGCTACCGCTTGGCCGGACCGCCGACCCCGACGAAATCGCGCACGCGGTGCTCTTCCTAGCCTCGCCCCGCGCGAGCTTCATCACCGGTTCGACCCTGCACGCCGACGGCGGCGGAACCGCCGTCTGACAACCGAGGAGAAGGACATGTCGAAAAGCTATGACCCGCAATGGGAGAACGCCCTGAGCGTGGTGCAGGACGTGCACCCGCCGTTCATTCCGGACGGGGCCGACGTGATGACCGTCGTCATCGAGTACCCGCCGGGCAGTGCAGGTGCTCCGCCGCACCGCCACCCGAGTGGGCCCGCGTTCGGATACATGCTCGAGGGCGAGATGCTCTTCGAGCTCGAAGGGCAGCCACCACGGGTCATCCGCGCCGGCGAAGCATTCTGGGAGCCCGGCGGTGACGTCATCCACTACTCGGATGCCAACAACCGGGACGACGTCAACAGCCGGTTCGTGGTCACGATGGTGTGTGTCCCGGGACGGCCGATGCTCGAGCTCGTCGACGACGACGAACTGGCCGCGCGTAGTCACTTACGAGTCCCGGCCTCCGCCGAGAAAGGTTGAATCACCATGGCACGCATCCTGCTTCAGACCACGATCACTGCACAGCCCGACGACTGGGACATCGCCCGCTTCGCCCTGCTGGCCGGCGAGTTGCGCGCGGCCGGGCATGATGTCGTCGCCAGGAACCGGGCATGCCGGGGGGACGACCCGGTGCTGAGCGTTCTCGACGACCTGGGCTTCGACCAGCTGTGGCTGATGGCTGTGGACACCGGCGACGGCCTGACGGATGCCGAGGCTGAAGCCATCATGAGGTTCCGCCGGGCTGGTGGCGGCGTGCTGACCGCTCGGGATCATCAGGATCTGGGGTGTTGCCTGACTCGGCTCGGATCGCTGGGCCTGGTCAACGAATTCGCCGATCCGACCGTCGACCAGCGCCACCTGTGTGACGACCAGGACACCCCGGAGATCTCCTGGCCCAACTACCACTCCGGCGCCAACGGGGACTATCAGCCGGTGTTTTCCCCGGGACCGGTGCATCCGCTGCTGCGTACGCCGCACACCACCAGCGGCGGCATCGAATGGTTCCCGGCGCACCCGCATGAAGGCGCGGTCTCGGCAGCCGTCCCCGCCGCTACCGTGGTGGCCGAGGGGCGAAGCAGCGCCAGCGGCCGCCGCTTCAACCTCGCGGTCGCGCTAGACGGCGACACCGCCGACGGGCTGCCGCTGGGCCGTGCTCTTGTCGAGTCGACGTTCCATCACTTCGCCGACTACAACTGGGATTTGTCCTGTGGTGCACCCTCGTTCGTCAGCGAGCCGCCCGGCAGCCAGATCCTCGCCGATCCGTCCCGGCTGACCGTGTTCAAAGACTACGTCCGCAACATCGCCGACTGGCTGCAGGCCGGCACTCACACCACTGCCTTCGGTGCGCCCATGAGGCAGGAGGCGTTGTCGTAGTCTGGAAGCGCTTCAGACACAGGAGGCGCCGATGAGCGAGCACGAAGTCAAGATGATCATCCTGTCGACCGACGATCTGGATGAGTCGATCCGGTTCTATAGCGAGACCCTGGGCATGGCACTGAAGTTCCGCGACGGCGCGCATTTCGCAGCGCTCGACGGCGGGCCGGTCACCCTCGCGCTGGCGACCGAGATCGATCACCCGATTCCCGGCCAGGTCGTCGTCGGAATCAAGACCGCCGACGTCGACGCGGCCGCGAGGGCTGTCGAGGCCAGTGGTGGCGGGATCGTCAAGGGCCCGTACGACGACGCCCACGAGCGTCGTGCGGTTGTCTACGACAACAAGGGCAACGGACTGGTCTTCTACAGCCCGCTCGCACGCAAGTAGGTTTTCCTACCCGCAGAGTGTTGCCGCCGCCGAGATCAGGCGCTTGCCGATCGCGGTGACCTGGCGCATCGGCAGCGCGACGAACGGGTGCACCGCAAGGATCATCGGTACTCGGCCACCGTCGTCGAATACCGGCGCGCAGATCGAGGCGATGGGTTGCGGTCGCGGTGCGGAGTCGGTGTCGGGCAATAGGCCGATTG
Organism: Actinomycetes bacterium; assembly: GCA_023416315.1. Lineage (GTDB taxonomy): Bacteria > Actinomycetota > Actinomycetes > Mycobacteriales > Mycobacteriaceae > Mycobacterium. The sequence continues at coordinate 5,118 of JAEZIA010000340.1, forward strand.
TGGTGCATTCCACCAGGAGCTGGTCGAGCATCGTCCGCACATGGGCCGGGACGTCGTCGCGCAGGGCGCCGACCAACTGTGTCATCTGACCCAACGCCGGTGTGGTCCAGTCGATATCGAAACCACGCTCGCGGGTGCGCACCAGCACCCGTTGCAGGCGTTCGGCCAGTTCGGGATTCGCCGAGCCGGATCGCGCGATCCACGCGCGCTGTTCGATGGGGCTGTCCCACGCCGCGAACGCGACCCCGAACGGTGGGGCGTAGGCGATGCGGTCGCCCGGCAGAGTGGTGTGCGAGCCGGCTCCGCCGGCTTCGAATGCGGTGATCACCAGCGAGTCACCAACGCGTTCGACCACCGAAGCGGCATAACCCCATTCGGCGGACAGCTGCGCGGCGGCGGCGTGGGCAGCATGTGCCATCGGCCGCACCGCGTCCGTGCGTGCGGCGACGACGGCGAGCGCGGGCCCGAGGCCGAACGACTTATCCACCGGATGCCGGGTGATCCAGCCACGGTCGCTGAGCGTCTTCAGGATGGAGTGCGCGGTGGCCTGGGTCAGGTCGAGTTCACGCACGATGTCCGAGAACCGCAGCCGCTCGTTACCCGGTCTGGCGAGCAACTCGAGGACATCGACTACGCGCGCCGTCGGCGCGGACGTCGTGCCTTTCATCATTGACTCCGGCGGTCGGCTTAGTGTCAGCTTAAATCGCCGAGATCCTATCTCGATTATTTGAGATAGGGAACTGCAGATGCGCAACGGCCCGACCTCGGCACCAGTGACGGTTCCGACGCGATCGTCGTGCACCCCGAACGGAGAACCGCATGAACGAACTGCAAGACCGCCAGGACATCTCGGATCTGCTGATCCGCTACGCCACCGGCATCGACCGCCGTGACTGGGACCTCTTCCGCACCGTGTTCACCCCCGACTGTTACCTCGACTACGGCGAGATCGGGGTGTGGGACGGCGTCGAGGCGGTCACCGAGTTCATGGACACCATTCATGCCGAACTCGGACATCTCATGCACCGGATCAGCAATATCGTGATCGACCTCCAGGGCGAGCGAGCCCTAACCCGCAGCTATGTTGATGCGTGGGTGATGGCTGCCGACAACAACTCCGGTGTGAACGCCAGGGGTTTCTACGACGACGAAGTTGTCCGCACCGAGGCCGGCTGGCGGATCGCGCGGCGGACGTTCACGACCGTGCACGTGACGTACTGATGGCCGGCGACTTCGCCCGGATCGGACTGGGTGGTCGAGTCTTTGCCCCAGCGGCAAGCGTGATGTTTATCGATCGTCGATCTGGATAGCTAATAGCCGTACCAGGCAGATCACTGCACGCACGATTGACGCACGATTGGAGCACCAAGCCATGAAGTTGCTCGACATTGTCGCCGGCGCCGCTGTTGTCGGCGGATTGGCCGCAAGCGCACTGGGATTGGGCGCCGCAACCGCAGGTGCAAACCCGCCTGCGCCGCCGCCCGCACCCGGCCAGCCGGCGCTCCCGCCTGCCGGACCCGATGCCGGCACGCCGCCGGCCTGGGCGCCGCCGAAGCCGGTTGACCCGAGCTGGGCCAACGGCAACAAGCAGGTGTGGGACGAGGGCTGGAACCACTGGGGTGTCTGGATCAACGGAGTGTTCGTCCCGACCTACTGATCTGCCCGTGACGCCGCGGGGTGCCATCTGATCGCCTGGATACTGGCACCCCGCGGCGTCCTCGCGTCCGGACCATCAGGACACCGCTCTATGGTCGAACCGTGACGATCACCTATGACGAGGCACTGCGCGGCCAGATCCGCGGCCACCTGGCCGGGCACGACCGCCGCGCGGCGACCGACCCCTCCAAACGCCATGCCGCCGTGGCGGTGGTGCTCGTCGACTCTGAGGCCGGGGAAGACCGGGTCGACCCGGCTCCGGTGGACGACTGGATCGCCGGACGGCCGATGGAACCGGGCCTCGACGGCCGGATGGTCGGCGTGTCCGGCGGCGCGGCGTTTCTGTTGTGCCGCAGGGCCTCCCGGCTGAGTTCGCATGCCGCGCAGTGGGCGCTGCCCGGCGGCAGGCTGGACCCGGGGGAGACGGTGGTCGACGCGGCGCTGCGCGAGCTCGACGAGGAGGTCGGCGTCCGGCTGCCGGAGACCTCGGTGCTCGGGCTGCTCGACGATTACCCGACGCGCTCGGGCTACATCATCACCCCGGTGGTGATCTGGGGCGGCGGCCGACTGGATCCTCGCCCGGCGCCGGACGAAGTGGTGGCGGTGTATCGGGTGGGTCTGCATCAGCTACAGCGGCCGGACTCGCCGCGATTCATCACGATCCCGGAAAGCCCCCGCCCGGTTGTGCAGATGCCACTGGGCAATGACCTCATCCACGCGCCGACGGGCGCGGTGCTGTTGCAGCTGCGGTGGCTGTGCCTGGAAGGCCGCCACGAGGCGGTCGACGAGCTCGAGCAGCCGTTGTTCGCCTGGAAGTAGCCTGGGCAAGGCCCCGAAATACAAGTGCCGCGCGGCCGTTGCGACCGCGCGGCACTGGGACGTCAGTTGTCAGGCAGGCGGGTACACGCCCATCTGCTTGCCCTTGTCGGTCTGCCAGAAGATGTCGGAGATCTCATCGATGGTCTTGAGCAGCTTCTCGGCGACCGCGACATCGAGCGACTTCTTGACGTCGCCGGCGCCGTGCACGCCCTCCCAGAACAGCTGGTGCAGGTTGGGGAACTGCTCGAAGTGCTCCTTGGCGAAGAAGTCGGCCCACAGCACCATCAGGTGATGTTTGACCTCTTCGGCCTGGCGCTCCTTGATGATGATGGCGCGGGTCTTGAAGTGCTCGTCATCCGAGTCGTGGTACTTCTGGATCGTCTTCAGGCACGAGAGCGCCTCGATCTTGGCCTGAGCGGGGTCGTAGACGCCGCAGAACAGGTCGCAGTGGGCGTGGGCAGGGGTGGCGTTGGCGAAAAGTCTTTGCAGCATGGCCCTAACTTACCCTTTCACCATGCGCGAGAACCATGGGCTCCGGTCCTGGCCGGTGCGCCGGTTTCTAGTGGTCGAGGACTCGATGCTGCCGACACTGCGCCCCGGTGACGGACTGCTGGCGGTGCGCGGCGGACGGCCCAAACCCGGGCAGGTGCGGGTGTTCCCCGATCCCCGGCTGTCGTCCCGTTGGCTGGTCAAGCGAGTCGGCCAGGTGCGCGGCCGCGGCCGCGACGCCGCGTTCGAGGCCTGCTCGGACAATCCGGGCGCCCCCGGGGTGGTCGACTCCCGGCAGTTCGGCTGGGTGCCGGCCGCCGAGTCCTACCGCGTCGTGTGGACAGGGCGGGCCGACCAGCGCTGAGTTTCGTTTCCGGGTCGGTGAGGTACTCGCGGGCATGGGTATTTCAGACAAAATCAGCAACAAGGTCGATGACGCCGCCGGCAAGGCCAAGGAGGGCGTCGGCCGCGCCACGGGTGACAAGAGCACCGAGAACGAGGGCAAGCTCGACCAGGCGAAGTCGAGCCTCAAGGATGCCGGCGAGAAGGTCAAGGACGCCTTCAAGCACTGAGTATGGAGCTCAGTAACCAACCGCCTCCCACCCCGGTGGATGCCCGCAAGGCGAGCGAAGAACAACGGGTCTTGCAGGACCGGCTGGAACACCAGGACGAGGATCCAGCCGGTCCTGGCAAGGTCGATAGACACCAGGTCGCCGACGAGACGTGAGCAGCCGCACGCGCTAGTCCATGCGGCCGGCGTCGATCAGGCGGATCACCGCCACGCCTTCCTCGTCGGAGGCGGCCAAGTCAACCTCGGCGTCGAAGCCCCAGTCGTGGTCGCCGTCCGGGTCATCGAGGATCTGGCGCACCCGCCAGACGTCGGGGTGCCGCTCGATGATCAGCAGCGCGGGGCCGCGGGCGTCGGCACCGGTCCCCACGTCGTCGTGCTGGGCGAAGTAGGCGTCGACGACCCCCGCCCACCGCTCGCCGGTCCAGCCCGAGGCGGCGTCGAGGAGGCCGAGATCCTCGGCGCGGCCGCGCGCGAACAATTCCACTCGCCGAAACAGCGCATTGCGGACCATCGCGGTGAACGCCCGTAGGTTGCCGGTCAGCGGCCGCGGGCGGGCCGGTACCGCAACCGGCGCCGCCAGCGGCTGGTCCGGATTTGTCAGCTCCTCCCACTCGTCGAGCAGACTGGAATCCACCTGTCGGACAAGCTCGCCGAGCCACTCGACGATGTCAGTGAGCTCGTCGGTGCGGGCTGCGGCGGGCACCCCGGAGCGCAACGCCTTGACGGCGTCGGAGAGATAGCGCAGCACCGCGCCCTCCGAACGGGTCAACCCATAGGCGCTGACGAACTCGCGGAAGCTCAGCGCCCGCTCCCACATTTCCCGCACCACCGATTTCGGTGACAACCGGCCGTCGGCCGCCCACGGGTTTGTTCGGAGATACACCTCGAAGGTGTGCTGCAACAGTGCGTCGAGCGGCTTCGGATAGGTGACTTCGTCGAGTCGTTCGATCCGCTCGTCGTATTCGATTCCCTCGGCCTTCATTGCGGCCACCGCCTCGGCCCTGGCCTTCTTCAGCTGCGCGGCGAGGATCGGGCGGGGATCCTCCAACGTGGCCTCGATGATGGAGACGACGTCGAGGGCGTAGGTAGCCGGCTCGGCCGGATCCAGTACGTCGATGGCGGCGAGGGCGAACGTCGAGAGCGGTTGATTGAGTGCGAAATCGGACGGCAGGTCGACGGTCAGCCGGTAGCGGCGCCCGTCGGCCTCGGGTTCGGCGAGGCGCTCCAGCACCCCGGCCTGCAGCAGTGAGCGGGCGATCCCGACCGCCTCGCGGATGTGCTGCAGCTGCCGTTTGCGTGGCTCGTGGTTGTCGGTGAGTAGCCGCCGCATCGCGAGGAACGGGTCGCCCGGCCGATCGACGACGTCGAGGATCATCGCCGTCGTCACGCGCATGTTGCTCGTCAAAGGTTCGGGGCTGGCCTCGACCAGCCTGGTCATGGTCGACTCGCTCCACGGCACCATGCCCTCGGGAGCCTTACGGCGCACCAGTTTTCGGCGCTTTTTCGGGTCGTCGGCGACCTTGGCGAACTGCTTGAGGTTGTGCACCTCGTGGTCGGGCGCCTGCACGACGACGGTGCCCGCGGTGTCGTAACCGGCGCGCCCGGCCCGACCCGCGATCTGGTGGAATTCCCGGGCGCTCAGCAGCCGGCTGCGGGTGCCGTCGAACTTCGACAGTGCCGAGAAGACGACCGTCCGGATCGGGACGTTGATCCCGACACCGAGGGTGTCGGTGCCGCAGATGACCTTCAGCAGACCGGCTTGGGCGAGTTGTTCCACCAATCGCCGGTACTTGGGCAGCATCCCGGCGTGGTGGACCCCGATCCCATGCCGGACCAGCCGTGACAGCGTGCTGCCGAACGCTGTCGAGAATCGGAACGCCCCGATCATGTCGGCGATCGCGGCCTTGTCCTGCTTGCTGCTGGAGTTGACGCTCATCAACGCCTGAGCGCGCTCCAGCGCCGACGCCTGGGTGAAGTGGACGACATAGACCGGTGCCCGCTGCGTGTCGAGCAGGTCCTGGATTGTCTCGTGCATAGGGGTGGTCGCATAGGAGAAGAACAACGGCACCGGGCGTTCGGCGTTGGCCACCAGTGCCGTGGTCCGCCCGGTGCGGCGGGTGAGGTCTTCGCGCAACGTCGTGACGTCACCGAGAGTGGCCGACATCAGCAGAAATTGAGCGTGCGGCAACTCCAGCAGCGGCACCTGCCACGCCCAGCCGCGATCGGGGTCGCCGTAGAAGTGGAACTCGTCCATGATCACGAGTCCGATGTCGGCGCGGGTACCTTCCCGCAGCGCGATGTTGGCCAGAATCTCTGCGGTGCAGGCGATGACGGGCGCACCCGCATTGACCGCGGCGTCGCCGGTGAGCATGCCGACGTTGGCGGGTCCGAAGATGTCACACAGGGCGAAGAATTTCTCGCTGACCAGGGCCTTGATCGGGGCGGTGTAGTAGCTGCGGAGACCGGCCGCCAGGCCCGCGTAGATGGCACCGGCGGCCACCAGCGACTTGCCGGAGCCGGTCGGGGTCGCCAGCACGACATTGGCGCCGCTCACCAACTCGATCAGCGCTTCTTCCTGCGCCGGATACAACGCGGTGCCCTGGGCCTGTGCCCATGCCGCGAACGAGGCGAACACCGCATCGGGGTCGTCGGCCAACGCCCGCAACCTCGACAGGTCGCTCGGATCGTCGATCAGGGCAGGGCCGCTCACTCCTGAAGTCTCGCACCTGGGAATGGCTCAGCCGGAACGGCGCTGGCGGGGATCTAGGGGTTCAGCGCCGGATTGCCGCGCACAACCGGTCCCAGTTGCCCGACGCGATGGCGATTCGGTCATCGTCGCTGAGGTCGGCGTGTTCCAGGAACTTGCGGGCGCCGGCCTCGCCGACGAACCGGTACGGGTAGTCGGTGGAGAACATGATCCGTTCGGCGCCGAGCACTTCTGTCGCCCAGCGCAGGTAGCGCTGACTGAACACGCCGCCCGGCGTGACGTACACGTTGGTGCGGAAGTAGTCCGAGATGGGGCGGCTGAGTTTCGCGGCGGCGGCGAGGTTGTCGATCCGGTCCAGGTAGAACAGCACCATCTCGCCCCAGTGGCCAAGGATCACTTGGAGATTGGGGAAGGTGTCAAAGACGCCGGCCAAAATCAGGCGCAGCACTTGAACACCGGCGTCGTAATGCCAGCCGATGCCGAAGCCGGCGAAGGCGGCGTCGATCATGTCGCCGAAGCCGCTGTAGTAGGCGGCGCGGACGCCCGCGACCGGTTCCTGGGGGTGCAGGTACAGCGGCGCGTTCAATGCCGAGGCGGTATCGAAGATCGGCCAGAACCGCGACTCGTCAAGGGTGTGGTCGCCGCTGCGCGGAAACACCATCGCGCCGTTGAGGCCGAGTTCGGTGACCGCCCGCTCCAATTCACGAGCCGCGTGAGTCGGCGCCGAGGTCGCGAGCGCGGCGAAGCCCTGGAACCGGTCCGGGTGCTCGCGCACCACGTTAGCGATCCGGTCGTTGGTGGTGCCTTGCAGGGGCACCGCGGTGTTCGGTGCGAGATCTTGTACGCCCGGCGTCGCCACTGACAGCACCTGCACGTCGAGGCCGGTTGCGGTCATCGCGCTGAGCCGGTGACCGGCCAACTCGGTGAGGCGGCGCTGCAACTCCGGCGGTAGTGCGGTGTGCCCGGGCCAGTGTCTCAGCAGTTCAGAGGTGGCGAAGTGTTCTTCCAGGCCGATCGTTTTCACGCTTCGTATCTACGCCCGCTTGCTGGGAGTACTCCCAGGTAGCGGTTACTGCGGATGGGCCGCCAAGTATTCGCCGACCGGGATGGGGGCGTCGGCCGTGTAGCCGATCGGCAGGACGACGTCACCCTCGACGGTCACGTAGTACACGTCCCACCGGTAGAAGCCGGCGAACGATGCGGGATCGGCGATCACGGCGGCGTAGTCCTTGACGGCTGCGACGTAGCGCTCGTCATGGTTATAGCGGTAGATCGCGTGGTATGGGTCGCTGCCGAAGCTGTTGGCCGCCAGGTAGCGGCCGGCTGCCAGGATCGCATCACGCGGCGACCGAATATCGCCGCCTTCGCCGTAGGCGGCGAACGTCGAGGGAAGGAACTGCATCGGGCCGTCCGCCCCGGCGGTGCTCAAGCCGACGATGCTGCCGAGTCGCGTCTCGATGAGGTTGATCGCGGCCAGATAGTTCCAGCCGACTCCGGTGGCCGCCTCTGCCTCGTGGTAGTACCCGAGCAACTCGTCTGCGGGAGGGGGCGGGTCGATCCGCCAGGCAGGCAACGTGTCCCGAACGTGGGCCATGGCGGCCAACTGCCTGCGGGCGTCGACGTGGCGGTCGTAGGCATCGATCAACTCCGGCGGAATCCGCGGCCGGATGGTGGCGTCCCATTCAGGATGGCGCCCGATGCTGCGGTAGGCGACCTGTTGGCGACGGGCGGCCGCCACCAACGCGACCTCCGGTGTGGACGGGTCCCGGATGGCCAGTTCGTCGGCGACCAGGTCGTCGGCCAACCGCGCCGGATCCGCGGCCAGCCGCGGCTGCGCACCGGTTGGCGCGGCGTCGGGCGCGGAGGTGTCGGCTGGGGGAGCCACCGTGGTGGCAGTGGGGGGTGTCGCCGTCGAGGCCGTGCACCCGACGAGCGCACAGACCACAGTCGCCAGGGTCAGCAGCGCGCCGAAACGCAGCGCGCGCCTGTGCGTGCGACTCATGACGGCCACGTCCGCAGGGTAGGACATGTCCGCGGCGGCTGTCGGCGGTACTGCCGGTTCTATCAGCCCTCGGTCTGCGCGTGACCGGCACCGTCGCCGGCGCGGGTCTGCGTGATGGTTGGGGCCGGATAACCGCACCGGAGCGCTGCCGCCCGTACCGCCGCAGCGACCGCCTCCGCCGCGGTGGCGTCGACCAGGCTGATCACACACCCGCCGAAGCCGCCTCCGGTCATCCGCGCGCCCAGCGCACCCGCCGCCACCGCGGTATCGGCGAGGAGATCGAGGTGTTCGGTGGTGATCTCGAAATCGTCGCGCATCGAGACATGTGAGGCTGTCAGCAGTTCGCCCGCTGCGGCGAAGTCCGAAACTGCGAGCGCCTCGACAAAATCCAGCACGCGGCGGTTCTCGGTGATGATGTGGCGGGCGCGTCGGGCATCCTCGGGAGCACTGAGTGCGGTCAGCGCCGCCGTTCCGCGGGCCTGGACGTCGCGCAGCACGGAAACGTCGAGTTGCGCCGCCGCCCGCTCGCACGATGCGCGTCGGGCGGCGTACTCACCTTCGGCGTGCTGATGTGCGGCGCGGGAGTCGATCAGCAACAGCGAGACATCGTGGCTGTCAGGATCGAACACCACCGGTTGGACGGCCAGGGTGGCGAAATCGATCAACTGCGCACGCCGCGCGGCGGCGTAGAGCACCGCCAACTGGTCGAGTAAACCCGTTGGTGCGCCGACGTATTCGTTCTCGGCACGCTGCGCAATCCTGGCCCGTTCCGTACGGTCGACGCAGTCACCGGTCGCAGCGAGCACCGCACCGAGCACCGCGCACTCCAGCGCCGCTGACGAGGCCAGGCCCGCGCCGGGTTCGACACCGCCTGCGATCGACAGCGTTCCGCCCGGGACCGGGTGACCCGCACACTGCAATGCCCATACCACTCCCGCCACATATCCGGCCCAGCCGCTCACCTCACCGGGGGTGGTGGTGAGCGGGAACTCGACCTCCGCTTGCGCCCGATCACTGCGCACGACCAGCGTGGCGCTCCCCGTGGGTCGATACGTCACGACCGTGCGTTCGGGCAACGCGATGGGCAGCGCGAAACCCGCGTTGTAGTCGGTGTGTTCACCGATGAGGTTGATCCGCCCGGGTGCTGAATAACGCACCACCTCAGGAGCTCTCACGGTCATGCTCGTCGCACCATCTCGGCGATGTCCTCCGGCGCGACGTCGTTGATGAACGCGTCCATCGCGGATTCCGAACTGGCCAGATACTTGAGCTTGGTGGCGCTGCGCCGCGTCGACATCACTTCGACGTGAAAATAGCCTTCGCGCATGGTGTAGGTATCGGCGTACTGATGGAGTGCGGCCATGTAGGGCAACGGCGAGGGGTAGAGGCGGTCCAACCGCTGCAGGATGTCGGAGTAGACCCGGGTGAAATCGTCGAGCTCCGCCTCGTCGAGGTCGAGCAGGTTATGTGCGAACCGGTTCGGGTAGATGTGCACCTCCACCGGCCAGCGCGCAGCGAAAGGCACGAACGCGGTGAACATCTCGGTGCGTGCCACGATGCGGGTACCGTCACGCACCTCGTGCGCGAGGACATCGGCGAACAGGTTGGTGCCGGTGCGGGCCCGGTGTGTACGGGCCTCGTGCAGCATCGTCTCGGTGCGCGGCGTCAGGTACGGGTACCCGTAGATCTGACCGTGCGGATGGGTCAGGGTCACCCCGATGTCCTCACCGCGGTTCTCGAAACAGAACACCTGCTCGATGCCGGGTGTGGCGGACAGCTCGGCGGTGCGGTGCCGCCAGGCCTCGACGACGAGGCGGGCCTGGCCGAAGTCGAGGTTCGCGAACGATCCGGCGTGGTTGCTGGAGAAGCAGATCACCTCGCAGCGGCCATGGCTCGCGGCGGTCACGAAGTCACCGCCGGTCACATCCGGCAGCCGAAACGCCGGCCCCGGCACCGCAGACAGGCTGGCGAAGCGGTTCTCGAAGACGACGACGTCGTAGTCTTCGGCGGGCACTTCACTGGTCAACCCCGAGGCCCCGGGACACAGTGGGCACCTGTCGGCCGCCGGCTTGTACGTGCGGTCCTGACGTAGCGCCGCGATGATCACCCATTGGCCGGTCGTGCGATCGAACCGCAGCTCTGAGCGCGTGGCCGGAACATCGGCAGGCCGCAGGTCGGTGACGGGCGCACAGGTGTGTCCGGGTAGTGCGAAGAACAACAACTCGCGTCCGTCGGCCAGCCGCCACCGGGTGGGTGACTGACCGGTTGTCACCGTGTCGCGCCCCGGTTCAATCTCAGCCAGGGGCGACGGGCCTCGTGTTCACGGCGTGCGGCCAAGGCCGCCACGATCTCTCGATAGCGGAGGACCAGTTGGTCTCGCGTCATGCCGAATTCGGGCAGTACCTCGTCAGCAGGTGGGCCGCCATAGGGCGCCCAGCTCCGCATGAAGGTCACGATGTCGTGTTCGAACCGGTCGGCCGGCCCACCGTGCATCACGTCACGACCCGCCCTTCTTCTTGTTGTAGATATCGAAGCCCACCGCGGCCAACAGGACGAGGCCCTTGATGACCTGTTGCACGTCGCTGCCGATCCCGACCAGTGACATTCCGTTGTTCAGCACACCCAGTACGAAACCGCCGATAATGGCACCGAACACGGTGCCTACTCCGCCGCTGGCCGACGCGCCGCCGATGAACGCCGCGGCGATGGCCTCCAACTCCATCCCGATACCTGCTTGTGGCGTCGCGGAATTCAGCCGTGCCGCAAAGAGCAATCCGGCCAACGCCGACAACAGACCCATGTTCACGAAGACCAGGAACGTGACCCGTTTTGTCTTGACTCCGGATAACCGGGCCGCCGCCTGGTTGCCGCCGGCCGCATAGACCTGCCGGCCGAACACCGTGCTGCGCATGACGAACGCGTACAGCACGAAGGCCGCGGCGAGGATGATGCCGACCACCGGGACCCCTCGGTAGCTGGCGAGAAGCAGAGTGAACGCCGCGAGCGCGGCGACGATGCCAACACACTTGAGCACGAACCACCCGAGCGGCGAAACGTCAAATCCGTAGCGGGACTGCGTCCTTCGCTGCCGCAGTTGCTGCCAAATGGCCGCCACCATGACCAGCACGCCGAGGATCATGGTGGGCCAGTGGTAGAGGCTCTGGCCCCCGATCTCCGGCAGGAACCCACTGCTGACCTGTTGGAAGGTGCGCGGGAACGGTGCGATCGACTGCCCCTGCAGAAGATACTGGGTTGCACCGCGGAACACCAGCATCCCGGCCAGGGTCACGATGAATGACGGGATTCCGACGTAGGCGATCCAAAACCCTTGCCAGGCACCGATCAACGCACCGAGGAGAAGACACAACACGACAGCGACCGGCCACGGTATCGACTGGCGAATCATCAGCACCGCGGACATGGCTCCGACGAATCCGGCTATCGATCCGACGGACAAGTCGATGTGACCCGAGACGATCACAATCACCATCCCGATCGCCAGGATGAGGATGTAACCATTCTGCTGGACGATGTTGGTGACGTTGAGGGGTTTCAGGAGAATCCCGCTGGTCCAGACCTGGAACATGATCACGATCACGGCGAGGGCGGCGACCATGCCGTACTGGCGGAAATTGCCGCGGACCGCCATCGTCAGCCGCTCGCGCGTGGTCGGTGGCGGCGATGCGGCCGGAGGCCTGCTCGTGGTGGCGCTTACCGTTGGTGTGGTGGTCATATCACCCGCGTCCCTTCATCATGTACCGCATAAGCGTTTCCTGGTCGGCGTCCGCGCGGGACACTTCACCGGTGACTCGGCCTTCGTTCAATGTGTAGATGCGGTCACACAGTCCGATCAGCTCCGGCAGCTCCGAGGAGATCACGATCACTGCTTTTCCCTGTGCGGCAAGGTTGTTGATGATCGTGTAGATCTCGTACTTGGCTCCGACATCGATACCGCGGGTCGGCTCGTCGAGGATCAACACATCCGGATCGGCGAAAATCCACTTGCTCAGGACGACCTTTTGTTGATTGCCACCCGAGAGGTTGCCGGTGGTCGCCCGCACCGAGGCGGCTTTGATGTGCATGTCTTTTCGGAACCGCTCGCCGACCACCGTCTCCTCGTGCTCGTTGATGACCGCTGCGCGGCTCACTTTGGGCAGCGACGCGAGCGTCACGCTGCGGGCGATGTCGTCCATCAGGTTGAGGCCGAAGTGCTTGCGGTCCTCGGTGGCATAGGCGATGCCGTGGCTGATCGCCTCGGGGACGGTCCGCGTCCGGATCTTCTTGCCGTCCTTGAACACCGCGCCGCCGGCCTTCTTGCCGTAGCTGTGGCCGAAGACGCTCATCGCGAGTTCGGTGCGGCCGGCCCCCATCAACCCGGCCAAGCCGACGACCTCGCCGCGCCGCACATTCAGCGAGACGCCGTCGACGACCTTGCGTTGTTGGTCTAGCGGATGGAAGACCGTCCAATCCTCGATCGCGAACGCCACCTCACCGATGGCGTGGGCGTTGCGCTCGGGGAAGCGGTCGACCAGGTCGCGCCCCACCATTCCACGGATGAGGTGTTCCTCGGTGAGTTCCCGGTCGACAGGCCGGGTCTCGATGGTCCGTCCGTCGCGCAGGATGGTGACGGTGTCCGCCACGCGCATCACCTCGTTGAGCTTGTGCGAGATGATGATGCAGGTCAGGCCCTGCCCGCGGAGTTCGACGATCAGGTCGAGCAGATGTCGGCTGTCTTCGTCGTTGAGCGCGGCAGTCGGCTCATCGAGGATGAGGAGCTTGACTTTCTTGGACAGTGCCTTGGCGATCTCGACCAGTTGCTGCTTGCCGACCCCGATATCGGCGACTCGGGTGCGGGGACTCTCGCGCAGACCGACACGGTCCAGCAGCGTCTGCGCCTGCTGCATGGTGTCGTGCCAGCTGATCACCCCTGCTGACGCATGCTCGTTGCCGAGGAAGATGTTCTCGGCGATGGACAGCACCGGCACTAAAGCGAGTTCCTGGTGGATGATCCCGATGCCGCGCCGTTCACTGGATCGGATGTCCTTGAAGTCGCCCGGACGCCCGTCGAAGACGATGTCACCGGAGTAACTCCCGTGCGGATAAATCCCACTGAGGACCTTCATCAGGGTCGACTTGCCCGCCCCGTTCTCGCCGCAGATCGCGTGGATCTCACCGTGCCGCACCACCAGGTTCACCTCGGACAGCGCGGTGACCCCGGCGAATCGCTTGGTGATGCCGCGCATCTCGAGCAACGGTGCCGCTGCCCGGTCAGACGTCACGCGAGCTGTCCTGGGGTGTAGTAACCAGAGTCGATCAGAATCTTCTGGTAGTTGCTTGCGTCCACGCTGACTGGCTGGAGCAGATAGGCAGGCACGACTTTCACGCCGTTGTCGTATGTTGTGGTGTCGTTGACTTCCGGCTTGCCACCGGTGAGCAACGAATCTGCCATCTGTACAGCGGCTTTGGCGAGTTCACGGGTGTCTTTGAACACCGTCTGGGTCTGTTCACCGGCAATGATCGACTTCACCGAAGCGACCTCGGCATCCTGCCCGGTGACGATCGGCAGCGGGTTGGCCGGTGTGCCATAACCAGAACTCTTCAGCGCCGAGATGATGCCCAGGGAGATGCCGTCGTACGGCGACAGCACTGCATCCACCCGGCCGCTGGTGTACGCCCTACTGAGCAGGTTGTCCATCCGCGACTGCGCGAGGCCGCCGTCCCAGCGCAGCGTTGCCACCTGGTCGAACGAGGTCTGTCCGCTCCTGACGACGAGCTTGCCGCTGTCGAGGTAGGGCTTGAGCACACTCATCGCACCGTTGAAGAAGAAGGTTGCGTTGTTGTCGTCGGGCGAGCCGGCGAATAGCTCAATGTTGAAGGGGCCCTTACCGTCTGCCAATCCGAGCCGGTCGACGATGTACGTGGCCTGCAGTACACCGACCTTGAAGTTGTCGAATGTCGCGTAGTAGTCCACGTTCGCGGTGCCCCGGATCAACCGGTCATAGCTCACCACCGGGATCTTGGCGTCGGCTGCGCGCTGAAGGGTGTTGGTCAGCGACGAGCTGTCGATCGGGGCGATGACCAAGACCTTGACGCCCTTGGTGATCATGTTCTCGATCTGTGAAACCTGGTTTTGCACAACGTCATCGCCATACTGCAGGTCAGTGTCGTAGCCAAGTGACTTGAACTGCTCGGCCATGTTGTTGCCGTCGGCGACCCAACGTTCGGAGGACTTCGTCGGCATCGAGATGCCCACTGTCCCGGTCCGTTCGCCGCCGCTGCCTGCCGCGTCCGTTGTCGTCGACCGACCACAGCCAGCGGTGGCGAGCGAGGCGACAACCGCCAGTGCGCCCACCATTCGAACCAAGCCCATGCGCATGAAAATCCTCCGATTTGGTCAGTTCGTACTGCGCCCGCGCAGACCGGACCCGCGGTGAATGTGAGCGCTAACATCGACGATCTTGTGACGAGTGTCACGGCTTTGTCAAGACCATCCGGCGATTCAATGTGAGCGCTAACAAACCGTTGACAGTCACAGAATGTGAGCGTTAACATCAGCTCGGTTGTAACGCCAGTCACATTCCCGCCGCGGCCCGCGACCTGCGGATTCCCTGCTCAACCGCGTATCTGTGGTGCCCATCGAAGGAGTCGTCGTGAAAAGAATGCTCACTGCTGTGCTCGGCATCGCGACGGTAGGCGTACTCGCCGCATGTGGCAGCGGACCGGCGCCCGGCGGCGGATCCAGTGGTGAGCCCGGCGGCGCGCTGACCATGGGCTTCTCCCAAGTCGGAGCCGAGAGCGGCTGGCGTACCGCCAACACCGCCTCGATCCAGGATGCGGCCAAGGCCGCCGGAATCAACCTCAAGTTCTCCGATGCCAACGGAGTGCAGGAGAACCAGATCTCGGCGATCCGCTCGTTTGTCCAACAGCGGGTCGACGTGATCGCGTTCAGCCCGGTGGTGCGGACCGGCTGGGATGCGGTGCTGCTGGAAGCCAAGAACGCCGGTATCCCGGTGATCCTGACCGACCGTGCGGTCGACACCTCGGAGCCCGACGTCTACAAGACGTTCCTCGGCGCGGACTTCGTTCAAGAAGGCAAGTGGGCCGGCGAGTGGGTCGTCAAGCAGTACGCCTCGACCCCGGGCCCGGTCAACATCGTTCAACTCGAGGGCACCACCGGTTCGGACCCCGCACTGGAACGCAGTTCCGGGTTCGCCGACGCGATTGCCGCGAACCCCGACCTGAAGGTGATCGCCTCCCAGTCCGGAGACTTCACCCGGTCAGGCGGCAAGCAGGTGATGGAGGCCTTCCTGAAGGCCAACCCGAAGATCGATGTGGTGTTCGCACAGAACGACGACATGGCACTGGGTGCTATCGAAGCCATCCAGGCCGCCGGCCGCACGCCGGGACAGGACATCAAGATCGTGGCCATCGATGCCACCCACGACGGCATGCAGGCGCTCGCCGACGGAAAGCTGAATTTCATCGTCGAGTGCAATCCACTGCTCGGGCCGGAATTGATGGATCTGGCCAAGAAAGTCGCAGCCGGTGAACCGGTTCCGGCTCGCGTCGTCACCCCGGATCAGACCTTCGATCAACAACAGGCGGCCGCCGCCCTTCCGGATCGCAAGTACTGACCCGACCCGTCCGAAGGAACCATGATGACCACTCCGCGCTGTGCGCCCACCGATGAACCGGTGGTCCGCATGCACGATGTCACCATCGACTTCCCCGGTGTCCGTGCGCTCGACGGTGTCGACTTTCGCTTGCTGGCAGGCGAAATCCACGCGCTGATGGGAGAAAATGGCGCGGGTAAGTCGACGCTGATCAAGGCTCTGACGGGGGTCTACGGCATCGACGCGGGGCGCATCACGGTCGACGGCGTCGAGCACCGTTTCAGCGGGCCTCGGCAGGCGCAAGACGCCGGTATCAGCACCGTCTACCAAGAGGTCAATCTCTGTGCCAATCTCACGGTGGCCGAGAACATCCTGCTGGGCCGGGAACCACGCCGGTTCGGCCGCATCGACTACCGGGCGATGAATCGGCGCGCCGCCGAATTATTGGGTGAGCTCGATCTGACCATCGAACCGAGATCTGCCCTCGGGAGCCATCCCATCGCCGTCCAACAATTGGTGGCGATCGCGCGGGCCACCGCGGTCGAGGCGAGGGTGCTGATCCTCGACGAACCGACATCCAGTCTGGACGCCGACGAAGTCGCCGAACTGTTCCGCGTGATGCGGCGCCTGCGCGACGGCGGGACGGCGATCTTGTTCGTGTCGCATTTCCTCGACCAGGTGTACGAGATTGCAGACCGGATGACGGTGCTGCGCAACGGAAAACTGGTGGGCGAGTACCCGACCCCCGCGCTGAACCGGCGAAGCCTGATCGCCGCGATGCTCGGCCACGAGCTCGACCTGCTCGACGATATCGATGCCACCGGCGCTCACTCCGATCCCGGCACCGCGCCGCTGCTGCGGGCGGTGGGTATCGGCCGCGAACCCGGGTTGCACCCGCTCGACTTCGATGTGCACGCCGGTGAAGTGGTCGGCCTGGCCGGGCTTCTTGGCTCGGGCCGAACGGAGCTGGCGCGCTTGCTCTTCGGTGCCGACCGTGCCACGAGCGGGCACGTGGTGGTCGACGGCAAGCGGACCAAATTGCGGTCACCGCGCGCGGCGATCGCCAGAAAGTTCGCCTTTAGCTCCGAGGATCGCAAGGCCGAAGGCATCGTCGGTGACCTCAGCGTTCGGGACAATCTGCTGCTCGCTCTGCAGGCCAGGCGCGGGTTCGCGCGGCCGATCGCCAAGAGAACCAAGGACGATCTGGTGGCCCGCTATCTGGACGCCCTGGACATCCGGCCCCGGCGGCCGGAGATGCCGGTGAAGAATCTCAGCGGCGGCAATCAGCAGAAAGTGCTGCTGGCACGGTGGCTGATCACCCAGCCTCGGCTGCTCATCCTCGACGAACCGACGCGCGGCATCGATGTCGGCGCCAAAGCCCAGATTCAGAAGCTGGTGGCCGACCTGGCCGGCGACGGCATGGGAGTGGTGTTCATCTCGGCCGAACTCGACGAGGTCGTCCGGGTCAGTGACCGGATTGCCGTACTCCGCGACGGGCACCTCGTCGCCCGGGTCGGCTCGGACTGCACGGTCGCGGAGTTGACGGCGCTGATCGCCGGGGTGAGTGCGGCGTGATCACCAGGCTCAAAACCTCGCCCCTGGTGTGGCCCGCGCTCGCGCTGCTCGCCCTGCTGGCGGTCAATGCTGTTCTGACACCGAGCTTTCTGTCGGTGCGCATCCAGGACGGTCACCTGTTCGGCAGCGTGATCGACATCCTGCGCAACGGCGCTCCGACCATGCTGGTGGCCCTGGGGATGACCTTGGTCATCGCTTCGCGCGGGATCGACCTGTCGGTCGGTGCGGTGATGGCGGTGAGTGGGGCGCTCGCCTGCGCCCACATCGCGGCCGCGGCCGATCCGGGCGCCGTGGGCACCGTGGTGACCGCGATCGGGATCGCGCTGGGCGCCGCCGTCGCGCTCGGATTGTGGAACGGAGTGCTCGTCTCGGTCTTCGGCGTGCAGCCGATCATCGCCACCCTGGTCCTCATGACGGCCGGACGCGGTGTCGCCCTTCTGATCACCGACGGCCAGATCGTCACGGTCGCCAGTGCGCCGTTCAAGGTTCTGGGCGCCGGTTACGCCCTCGGCCTGCCGGTGGCGATCCTGGTGAGCCTGGCGGTGTTCGTCGTCGTCGGCCTATTGACGAGGCGCACAGCGTTGGGCATGTTGCTCGAATCGGTCGGAGTCAACCCCGAGGCCAGCAGGCTGGCCGGAGTGCGGTATCGCACGATCGTGTTCACCGTCTACGTGTTCTGCGCCCTGTGCGCGGGGGTCGCCGGCCTGATGATCGCGTCGAACATCTCGGCAGCCGACGCCAACAACGCCGGACTGTGGATCGAGATGGACGCCATCCTCGCCGTGGTGATCGGTGGCACCGCGTTGTCGGGCGGCCGATTCAGCCTGACCGGAACCATTTTGGGCGCCTTGATCATCCAGGCGTTGACCACCACCGTGTACACGGCCGGAATCACGCCGGAGTCGACGCTGGTGTTCAAAGCCCTGGTGGTCGCGGCGGTATGCCTGCTGCAGTCGCCGCGGTCACGGGCGTTGATGACGCGAGCCCGGCACCGGCCGTCTCGTCCGGACGTTCCTGGCCCGAGCGAAGCGGTTTCGGTGCAACCGATTTCGACGCCGGCGGCGGTGGCAAAGTGAGTATCCCGCTGCCGGCCCGGGTCCGGGTCGATCTCGGTGCAGGTGTGCGACGGCTGGGTGGACGCTACCTGTCGACGGGCGCTTCGCTGGTGCTCTTCGTCGTCATGTTCGCGGTGGTTGTCGCGCGCTATCAGTTCGCGAGCCCGGCCCAGGTGTTCCTGAATTTGTTCGTGGACAACGCCTATCTGATCGTCCTCGCCGTCGGCATGACGTTCGTGATCCTGACCGGGGGCATCGACCTGAGTGTGGGGGCGGTCGTTGCGCTGTCCACCGTTGTCGTCGCCACCATGCTGAAGTCCGGGTGGCCGGCGCCGGTGGCGATCGCCGCGGCGATGCTGGTGGGACCCCTCCTGGGCCTGACGATGGGTCTGATCATCGAGTACTTCGAAGTCCAGCCGTTCATCGTCACGCTCGCCGGGATGTTTTTGGCCCGCGGGCTGTGCTACGTCATCAGCGTCAACACGCTGTCGATCAAGGACCCGCTGATGCGCGCACTCGGACTGAACTATCTGTATCTCTACGAGGACAAGTTCATTCGCTGGAGTGTTGTGGTCGCTGTGGTGGTGGTTGCTGTCGCAGTCTATGTGCTGCATCAGACCCGCTTCGGGCGCACCGTCTATGCCGTCGGCGGCAATCGGCAGTCCGCCGAGCTGATGGGGTTACGTGCCGCGGGGACCCGGGTCTCGGTGTACGCGATCAGTGGTTTCTGCGCTTCACTGGCAGGCCTGCTGCTCGCGGTGCAAAAACTCTCAGGGTACAGCCTCAACGGCATCGGCTTGGAGCTCGACGCCATCGCGGCAGCGGTGATCGGCGGCGTGCTGCTCTCCGGCGGTGTGGGTTTGGTACTGGGGTCGGTGATCGGAGTGCTGGTACTCGGCACGATCCAGCTGTTCGTCACCGCGGCCAATCTCGACTCGTACTGGACCCGGATCGTGACGGGTGCCCTGCTGCTGTTATTCGTGCTTGTTCAGCGACTAGTGGTGAGGAAGCCAAGATGAGCCAGCCAACGCAACCGACGAAACCGGTGATGGCCGACGTGGCGCGGCTCGCCGGAGTCAGCCACCAAACCGTCTCGCGGGTGATCAACGGATCGCCGAGCATCCGTCCCGCCACCAAGGCCCGGGTCGAGCAGGCGATCGAAGAACTCGGATACCGGCCCAACACCGCCGCGCGCGCATTGGTGACTCGGCGCTCTGGCATCATCGGGATCGTCGGATCCAACAGCGGGTTGTACGGTCCGTCGAGCATCCAGCGCTCCGTGCAGGAGGCCGCCCGCGCTGCCGGCTACTTCTCAAGCCTGGTGCCGTTGTCGGAGGTGACCCCCGACGGACTGCGCGACGCCCTCGATCACCTGTCCCGCCAGGCCGTCGAGGCGATCGTGATGGTCGTCGCGCAGGAGGATGCGCTCGCGGTGGTGCACTCCGCGGATGCCGGCCTCCCACTGATCGTCGTCGAGGGTGACCTGTCCGGAAGCGGACTCAGCGTCGGCGTCGATCAGATCGACGGTGCGCGTCAGGCCACCCAGCACCTGATCGATCTCGGTCACCGCGCCATCGACCACGTGTCGGGGCCGATGGGCTGGACCGAGGCCAAGGGGCGTTGCACCGGGTACGAACAGGCGATGGTGGCCGCAGGCCTGGAGCCGCGGGCGCGTTGGCAAGGCGACTGGACCCCGGCCCGCGGTTACGAGATCGGCCTGGAAATCGCGCGCGAGGCAACCGCCACTGCGGTTTTCGTCGCGAACGACCAAATGGCGATCGGTGTTCTGCATGCCTTCGCCCAGCGCGGCATAGCGGTGCCCGCGGAGGTGAGTGTGGTCGGCTTCGACGACATCCCTGAGGCGGCCTACCTCAACCCAGCACTCACCACGGTCCGGCAGGACTTCCAGGCGATCGGGCAGCGCGCCATCGACCTGGTGACCGCCACGTTGGACGGATCGACCAAAGATGTTCCGTTGCTTCCCCCGGAGTTGATCGTGCGCGACAGCACCACAGCCAACAAGGAGACGGCGTGAGCGCCGAAAAGTACACCGTCGGAGTCGATTTCGGAACCCTCTCCGGCAGAGCCGTGGTGGTACGGGTCAGCGACGGTCTCGAACTGGGCAGCGCCGAACACCCGTACACCCACGGTGTGGTGACCGAATCGCTGCCTGGCTCCGAGCGTCCACTGCCTCCGCAATGGGCGCTACAGGTCCCATCCGACTACATCGATGTGCTGCGCAACGCCGTCCCTCGCGCGGTCGAGGTGGCCGAAATCGACCCCGCCGACGTCATCGGCATCGGAACGGACTTCACCGCGTGCACGATGATTCCGGTGTTGCGCGACGGGACCCCGTTGTGCACCGTCGCCGGGTACACCGACCGCCCGCACGCCTACGCCAAGCTGTGGCGGCACCATTCGCCACAGCCGCAGGCGGACCGAATCAACGCCGTGGCTACGCAGCGCCGGGAACCGTGGTTGTCCCGCTACGGCGGAATGATCTCCAGCGAATGGGAATTCGCGAAAGCCCTGGAGATTCTCGAGGAAGATCCGCAGGTCTATCGGACCATGGACCGCTTCGTCGAGGCCGCCGACTGGATCGTCTGGCAGCTGGCAGGGGTGTACGTCCGCAACGCATGCAGCGCGGGCTACAAGGGCATCCGCCAGGACGGTGAGTATCCGACCCGCGAATTCCTCGCCGCGGTCAACCCCGAGTTCACCGACTTCGTGACCGACAAGCTCGACCATCCGCTCGGCCAGCTCGGGGAGCGGGCCGGGTACCTCACCGCCCAGGCAGCGGCCTGGACCGGGCTCCCGCAGGGGATCCCCGTCGCGGTCGGCAACGTCGACGCCCATGTGACTGTCGCTGCCGCCGACGCCCTCGAATCGGGACAACTGGTCGCGATCATGGGTACCTCGACCTGTCACGTAATGAATTCCGAGGTGCTGCACGAGGTTCCCGGCATGTGCGGGGTGGTCGATGGCGGAATCCTGCGGGGCCGCTGGGGTTATGAGGCCGGACAGTCCGGGGTGGGCGACATCTTCGCCTGGTTCGTCAAGAACTGCGTCCCCCAGAGCTACGAGCGCGCCGCCGAGGCGGCCGGGTTGTCGGTGCACGAGTATCTGACCGACCTGGCCGCGCGCCAGCACGTCGGTCAGCACGGGCTGGTCGCGTTGGACTGGCACAGCGGAAACCGGTCTGTTCTCGTCGATCACGAGCTGTCCGGAGTGATGGTGGGACAGACCTTGCACACGACGTGTGTCGACATGTACCGGGCGCTGCTGGAGGCCACCGCATTCGGGACCCGGATGATCGTGGAAACCTTCATCGACAGCGGTGTCGGAGTCACCGAGTTCGTCGTTGCCGGCGGACTATTGAAGAACCGGCTGTTGATGCAGATCTACGCCGACGTACTGGGACTGCCGCTGTCGACCGTGCAGTCGACACAGGCCGCTGCGCTGGGTTCAGCGATACACGCAGCCACCGCTGCGGGTGCCTTCAGCGACGTGCGGGCGGCAGCCAAACAGATGGGCAGCCGAACCCACTCCGCCTACACCCCGATTCCGTCCAACGTCGCGGCCTACGACCAGCTGTACCGCCAGTACGTCGCCATCCATGACTGGTTCGG
The DNA here is from genome assembly GCA_023416315.1 of Actinomycetes bacterium. Classification (GTDB taxonomy): domain Bacteria; phylum Actinomycetota; class Actinomycetes; order Mycobacteriales; family Mycobacteriaceae; genus Mycobacterium. The sequence continues at coordinate 27,234 of JAEZIA010000340.1, forward strand.
GCGGGGGAACGACATGATGCGCCGGCTTCGCCGAATCGGTGCATCGGAAACTGCAGGGGCCACCCGATGACCATCACGTCCGATATCGTCCGGTTGATCGCCGAACTGCGGCAGCAGGTCTGTGATCTGCACGCCCAGTTGACCCACTACGAGCTGGTCATCTGGACCGCGGGCAACGTCTCCGCGAGGGTGCCCGACCGCGACCTCATGGTCATCAAACCCTCTGGTGCCGACTATGATTCGATGACCGCCGATGACATGGTGGTCTGCGATCTGCACGGCAATCTCGTCGATGGCGCGCTCGCGCCCTCGTCGGATACCGCCGCGCACGCCTATGTGTATCGGCACATGCCCGAGGTGGGCGGTGTGGTGCACACCCATTCCACCTACGCTACGGCGTGGGCGGCGCGTGGCGAACCGATCCCGTGCGTGCTGACGATGGCGGCCGATGAGTTCGGTGGTGATATCCCCGTTGGACCTTTTGCGCTGATCGGTGATGACTCGATCGGTCGCGGAATCGTCGAGACGTTGCGGCACAGCCGATCCCCGGCGGTGTTGATGCGTAATCACGGGCCGTTCACCATCGGCCGCACCGCGCGCGACGCGGTCAAGGCAGCGGTGATGGTCGAAGACGTTGCCCGCACCGTCCACATCAGCCGCCAACTCGGGGCGACACCACCGATCGATCCGGCAGCAGTCGCGGCCCTGTTCGAGCGCTACCAGAACGTGTACGGCCAGCCGGGCCGGCATACCGACAGTCTTCAGGAGAACAATCGATGATTGCGTCGCGACTTGTCACCAGCCAGGTTTGGCTGATCACCGGCAGTCAAACGATGTACGGCCCTGCCATTCTCGACCAGGTTGCCGAGCAATCCCGCCGGATCGCCGCACAGCTCGACGAGAGTGCCGAGATCCCCGTCGAGGTGCGCTGGATGCCGGTGGTCACCGACTCCGATCAGATTGCGCGGGTGTTGAGCGAGGCGAACACCTCACCGGAGTGCATCGGCGTGATCGCCTGGATGCACACCTTCTCGCCGGCGAAGATGTGGATCCGCGGCCTCAAGCTGCTCCGAAAGCCACTGCTGCACTTGCACACCCAGTTCGGCGTCGAACTGCCGTGGCACAGCATCGACATGGATTTCATGAACCTCAACCAGGCGGCCCATGGCGACCGGGAGTTCGGATACATCCAGTCACGACTTTCGGCTTCGCGAAAGACGATTGCCGGCCACGTCAGCGATCCGCGCACGTGCGCGCGGGTGGGCTCATGGGTGCGGGCGGCGCTGGGACACGCCGAACTGTCGACACTGAAGGTGGCGCGGTTCGGCGACAACATGCGCGGCGTCGCCGTCACCGAAGGTGACAAGGTGGAGGCCGAGGCGCATTTCGGCGCCTCTGTCGACACCTACGGTGTCAACGATCTGGTCGATGTGGTCGAGGCGATCCCGCCCGCGGACGTCGACAAGCTCGTCGCCGAATATGTCCAGACCTACGCCGTCGAGTCTGCTCTGCTGCCGGGTGGGGATCGGCACGCATCGCTGCGCGACGGCGCTCAGATCGAATTGGGGTTGCGGAAATTCCTGCAGGACGGCGGATTCGGTGCCTTCACCACCAACTTCGAGGATCTCGGCGGGCTGCGGCAACTGCCCGGGCTGGCGGTGCAGCGGCTGATGGCCGATGGTTACGGGTTCGGTGCCGAAGGCGACTGGAAGACCGCATTGCTGCTGCGGTCGATCAAGGTGATGGCCGAAGGGTTGCCCGGCGGTACGTCGTTCATGGAGGACTACACCTACGATCTGACGCCCGGCCGGGAGTGCATCCTCGGGGCACACATGCTCGAGGTGTGTCCGACCATCGCGGCTGGCGTCCCGAGGCTGGAGGTGCACCCGCTGTCGATCGGAGGACGCAATGATCCGGTCCGCTTGCGATTCACCGCCGCGCCTGCCGACGGAGTCATCATCGGAATCTGCGACATGGGTTCACGATTCCGCTTGGTGGCAAACGACGTTCGGGTGATCGAGCCCGCCGCGGAACTACCGAACCTGCCGGTGGCCTGCGCGGTGTGGGAGCCGCGGCCGTCCTGGGCGACCTCGGCGGAGGCCTGGCTGATGGCAGGCGCGCCGCATCACACCGTACTGACCACGGCCGTCACCACCGAGACCATCGACGACTTCGCCGAGATGACCGAAACCGAACTACTCGTCATCGACTCGGCGACCACCGTTCGGGGGTTCCGACAGGAACTGAAGTGGAACGAGGTCTATCACCATGTCGCCGTGGGACTGTAGATGCTCGCCGCTCGCCTGCACGGCGTCGCTGATCTGCGCGTCGCATCGGAGTCCGCGCTCAGCGCACCGCCACCGGGCTGGTCGCTGCTCAAGGTGACTTCGGTGGGCATCTGCGGGTCCGACCTGCACTGGTTCACCGACGGTGGGATCGGCGAGAACCGGATCGAGCATCCGGTTGTGCCGGGACACGAGTTCGCCGCGGTCGCGCTCACCGGTCCGCACGCCGGGCATCGCGTCGCAGTCGACCCCGCCATCCCCTGTGGCACGTGTGAGCTCTGCCGGGCGGGCCAGCACAACCTCTGCCCGACAGTTCAATTCGCCGGGCATGGGGAACTCGATGGGGCACTGCGGGAAACGATGCTGTGGCCCGACCATCTGCTGCATCCGCTGCCGGATGACCTCAGCGACGACGCCGGTGCGCTGCTGGAACCGCTCGGCGTGGCCATCCACGCCGTCGGGCTCGGCCACGTTCGGCCCGGATCCGATGTGGCGGTGGTCGGTGCGGGCCCCATCGGTGTCCTGGCCGCCCAGGTGGCACGTCAGGCTGGGGCAGCGCGGGTGTTCGTCGTCGAACCTCGTGACCACCGCAGGGCGGCCGCCCTGGATGCCGGCGCCGATGCGGCGTGGTCACCCCAGGAGGGGATCGACGGTCTGCACGAGGTGACCGGCGGGCGTGGGGTGGACGTCGTCATCGAGATGGCAGGCAGTGACGACGCGATCGCGACGGCAGTGGCCGGTATCCGTCCAGGCGGGCGCGTGGTGCTCGGCGGGATCCCGTCGGACGACCGGTCGGCATTCCCGGCCGCCGCCGCGCGCCGCAAGGGTCTGACGTTCGCGATGGTGCGACGGATGAACGACACCTACCCGCGAGCCATCGAGCTCGCGACCAGCGCCGTCGACCTCGATGCGCTGGTGACCGATCGGTATCCGCTGACCGACGCCGCGAAGGCGTTCAGTGCGGCCGGTGAACGGCGCGGGCTCAAAGTCGTGGTTACGGTGTCGGCCGGCTGAGTTGTTTGCGGCCCGGATGCTGGTGCGGCAATCATGGACTGATCATGCGTAGGCACCTCGGATTCGTTGCACCCGGATTGCTGGGCGCGGCGACGGCTGTCACGCTCCTGGTCGGTTCCGGGACGACCGTGGATCAGGCACCCCGAATCAGGTTGGTCGACAACACCGTCGCGGTCGACCCACCGACAGTCGCCGCCGGTGACGGGTCGCTGTCCGACGGTCAGGTCCTGACCCCATTCGACGTGGCGAATCCCGCTGTCGGACGGCTGGACCCGCGGTTGCTCGACGCCGTTCAGCAGGCCGCAACCGCGGCGTCGGCCGATGGCGTCACGATGACGATCACGTCGGGATGGCGCTCACCGGAGTTCCAGCAACGCCTGCTCGACGGTGCGGTGGCGCAGTACGGGTCGCTGGCCGTGGCGCGGGAGTACGTCCAGACGCCCGAGGCGTCCAAACACGTCGTCGGCGAGGCGGTCGACGTCGGCGGTCAGGGCGCTGACCAATGGCTGATGGCCAATGGTGCCCGGTACGGTCTGTGCCGGATCTACGCCAACGAGGTCTGGCATTTCGAGCTGGCCACCGATGCGGCGGGTAACTGTCCACCGCTGCTGCCCAACGCCGCGGGCGCGGCGTAGGTTGATCCGAATATGAGAACCCTTGAGGAGATCCGCACCGCGCTCGAGGCGTGTTACCAGGCCACCGAAGACCTGTGCGCGGAATTGAGTGACGCCGACTGGAAGGCGCAGTCGCTGTGCCCGGATTGGGACGTGCGCGGCGTCATCGCCCACGTCGTCAGCATCGAAGCCGTGATGGCCGGCTGGCTTCCGAACGATGACAGCAC
>JAEZIA010000482.1 GCA_023416315.1 Actinomycetes bacterium
CCCGCTACGACGGGTGCTGGACCGCCGAGATCAATCACGATCCGTTCCTACCGTTGACGTTGGCGGCCGAACACACCACGCAGATCGAGTTGGGAACCTCGATCGCGGTCGCGTTCGCGCGTAATACGATGACGGTGGCCAATATCGGCTGGGATCTGCAGGATTATTCGCGTGGCCGGCTGCTGCTGGGGCTGGGCACTCAGATCAAGCCGCACATCGAAAAGCGGTTCAGCATGCCGTGGGGCCAGCCGGTCCGGCGGATGGGCGAGTTCGTCGTTGCGTTGCATGAGATTTGGGCGTGCTGGCGCGACGGGACGAAGTTGAGCTTCGACGGTGACTTCTACACGCACCGGCTGATGACACCGATGTTCGTCCCTGACCCGCACCCGTATGGCTCACCGAAGGTGGCGATCGCGGCTGTCGGCGAGTTGATGACCGAGAAGTGCGGTGAGGTGGCCGACGGATTGATCGCGCACGCGTTCACCACCAAGCGGTATTTCGACGAGGTCACCATTCCGGCGCTGCGCCGGGGGATGGCCAAGGCGGGTCGTTCGGCAGACGACTTCGAAGTGATGGCGCCGGTTTTTGTGGTCACCGGTTCGGATGAGGCCGAGATCGCGACGGCGGCGGCGGGCACGCGTAAGCAGATCGCGTTCTATGCGTCCACACCCGCGTATCGAAAAGTGTTGGAGCTGCACGGCTGGGGTGAGCTGCAGACCGAACTGCACCGGCTGTCACTGGCCGGCCAGTGGGACACCATGGCGACGCTGATCGACGACGAGATCCTCGAGACGTTCGCCGTTGTGGCGCCGGTGGACGGTTTGGCGGCGGCGTTGAAGACGCGCTGCGACGGGATCATCGACCGGGTGATGGTCGGTTTGCCTTCGTCCGCTTCGGAGGACACCGTTCGGGCGTTCCTGGACGAGGTGCGTTCGGCCTGAATTGGGCTGGGGCTCAGCAGTTTATCCCCAAATGCGAGTTCATCCACAGGGTCGGTTCGCGACGTGATTTCTGTCGGTATGCCGGCGTAGTGTTTCGAACATGGGTTCGACTGATGTGGGGCGCGAGGCGCTTACCGCTGCGGTCGAGTCGCTGGCCGGCCTGGACTTCGCCGCACTCGCTGCGCCGGAGCGGTTCGCGGTGCTGGAATGGATCGAAACTCAGCAGCGTCGCCTTTCCGCGATTGCCCTGTCCGGGGTGGGGTCGTTGGAGCGGTTCGAGGGCTGTCCGCCGGTGGGGATCGCGTTGGCGGATGTGTTGCGGGTCAGCCCGCGTGAGGCCAAGCGGCGGATTCGGGATGCCGAACAGCTGTTGCCTCGGCTGACGTTGACCGGTGAGCCGCTGGAGCCGGTGCTACCGGAAACGGCGCGGGTGTGGAACGCCGGACTGTTGGACCGTGAGCATGTGCGGGTGGTTCAGAGGTTCTTCCGCGACCTGCCCGACCACGTGCCCCCGGCCGAGGCGGTGAAAGCCGAAAAAACGTTGGCTGACAAGGCGGCGGTGCTGCGCCCGGATCAGCTGGAACGCGTCGCCCACCGCCTCGCCTTGCATCTGAACCCCGACGGCAAGTTCTCCGATGCGGATCGGGCCCGCAACCGCGGCTTCGTGTGGTGCGGCGGCCAAGGCATCGACGGCATGAGCGTGGGCCGGTTGATCGCCGATCCCGAACTCCGCTCGGAGTTGGATGCGTGGCTGGCGAAATTCGCCGCCCCCGGCATGTGCCACCCCGCCGACGACACCCCCATCACCACACCCAGCGATGAGGGGGCCGCCCGGGATGCCCGCAGTTGCGCCCAGCGTCAGCACGACGCGCTCAAGGCATTGGTGCGCGGCCAGCTCGGCGATCCGAAGTTCGGCCAGCACAACGGCTTACCGGTGACGGTGATCGCCACCGCGACCATCCAGGATCTACAGGCCCAGGCCGGGCAGGCGGTGACCGCCGGCGGCACCGTGTTGCCGATCCCGGATTTGATCCGGATGGCCAGCCACGCCTACTGCTACCTCGCATTGTTCGACGGCCAAGATGGTCGGGCGTTGTGGTTGGGGCGGACCAAACGCATCGCCTCGGCCGATCAGCGAATCATCCTGCACGCCAAGGACCGTGGTTGTACCCGACCGGGTTGTGATGCGCCCGGCTATCACAGCGGGGTGCACCACGCGGCCAAGGATTGGAAGGACGGCGGTACCACCGACATCAACGGCCTCACCCTGGCCTGCCCACCCGACAACCAACTCGTCGAAACCGGCGGCTGGACCACCCGCATACTCCCCGACGGCACCACCCAATGGATCCCCCCACCCGGGCTCCCCATGCTCCACGGCGGCGTCAACGACTACCACCATCCGGAGCGACTATTGGGCAGCGACGGCGACCCGCCACCCGATGATGCGAACGACGCGGCCTGAGCTGTGCAGCCTCAGTCTCGGTGGTGTGCCCACCGGCGGTCCGTTGCAACAGCGTCGTGAGCACGGCCGTGCGCGCGGATCCGCGGCTTCACAGCAACATTCCAGCTTCGGTCGCCGGCAGCTCATTGACGTGTCAAGATCATCGCATGGTCGGCGATGTCGGACGCGGCACACTTGTGGGCCGGCGCGCCGAGCAGCAGAAGCTGTCCGGCTTGATTGACCGCGTCCGCGGCGGCGGAAGTGCAGTTCTGGTCCTTCGAGGTGCGGCGGGTATCGGCAAAACCGCGTTGCTGCGCGACGTCCGCGGCCGAGCCGCAGACCTGCGCGTGATCGCCCTCAGCGGTGCCGAATCAGAGTTGGAACTCGCCTACGCCGGCGTTCAGCAACTGTGTGCCCCCCTACTGGGTTCTCTCGACCGGTTGCCCGATCCGCAGAAGAACGCGCTCGGGGTAGCACTCGGGCTTCGTGACGCCGCGGCGCCGGATCGTCTACTGGTGAGTCTGGCCGTGCTGTCGCTGCTCGCAGACGCTGGGGCGGAGCGACCCACGATCTGCCTCATCGACGACGCGCAGTGGGTTGATCGCGCCTCACTCCAAGCGCTCGTGTTCGCGGGGCGCCGACTCTCCGCCGACCCCGTTGCGATGATCTTCGCCGCACGCGACCTGCAGGCCGACCAGGAGTTGGCCGCGCTTCCCCAACTGCACCTCGACGGCCTCGCCGACGTCGATGCTCGGGCACTGCTCTCATCGATGATGCCGGGCCACCTCGATGACATCGTTCGTGACAACATCGTGGCCGAAGCGGACGGAAATCCGCTGGCGCTGCTCGAATTGAACCGTGCGCTGCCACGGGCACAGTTGGCCGGCGGGTACGGACTCGCGGCGGCCAAGCCCCTGGCGACGCGCATCGAACAGACCTACGGCCAACGGTTGCGCGAACTGCCGTCACAGACCCGCATGCTCTTGCTCCTGGCGGCCGCCGAGCCCACCGGTGAACCGTCCTGGTTGTGGGCCGCCGCCGCGCGGCTCGGAATCGGTGCGGACGCCGGTGTCCCGGCGGAGCAGAGCGGCCTGGTGAGCGTTGACAGCAGACTTCGATTTCGACATCCGCTGGTGCGGTCGGCGATATACCGCGACGCCGTCCCATCGCAGCGACGGCAGGCTCACGCCGCACTGGCCGAGGTGATTTCGGGTCGGTTCGCGGACGAGCACCGCGCCTGGCACCACGCTCATGCCGCAGAGGCACCCAGCGAAGGCGTGGCCGTGGAGTTGGTGCAATCAGCAGAGCGGGCCCGCCGCCGTGGTGGAAGTGCCGCGGCGGCAGCATTTTTGGCGTATGCCGTTGAACTCACACCGGACCCTGTCCGTCGTGCCGAGCGGGCGCTGGCAGCGGCTCTGGCCAAGCTGGACGCGGGCGACCCAGAGGCCGCAGCCCGATTGCTGGAGGCGGTAGCCGGCGCTGATGACGAATTACTCGGTGTGCGAGCGGATCTGGTGCGCGCCAAGATCGCCTTCGCCACCAACCGTGGCAGCGATGCGCCCCCGTTACTGCTGGCGGCTGCCGAACGACTGCGCGACCTGGATCCCGCGCTTGCGCGAGAGACCTATCTCGAAGCTCTGATGGCGGCGGCGATCGTCGGCCGGTTCGCCACCGCGGTAGCCGTTGCGGAGGCAGCGCGCAACGCCCCCACGTTGCCAGGACCGCCCAGAGCGGTCGACCTGTTGCTGGACGGGACGGTGGTCAGACTCACCGAAGGATATGTCGCCGCAGCCCCGCTGCTGAAACGCGCCATCACCGCGTACCTGGACGACGATAAGGCCGGCACTGCCGATCCGCGATGGCATTTGATTGCCCTGCGTGTCCTGCTGGAACGATTCGACGAGGCCACCTATAACGCTTTGAGTCGGCGCCAGCTTGAATTGCTCACCGCGGCAGGTGAATTGACGGCCCTTCCCAACGTTCTGACCACCAACGCGGGCGCGTGTGTCAACACGGGCGACTTCGAGCAGGCCGCTGCGCTGGTCGAGCAGTCCAGGTCGATAGCCGAGGCGACGGGCACGCCGCCCCACCGCTCGGTCGATGCGTATCTCGCCGCATACCGCGGACAGGAGCGGCTGTGCGAAGAGATCGTGCAAGCGACGGTCAAAGAGGCAACCGAACGCGGCGAGGGCAGCGCAATCGCCCAGGCATACTTTGCAGCGGCGATCCTCCACACCGGACTTCGCCAGTACGACAAGGCCTTCGCCGCGTGTAGCTCGGCATTGGAGTACGACGATATCGCACTGCGCGGCTACATCCTGGTCGAGATGGTCGAGGCAGCCATCAGGAGCGGCCATCGTAGCCCGGCCGAAGCTGCGCTTGACGAACTCGCTGAGCGGGCGACGGCCAGCGGATCTGACAGCGCGCTGGGCCTCGTAGCCCGATCCAGGGCCCTCATGGAGGATGGTCCGACCGCCGAAGCCGAATACGAAGTAGCCCTGGCGAACCTGCAGCGCAGCCCCGTCGTCGTCTACTACGCCCGCACACACCTCGTCTACGGCGAGTGGTTGCGGCGTCAGAACCGCCGAACCGACGCCCGCCAGCAGCTGCGGACCGCCCACGAATTGTTCCTGCAGATGGGCGCCGACGGCTTCGCGGAGCGATCACGCCGGGAACTCGATGCCGCAGGTGAGCCCACTCCGAAACAACAGGGCGAGAGATCAGCCGTGGCACTGACCACGCAGGAGAGCTACATCGCTCGGTTGGCACGAGAGGGCTATACGAACTCCGAGATCGCCAGCCACTTGTTCCTCAGCCCGCGTACGGTCGAATGGCACCTCGGCCGGATCTTTGCCAAGCTCGGGATCTCGTCTCGGCGCGAGTTGAGGCGCATGCCCGGGTGAGCCCGTGTTGGGGCCCTACGTTGTGACCGATATTTTAAAGATGAGCGCCGTCAGCGCGCCGAAGGCGCCGTGCGCGCTGATGTAGAGCCGTTTGGTGTCGTAGCCGGCGACGTCCTTCATCGTTTCGGCACCGAAGCGGGCAGGCGCCTGACCGTCGATTACCGTGACGTCGGCCCCGAGCAGTGCGTGCCTGATGTGGTCGCGCTCGGCCCCGGTTGCGGTGGCCACCACCTCGCCGACGGTGCGGTCCACGCCGGTGGCGGGGATTGCTGCACAGCTGACGCCGTGCTCGTCGAGGTAGCGGTTGACCGACTCGAGCGTGGCATCGGCTCCGACCACCAGGCTGAGGTTACCGAGATTGACGGTGATACCGGTGTCGTTCCCGGCGGTGAGCGCGGCGTCCGGGTCAGGAACCAATGTACCCGTCAGCGCAGCACGGACCGCTGCCCCGAACGCGCTGGTGTCGGGCTCATCAGTTGATCTGTCCGGCAACATGATTCCCGGGTTCAGCACCCCGGTCGGATCGAAGGCGTTCTTGATCGCGCGTTGCGCGGCGATCTCCACCGGGGTGAACCGCTTTGTCATGAACTGAATCTTCTCGGTGCCGACGCCATGCTCACCGGTGATGGTTCCGCCGAGCGCCAGTGCCGCTTCGATGATTTCGTTGTTCGCGGTCTCCAGCGCCGACGGCGCCAGCGGATTGTCCTTGTCATAGAACGTCGTGGGGTGCAGGTCACCGTCGCCGGCATGGCCGCACACCGCAATGAACAGCAGACCGTCGGCATGGCGTGCGGCGGTGGCTTGGATCGCTTCCTGCATCTCGGGGATCCGATCGCGGGGGACGGTGACGTCACCGATGAAGAATCCCTTGCCGCTTTGCACCACCGAATTGGGGGCGTTGAGACGGCCGTACCATAGGGCGTCGCGGTCCTTGTCATCCTCGGCGATCCGCACTTCGGTGGCTCGCTCGCGCAGCACCCGCTCCACCACCGCCTGGTCGCGAGCCACCTCCGCGGCCGTCCCGTCGACGTCGATCAGCACGATGGAATCGGCGTCCAACGGGTAGCCGGTGTCGTAGAACTGTTGCAGCCCAGCGATACCCGCTCGATCGAGCCACTCCACCGCGGCGGGCACCACACCGGTGGCGATGATCGCGGCGATCGTGTCGGCGGCTTCCCTGGCGGAGGCGAACGCACCCATGAGACTGTGGGTGACCTCGGCGACGGGCCGCAGAGCGACGGTGGCCTCGGTGACGATGCCGAGGGTTCCCTCCGATCCGATCAGCACTCCGAGCAGGTCAGGGCCTTCATCATCGGCGCTGAAAGTGGCGCTCGACCCATCCGGCAGGACGACGTCGATGCTCACGATGTGGTTGTAGGTGACGCCGTATTTCAGGGCGTGCGGCCCGCCGGCGTTCTCGATGATGTTGCCTGCCACCGTGGCCAGATGCGCCGAGACCGGATCGGGTGAGAAGCACAGGCCGTGCGGCGCCAGCGCCGCTTGCAGATCGGAGTTGATCACCCCGGGTTCGACTCGGGCACGGCGGTTTTCGACGTCGACGTCGAGGATCTTGTTGAGCCCGGACAGGTCGAGCAGAACTCGCGCCGCGGTGGGCATCATCCCGCCCGAGCAGTTCGACGCTCCGCCGCGCGGCACGATCGCGACATCGTGCTGGGCGGCCAGTCGAACGATCGGTGCGATGTCGTCACGGCTGTGCGGCCGCAGTAGCAGACCCGCCACCCCGCCAACACCCCAGTAGTCGCGCCCGCGTTCGGTGAGCAGCCCCGGGTCGGTGATCACGTCACCGTAGGCCGCAGCCGCCGTCGCGAAAGTGTCGATCTGCGTTGTGGAAATCGTCATGTCAATCGCCTTCTTTCTGTGCGCGCAACCACGCTTCTTCTTCGCCGGGAGCGGGAAGGACCCGGCCACCCTCAATCGCGAAATGCGCCGGGCTGTTCTGGATCACGACCAGCACTCGCTTGGCGGGAATGCCGGTGACCCTGGTCGCCGCGGCGGCGATCTCGGCCACCAGTTGACTGCTCTGCGCTTCGGGATGCCCGGTGCGGACCCACCCGTTGATCAGAAGTGGTTGCGCCGGTTGGCCGTCGGTGTACACATCGTCGACGGCCAGCTCATGAAAGACGACGTTGACATAGGTGCCCGGTACGTGGTTGATCATCGAATGGATCCGGGTCAGCTCGCCGGCCAGCTTGGCCTTGATGCCGGCGCCCAACGTCGATCGGACCGTGGT
>JAEZIA010000484.1 GCA_023416315.1 Actinomycetes bacterium
CGTTATCGCGACACGCGCCCGATGTCCCCGTCATCGAGGTGGTGACGCGGGAGGATGCTGTGGTGCATGGGACCAATGAGTCAGGTGTTACTCATGAGACTCGAGTGGTCGACGGCTCCGCGCCGGGCCTGAGTGCCCGGGTGATGGGCGAGGTCGTCGCCGCGGCCGCGGGCCTGGCCCGCCCCGGCGACACGGTGCTGCTGGCGCCCGCCGGCGCCTCGTTCGACCAGTTCGCCGGCTACGCCGACCGCGGTGACGCGTTCGCCGCCGCCGTACGCGCCGCGGCCCGGTAGTCACCATGGCCACGATCCTGTCCCGGCTGCGCCGGCGCGGCCCGGCAGACGACACCACGGACATCGACGGCACCGACGCCGACACCGGCACCGACGCCGAGCCGACCACCGCGCCGGTGGCCACCACCGACGCGCCCGCCACGCACCGGTTCGAAGTGCACCGCCGGTTCGGCGCCTGGCTTGGCCGGCCGATGACATCGTTCCACCTGATCATCGCGGTGGCCGCGCTGCTGGTCACCCTCGGCCTGACGATGGTGCTCTCCGCGTCGGGCGTGCACTCCTACGACGAGGACGGTTCACCCTGGGCGATCTTCGCCCGCCAGGTCATGTGGACCGCGCTCGGCCTGTTCGCCTGCTGGGTCGCCCTGCGGCTGCCGGTGAAATTCCTGCGCCGCACCGCCTTCTCGGCGTTCGCGTTCACGATCGTGCTGCTGGTGCTGGTGCTGATCCCCGGCATCGGCCACGAATCCAACGGGTCTCGCGGCTGGTTCATCATCGCCGGCCTGTCGATGCAGCCCTCCGAGCTGACCAAGATCGCGTTCGCGATCTGGGGTTCGCACCTGCTGGCGACCCGGCGCATGGAGCGGGCGTCGCTGCGGGAACTGCTGATCCCGCTGATCCCGGCGGCCGTCATCGCGCTCGCGCTGATCGTCGCCCAGCCCGACCTCGGGCAGACCGTGTCCCTGGGCATCATCCTGCTGGCCCTGCTCTGGTACGCCGGCCTGCCGCTGAAGGTGTTCGTCACCTCGGTGGCAGCAGCGGTCGCCGCCGCCGCGGTGCTCGCGGTCTCCGAGGGTTACCGCTCCGACCGGGTCCGGTCCTGGCTGGATCCCACCGCCGACACCCAGGGCTCCGGATATCAGGCCAAACAGGCCAAGTTCGCCCTGGCCAACGGCGGCGTGTTCGGCGACGGCCTCGGCCAGGGCACCGCGAAATGGAACTACCTGCCCAACGCCCACAACGACTTCATCTTCGCGATCATCGGCGAGGAGCTCGGCTTTGTCGGCGCGTTCGGTCTGCTGGCCCTGTTCGGGTTGTTCGCCTACACCGGCATGCGGATCTCGCGCCGCTCGGCCGACCCGTTCCTGCGGCTGCTGACCGCGACGGCCACCATGTGGGTGATCGGCCAGGTCTTCATCAATGTCGGCTACGTCATCGGCCTGCTGCCCGTCACCGGCATTCAGCTGCCGCTGATCTCAGCCGGTGGAACATCCACGGCGACAACGCTGTTCATGATCGGGCTGATGGCCAACGCGGCCAGGCACGAACCCGATGCGGTGGCCGCGCTGCGGGCCGGTCGCGAGGACCGGATGAACCGGGTGCTGCGGTTGCCGCTGCCCGAGCCGTACGTGCCGTCGCGGGTGGAGGCGCTGCGCGACCGGCTGCGCTCCAAGCCGGGCACCGCCAAGGCCGCCAAGCCGGCCAAAGCCGCGCGGCCGGAGAAGAAGGCCACCAAGAAGCCGGCCCGCAAACCCCAGGCCCCCCGAGACCGGGCCGGCGCACCGGCGAAAACCCGGACGGCTCAGCGACCGACCCGACGCGCAGGGCATCATGGTGACGCTCCGCGTAACAGCGCGCAGCAGCCGAATCAGGGAAGCAGTCGCGCACGGCGGTCCCGCACATTGGAAGGTCAGCGTTACGGGTGAGTGTCTCGATGTCGGTCGTTCTTGCCGGTGGGGGCACCGCCGGGCACGTCGAACCGGCGATGGCGGTGGCCGACGCGCTGAGAGCGCTGGACCCTGACGTCCGGATCACCGCGCTGGGCACTCCGCGCGGCCTGGAGACCAGGTTGGTCCCGGACCGCGGCTATGACCTGCAGCTCGTCACCCCGGTACCGCTGCCGCGCAAACTCAACGGCGACCTGATGCGGCTGCCGCTGCGGGTCCGCCGGGCGGTCGCCGAGGCCCGTGCGGTGCTCGACGACGTCGCTGCCGACGTGGTCATCGGCTTCGGCGGTTACGTGGCCGTCCCCGCGTATCTGGCGGCGGGTCGCCGGGTTCCGGTCGTCGTGCACGAGGCCAACGCGCGGGCCGGGATCGCCAACAAGCTGGGCGCCCGCCGCGCCCGCACGGTGCTGGCCGCGGTGCCCGGCTCCGGGCTGCGCGACGCCGAGGTCGTGGGCATGCCGATGCGCGCGTCGATCACCTCGCTGGATCGCCTCGCGCTGCGCGCCGAGGCCCGCGCACACTTCGGCTTCGCCGAGGACGCCACGGTGCTGCTGGTGTTCGGCGGCTCGCAGGGCGCGGCGTCGATCAACCGCGCGGTCTCGGCTGCGGCGGCCGACCTGGCCGCTGCCGGGATCTCGGTGCTGCACGCCCACGGCCCGAAAAACACCCTCGACCTGCGCACCCCGCAGCCCGGCGACCCGCCGTACGTCGCCGTGCCCTATCTGGACCGGATGGACCTGGCCTACGCCGCCGCCGACCTGGCGATCTGCCGGTCGGGGGCGATGACGGTCGCCGAGGTGTCCGCCGTCGGTCTGCCCGCGGTCTACGTGCCGCTGCCGATCGGCAACGGCGAGCAGCGGCTCAACGCGCTGCCGGTGGTCAACCCGGGCGGCGGGCTGCTGATCGAGGACGCTGCACTCACCCCGGCCTACGTCGCGGGGGAGGTGGCGGGCTTGCTGACCGACGCGCCGCGACTGCAGGCGATGACGGCCGCGGCGGCCATGGTCGGGCACCGCGACGCCGCGCAGCGCGTGGCCGAGGTGGCCCTCGAGGTCGCCCGTACCGGGAAGGCCCGACGATGAGCGCCGCCACCGACCCCAGGGCGCTGCCGCCGGAACTGCAGCGGGTGCACATGGTCGGCATCGGCGGCGCCGGGATGTCCGGTATCGCCAGGATCCTGCTGGACCGCGGCGGCCAGGTGTCGGGATCCGATGCCAAGGAATCCCGCGGGGTGGTGGCTTTGCGCGCCCGCGGCGCGGTGATCAGCATCGGCCACGATGCGGCGAATCTCGATCTGCTGCCCGGCGGCCCGACCGCGGTGATCACCACCCACGCCGCGATCCCGAAGACCAACCCCGAACTGGTCGAGGCACGTAGACGTGCGATCCCGGTGATCCTGCGCCCGGTGGTGCTGGCCAAGTTGATGGCGGGCTACCGCACGCTGATGGTCACCGGCACGCACGGCAAGACCACGACGACCTCGATGCTGATCGTCGCGCTGCAGCATGCCGGGCTGGACCCGTCGTTCGCCGTCGGCGGCGACCTGGGTGAAGCAGGCACCAACGCGCACAACGGAAGTGGCGACTGTTTCGTCGCCGAGGCCGACGAGAGCGACGGCTCGCTGCTGGAATACACCCCCGATGTCGCGGTCGTGACCAACATCGAGGCCGACCACCTCGACTTCTTCGGCAGCGCCGAGGCCTACAGCGCGGTGTTCGACGCGTTCGTCGATCGGCTGGCGCCCGGCGGTGCGCTGGTGGTGTGCGCCGACGACCCCGGCGCGGCGGCGCTGGCCGAACGCAGTGCGGCCCTTGGGGTTCGGGTGCTGCGCTACGGCGACGGCCCGAGTGACGGGCTGGCCGGTGCGCTGGTGGCCTGGGAGCAGCACGGTACCGGCGCGGTCGCCACGATTGCGTTGGCGGGCGAGCCGCACCAGCGGGTGATGCGACTGGCGGTGCCCGGGCGGCACATGGCGCTCAACGCACTGGCCGCGCTGCTGGCCGCCACCGAGGCGGGCGCCCCGATCGACGAGGTACTCGACGGGCTAGCCGGCTTCGAGGGGGTGCGCCGGCGGTTCGAACTGGTCGGGACCGCCGACGGAGTGCGGGTCTTCGACGACTATGCCCATCACCCCACCGAGGTCCGGGCCGCGCTGACCGCGCTGCGGGCGATCGCCCAGCAGGACCGCACCGGACATCCCACGATCACCGGCGCCCGCAGCATCGTGGTGTTCCAGCCGCACTTATATTCCCGCACAAAGACTTTCGCCCAGGAGTTCGGCGCCGCGCTGGATATCGCCGACGAGGCGTTCGTGCTCGACGTCTACGCCGCACGCGAGCAGCCGATCGCCGGGATCAGCGGGGCCACCGTGGCCCAGCACGTGAGCGTGCCGGTGCACTACGTCGCCGACTTCTCGGCGGTGGCCGCCCAGGTCGCGGCGGCGGCCCGGCCCGGCGATGTCGTGGTCACGATGGGTGCCGGCGACGTCACGATGCTCGGCCAGGAGATTCTGACCGCGTTGCAGGCCAAGGCGAATCGGTCGTGGTGAGTGAGGATCCGGAGGAGGACGCCGGCGGTCCAGCCGCGCCCGCCGAGGCGCCGCCCATCCTGCCCAAACCGACAGACGTCCCCGAAACCGCGGGGGAAGACGAACCCGACGTCGATCCCGAGCCCGCCGAGGACCCCGAAGGCCCCCGCCGCCGGGAGCGCCGCGAGCGCGCCGAGCGCCGGGCCGCGCAGGCCCGCGCGACCGCGATCGAGCAGGCCCGCCGGGAAGCCAAGCGCCGCGTCCGCGGTCAGCTGGAGGAGAGCCCGAAACCGGTGGGCACCAGGGCTGTTCGCGGCCTGAAGCTGTTCATCTGGCTGATCGTGCTGACGATCGTCAGCGTCGGGCTCGGCCTGATCCTCTATTTCACGCCGGTCATGTCGGCCCGCTCGCTGGTGATCACCGGGATCGGTGCGGTGCCCCGCGAGGAGGTGGTCGACGCCGCGAAGGTGAGGCTGGGCACGCCGCTGCTGCAGGTCAATACCGATCAGGTGGCCGACCGGGTGGCCGAGATCCGCCGGGTGGCCAGCGCGCGGGTGCAGCGGGAGTATCCGTCGACGCTGCGGATCACGATCGTCGAGCGGATCCCGATCGTGGTCAAGGACTATCCCGACGGCCCACATCTGTTCGACCGCGACGGCGTGGACTTCGCGACCGCGCCGCCACCACCTGGGCTGCCGTACATCGACGTCGACAACCCCGGCCCGAGCGACCCGCCGACGCGGGCCGCGCTGGAGGTGATGACGGCGTTGCGGCCGGAGGTGGTGGCTCAGGTCAGCCGGGTGGCCGCGCCGTCGGTGGCGTCGGTGACCCTGACGCTGACCGATGGCCGCACCGTGGTGTGGGGGACCACCGACCGCACCGACGAGAAGGCCGAAAAGCTTGCCGCGCTGCTGACCCAGCCCGGCAAGGTCTACGACGTCTCCAGCCCGGACCTGCCGACGGTGAAGTGAGCCGGCCTCGGCCGGCGAGCCGAGGTTGTGGCAGAAATTCGCCCGCGACACGCGGCGCGCCTCCCCAAAACAGCCCGGACCGGCCATACCGTTCTGGTTGCGCGGCACTACTTGACATAACTCTAAGCCTCTGGTTGAGGTTGAGGGTTTGCCAGGAGGCCGCAGACCCGAGCCCATCAGGGAGGAAGACAGACGATGACCCCCCCGCATAACTACCTCGCCGTCATCAAGGTCGTTGGCATCGGCGGCGGCGGCGTCAACGCCGTGAACCGCATGATCGAGCAGGGACTCAAGGGCGTGGAGTTCATCGCGATCAACACCGACGCGCAGGCGTTGTTGATGAGCGACGCCGACGTCAAGCTCGACGTCGGCCGCGACTCCACCCGTGGTCTCGGTGCAGGCGCCGATCCCGAGGTCGGCCGCAAGGCTGCCGAGGACGCCAAGGACGAGATCGAGGAGCTGCTGCGCGGCGCCGACATGGTGTTCGTCACCGCCGGTGAAGGCGGCGGCACCGGCACCGGCGGTGCACCCGTCGTGGCGAACATCGCCCGCAAGCTGGGTGCGTTGACCGTCGGTGTGGTCACCCGGCCGTTCTCGTTCGAGGGCAAGCGCCGCTCCAACCAGGCCGAGGCCGGTATTCAGGCGCTGCGGGAGAGCTGCGACACCCTGATCGTCATCCCCAACGACCGGCTGCTGCAGATGGGCGATGCCCAGGTCTCGCTGATGGACGCCTTCCGCAGCGCCGACGAGGTGCTGCTCAACGGTGTGCAGGGCATCACCGACCTGATCACCACCCCGGGTCTGATCAACGTCGACTTCGCCGACGTCAAGGGCGTCATGAGCGGGGCGGGTACCGCGTTGATGGGCATCGGCTCGGCGCGCGGTGACGGCCGTGCGCTCAAGGCCGCCGAGATCGCGATCAACTCCCCGCTGCTGGAAGCGTCGATGGAAGGCGCCCAAGGCGTGCTGCTGTCGGTGGCCGGCGGCAGCGACCTGGGCCTGTTCGAGATCAACGAGGCCGCCTCGCTGGTCCAGGACGCCGCGCACCAGGACGCCAACATCATCTTCGGCACCGTGATCGACGACTCTCTCGGCGACGAGGTGCGGGTGACGGTCATCGCTGCCGGGTTCGACTCGGCCGGGCCGAGCCGCAAGCCCGTCGTCGGCGCGGCGGGGGCGGCCACCGGCGCCCAGCCCATCGCGCCCGGCGCGGCAGGCAAGCTCAGCTCGTCGCTGTTCGACCCGATCGACGCCGCCAGCGTGCCGCCGGTACACACCAACGGCGCGACGGTCAGCATCGGCGGTGGCGACGACGGTATCTCCGACGACGATGTCGACGTGCCGCCGTTCATGCGGCACTGACGCTTCCGCACCGCCGGGATACTGGGTTCGTGACAGTTATCCGTCGCGTGACCACCACCCGCGCCGGTGGTGTCTCGGCGCCACCTTTCGACTCCTTCAATCTCGGTGATCACGTCGGCGACGCCCCCGAGGCCGTCGCCGCCAACCGGAAACGGCTGGCCGCCACGATCGGGCTGGCCCCCGACCATGTGGTGTGGATGAACCAGACCCACAGCGATCACGTCGCGTTCGTCGACGGACCCCGCGCCGGCGCCGTCGACGACACCGACGCGCTGGTGACCACCACACCGCGGCTGGCGCTGGCAGTGGTGACCGCCGACTGCGTGCCGGTGTTGATGTCCGACGCCCGCGCCGGGGTGGTGGCCGCCGTGCACGCCGGACGGGTGGGGGCCGCCGACGGCGTGGTGCTGCGCGCGTTGGAGACCATGCTGGCCAACGGCGCCCACACCCCGGACATCTCGGTGCTGTTGGGCCCGGCCGTCAGCGGCGCCAACTATGAGGTGCCCGCGCAGATGGCCGCCGACGTCGAAGCGCGGTTACCCGGCAGCCGAACCCGGACCGCGAAAGGGACCCCGGGGCTGGACCTGCGGGCCGGGATCGCGAGGCAATTGACCGATGCCGGCGTGACGGCCATCGACGTCGACCCGCGTTGCACGGTGGCCGACAAGAAATTATTCAGCCACCGCCGCGACGCCCCGACCGGTCGGCTGGCTTGTCTGGTGTGGATGGAATGACGGACGCAACGAACCGGGAACGTGAGCTCGCCGACGCGCTGGCCGCGCTGGCCGACCGCCTGTCCGCCGCCGCCCGGGAGGCCGGCCGCGATGTCGCCGACATCGAGCTGCTGCCCATCACGAAGTTCTTCCCGGCCACCGACGTCGCGATCCTGTGGCGGCTGGGGTGCCGGGCGTTCGGCGAATCCCGCGAGCAGGAGGCCTCGGCCAAGATCGTCGAGTTCACCGACGCCACCGGTGCCGACGACGTCCGCTGGCACATGGTCGGACAGATTCAGCGCAACAAGGCGAAAGCCATTGCGGCATGGGCGGATACGGTCCATTCGGTGAGCACCGCGAAGGTGGCGGCCGCGCTGGATCGGGGCGCCGCACTGGCCATCGACGAGGGGATTCGCACCACACCGATCAACGTGTTCGTCCAGATCAGCCTGGACGGGGACACCGCCCGCGGCGGGGTGGACATCGGTGACCCCGCCGCTGTCGACGCGTTGTGCGCGCAGATCGCCGAGGCCGCCGGGTTGCGGTTGGCCGGGCTGATGGCGATCCCGCCGCTGGGCGCGGATCCGGATACCTCGTTCGCGGCCCTGGCCGCCGAACACCGGCGGGTCCTGCGCGATCACCCGGACGCGACAGCGTTGTCGGCGGGGATGTCCGGGGACCTCGAAGCCGCGGTGCGACACGGTTCGACGTGTGTGCGTGTCGGAACCGCGCTTATGGGACAACGTCCTCTAACGTCTCCCTGAGTAGTCACTCCAGTCACATCTTCATCACAGACACCGAACTTCACGCTTTCAGAAGGGTCCAGCGATGAGCACTCTCCACAAGGTCAAGGCCTACTTTGGTATGGCCCCGATGGACGACTACGACGACGAGTACTACGACGACGATGACCGCGGCGCTCACCGGGGCTACGCCCGCCGGGAGCGCTTCGCCGACGACGAGTATGAGCGTCCGGGTCGCTATGACGACCGCGATCCGCGGATGGGGCGTGAGTACGAGGATCCCCGGGACCCGCGCGAGGCCGACTATGCGCCGACCGGTGGCTTCCGGGCCCCGTACGGCGACGAGCCGCGGTTCCGGCCGCGCGAGTTCGACCACCCGCACGACATGCCGCGCGCCTCGCGGTTCGGCTCGCTGCGCGGCTCGACCCGCGGCGCCCTGGCGATGGACCCGCGCCGGATGGCCGAGTTGTTCGAGGCCGGCAGCCCGCTGTCGAAGATCACCACGCTGCGCCCGAAGGACTACAGCGAGGCCCGCACCATCGGGGAGCGCTTCCGCGACGGCCAGCCGGTGATCATGGACCTGGTCTCGATGGACAACGCCGACGCCAAGCGGCTGGTCGACTTCGCCGCCGGCCTGGCCTTCGCCCTGCGCGGGTCGTTCGACAAGGTGGCAACGAAGGTGTTCCTGCTGTCGCCGGCCGACGTCGACGTCACCGCCGAGGAGCGCCGCCGCATCGCCGAGGCGGGTTTCTACAGCTACCAGTGAGTGGACTGGGTCCCGGTCGTCGAAGGACGTCAGGGGACTTAGGTAGGCTGACTGCGTCGCGCTGGTCTCCAACCAGCGATGTCGGCAATGTCACATCCGCTGTTGATTAAGGACCGGCTCTAGTTGTCGCTGTTCTTCGAAATCCTGGGCTTCGCGCTGTTCGTGTTCTGGCTGCTGCTCATCGCCCGGGTCGTCGTCGAGTTCATCCGGTCGTTCAGCCGGGACTGGCACCCGCGGGGATTCACCGTGGTGATCCTCGAGCTGATCATGACGGTCACCGACCCGCCGGTGAAGCTGCTACGTCGCCTTATCCCGCAGCTGACCATCGGGGCGGTCCGATTCGACCTCTCGATCATGGTGTTGCTGCTGGTGGCCTTCATCGGAATGCAGCTGGCGTTCGGCGCTGCCGTCTGACATTTTCGCCGCGCCCGCAAGGGGGTCGTACGCTAGGGGTATCGGCGGTGAATGGCAACGCGCCACGCCGGTCAAGGGTCCCAAAAAACTGAAATTAGCTCTTAATTATGGGGCTCCGAGGCGACCGGCGGTTCTGGTGTGACAGGATGGACGCCAGTTACAGTACGGACCGATGAACGTGAGACACGTTCTACACTTTGCACCGGTTAAACCGTTCAGACCCGAGGGGGCAGATGATGCCACTTACACCGGCCGACGTGCACAATGTGGCGTTCAGCAAGCCGCCCATCGGCAAGCGTGGCTACAACGAGGATGAGGTCGATGCCTTCCTCGACCTGGTGGAGAACGAGCTGACCCGGCTCATCGAGGAGAACTCCGATCTGCGCCAGCGGGTCGCCGAGCTCGACCAGGAGCTGGCTTCCGCCCGTTCCGGTGGCGCGGTGCCGCAGCCCACTGCGGCCATCCCGGTCTACCAGCCCGAGCCGGAGCCCGAGCCCACTCCGGCGCCGCAGGCCGCCCCGGCGCCCGCGCCGAGCCCGGCCGCCAGCGAGGAGCAGGCCATCAAGGCCGCCCGCGTGCTGGCGCTGGCCCAGGACACCGCGGACCGGTTGACCGGCACCGCCAAGGCCGAGGCCGACAAGCTGCTGGCCGATGCCCGCACCAACGCCGACCAGATCCTCTC
>JAEZIA010000485.1 GCA_023416315.1 Actinomycetes bacterium
TGGGCCGTCGCCGACATCACCGTCCCCGAGGCGATCGCCGACGACCTTGCGGCCTTCCGGTTTCATCCGGCTCTCATCGACGCCGCCTTCCAAACCCTGTTCGGCGCACCGTTTCTTGGCCAGGAATCCAACGACGACCCGTTCCTGCCCAGCCGCATCCGACACTGCGCGATCTACGGCCCACCCGAGCCGGACATGCGAGTCCATGCCCGCGTGGCGTCGGTGAGCCGGGAACTCGTCGAAAGCGACCTCACGATCACCAACTCGACCGGCACACCGCTGGCCGTGATCACCGGCTTCACCGTGCAATCGCTGGGCGCGTCCTCGCGGATGTCGGCCGACCATATCGACAAGGGGCTCCTCGAGATCCAGTGGTGCGGCGCCGACAACGCGCCGAACAACGAGGCCAGCGGCCCTGAGTCGTGGCTGGTGCTGGCCGACGACACCGGACTCGGTGCGCGCATCGCCGAGGAACTGCATCGGCGCGGGCACCGGGTCCGGACACTGCACCATGGCACCGAGACCATCACCGAAGAGACGTTCACCGGCGAGCTTGCCGGGCACGACGTCGATCGGATCGTCAACTGCTGGCCGCTGGACACCACCGAAACATCCAGCGGCGAGGACCAACATCGGCTCGGTGTGTACGCTGCCCTGCAGCTGGCGAAAGCGGTGGCGCACAACGACGGTCCGACTCGGCTGCACCTGGTTACCGCCAACGCGCAGCCCGCGCCGGGAACTCGGCTGCACGGCCTCAACCAGGCCGCCGTGTGGGGGCTCGGCCGGGTCATCGGCCACCAGGAGCTGCCCGAACACTGGGGCAGCCTGATCGACATCGATCGCAACGACGACCAAGCCGACACGGTTACCCGGGTGTGTGAACACCTGCTCGGCGACGACTCCGAGGATCAGGTCGCCATCCGCGGTCAGCACACCTACGTGCCTCGGCTGCGCCACTGCGACGGGCTGACCAGACCGTTCCCGACCAAACTCACCCCCGACGCGACCTATGTCGTCACCGGTGGGGCGGGCGCGCTCGGTCGTGTGATCGCGAGCTATCTCGCCGAGCGCGGAGCCCGGCATATCGTGCTGTTGAGCCGCAGCGCCATCCCGAGCCGAGACTGCTGGGCCGATCTGCCCGAAGACCATCCGCACGTCGCCACCGTCTCGGCGATCGGTGCCATCGAACGTCGCGGTGTCCAGATCAGCACGGCCAGCGTGGATGTCGCGGACCGCGATCAGGTGGCGTCATGGCTGCGCGACCACTACCGCACCGGTGGCCGACCGATACGGGGCGTGTTCCACGCCGCAGGATCGGTCAATGACCAACTGCTGGTGAACGCCAATGAGGCCGATTTCGCCGCGGTGCTGGCACCCAAGGTGACCGGTACCCGCGTGCTGCACGACGCGCTGATCGACCACGAGCTCGACTACTTCGTGATGTTCGGGTCCGCCGGCTCGACGATCGCCGCACCGGGGCAGGGCAATTACGCGGCCGCCAACGCATTCCTCGACGCGTTCGCGCACTATCGCCGGGCGCTCGGGCTCCCGGCGCTCACCATCGGCTGGGGTCCCTGGTCGGTGGGCATGGTCGAGGAGCTGGGCCTGGAAAAGCTTTACGCCCAACGCGGTATCGAGCTCATCACCCCGGCGGCCGGCGCGCTGATCCTCGATCGGCTCGTCAACCAACAACCGGCCAACGTCGTCGCGATCAACGCCGACTGGCCACGAGCACGACGCTCCGGGCTCGGCGGCCGGCTACCGATGATGTTCGCCGACCTCGGCACGGCCGACACCGCTGCCGCCGACGGCGACGCCGACAGCTCGGTGCTGATGGAACTCGCGGCCACTCCCGAAGCGGACCGGACGGCCGTCGTCGCCGGTCATCTGCGACAGATCGTCGCATCGGTCTTCGACTGTGCGGTCGACGATTTCGAGCCCGACGATGTGCTGGACGACATCGGGCTGGATTCGATGATGGCCATGGAGTTCCGCGTGCGGATCAACATGGCGTTCTCGATCGATCTGCCGGTGCTGGAGATCCTGCGCGGCGTCAGTGTGAACTCATTGGCCCAGCGGGTGCTCGCTGAGCTGCACACCATCCATGGCGAGGCGCCGGCGGCCGCCGGTGACAGCGCCGAACCCGCTGAGGTCGACGACCTGGACCGGCTGATGGCCGAGCTGTCCGAAGCCGACCTGCAGGAGCTGCTCGCCCAGCTGGAGGCCGAACCCGAAGCAGGAGAAACACTCTCGTGACGGCCGTGCAGGTCCGCGGACTGTCCAAGGCGTACCGGCGCATTCAGGCGGTGCGGGACCTGGATCTCGACGTCGGATACGGCGAGGTGTTCGCGATCCTCGGACCCAACGGGGCGGGCAAGTCGACGACCATCGAGATCCTCGAAGGCCACCGCAAACGCGACGCCGGACAGGTGACCGTCTTGGGCGAAGACCCCGGGACCGCGGGCCGGGATTGGCGTGCCCGGATCGGCATCGTGCTCCAAGAAACCAGCGACTTCGGCATGCTGACGGTGCTGGAAACCGCGCGCATGTTCGCGAAATGCTATGGGGAGTCCCGTGCTCGCAGGCCCGAGGATCTGCTCGACCTCGTCGATCTGACGGCCAGCGCCGGCTCACGGGTCCGGACACTGTCCGGCGGGCAGCGGCGCCGGCTCGATGTCGCGCTGGGCATCATCGCCAAACCCGAACTGCTCTTCCTCGACGAGCCGACCACCGGGTTCGATCCCGAAGCGCGACGCCAATTCTGGGATCTGATCAGGTTGCTGGCCCAGGACGGCACCACCATCCTGCTCACGACCCACTACCTGGAGGAGGCCGCCGCGCTGGCGGACCGGGTCGCAGTCGTGGTCGGCGGCCGGGTGGCCGCCCTCGACTCCCCGGCGCGGTTGACCGCACACGTGGACGGGGCCGCGACGGTGCAATGGATCGAAGACGGCGAACTCCGCGTGGAACACACCGACCGCCCGACCGAGCTCATCCGGCAGCGATCAGCAGGCGGTGCCGAACTGGCTCAGCTCACCGTCACCCGCCCAAGTCTCGAAGACGCCTATCTGCGATTGATCGGGATAGCGGGATGACCGTCGGATCCGTGCCGAACGCCGCCGCACGCGCCGGTCATCGCACCGACCGGCACGCCGGCCTACCGTCGGCGGTGCGAATCGGGCTGTCGCGCATCGTTCCTGAGCTCAAGATGTTCTACCGACGCCCCGAACAAGTGGTGCTGACGTTCTCGATGCCCGCGATCATCTGCGTGCTGCTGGGTTCCATCTTCTCCGACAAAATTCCCGGCACGCAGACCAGTACCGGTGCGGTGATCGCGGCCAGCATGCTGGCCTACGGCATCCTCTCCACGTCGTTCGTCAACCTCGGTATCGGCATCGCGGCCGACCGGGAAACCGGCGCGCTGCGCCGGCTGCGGGGCACCCCGGCGACTGCCGCGTCGTACTTCATCGGCAAGATCATGCTCGTCGCCATCGCCAGCCTGGCGGAGGCGGTCGTCCTGCTGGCGTTGGGGGTCTTCGCCTTTCAGCTGGAGCTGCCGTCCAGTCCCGCCGCCTGGTTCACCCTGACCTGGGTGTTCGTCTTGGGCATCGTCAGCTGCTCTCTGCTGGGTATCTTCGTGAGCAACTTCGCCAGCAATGCCGTCTCCGCCGCAGTGATGACCAACGGTCCTGCCGTCAGCCTGCAATTCGTCTCGGGCACCTACGTGCCACTGATGGCGTTGCCGACGTGGATGCTGATCATCGGATCGGTCTTTCCGGTCAAATGGATGGCGCAGGGATTCCGCTCGGTGCTGCTGCCCGCGGAGATGGTCGTGATCGAACCCGCAGGCAGCTGGGAACACGGACGCATCTTCTTGGTGCTGGCCGCGTGGAGTATCGGCGGTCTGATCGCGTGCCTGTATGTGTTCCGCTGGTCGGATAGGAACTGACCGCCCGTGCCGCCGCTACTGTCGATCGCCTACCACTTTTTTCTCCAGATCGCCGTCATCCTCCTGACGTACCGCCTGCTCTGGCCGCTGTTTCGCAGGCTGGCTCAGGTGCAGGTCGTCGCAATCATGGTGGCCGGATTCCTGCTCGGGCCATCGGTGTTGGGCTGGATCTGGCCGGCCGCACAGCACTGGCTTTTCCCCACAAAGCTTGCCGTCGGTGCCGAGACGATCGTGCATCCCAACCTCACGGTCATCTACGTCGTCGGCCAACTCGGGCTGGTGCTCTACATGTTTCTGGTGGGGGCATCGTTTCAGCTGGACATCCTCGGATCGCACGTCCGGCAGGCGGGGGTCACCTCAGCCGCCGGTATCGGCGTGCCATTGGCGCTTGGCGGCGTGCTGGGCTGGTCGATGGTCGGACTCGGCGGCTACTTCACCGACAAGGTGGTGCCCTGGCAGGGCGCCCTTTTCGTCGCCGCGGCGGTGGCGATCACCGCCTTCCCGATGCTGGCGTGGATCGTCTACGACTCCGGCCTGCTCAAGACCCGGTTGGGCACCATGTCGCTGTCGTGCGCCGCGATCGACGATGCCTGCTCGTGGATTCTGCTGGCGACGGTGGTGGCGACGTCGAAGGGCCGGCTCTCCGGCGCCGTGCTGGCCGTCGGTGGGGGACTGGCCTATCTGGTGTTCATGATCTACGTCGGCCGCCCGCTGCTGCGCAGGCTGGCGACCTGGGCACCGCCGCGCACCGAGGTCGAGCGGACCGGCGGCCTGCCGATCGCGCACATCAGCGTCGTCCTTCTCGTAGTGCTCACGGCGAGCTGGTTCACCGACATGGTCGGAATCTATTCGGTCTTCGGGGCTTTCGTCGCGGGCGCGGTGATGCCGCGCGGTGCGCTGCTCGACGCGATCCGGGACCGGTTCGAACCGCTGGTGGCCTACCTGCTGCTGCCTGCGTTCTTCATCTACTCCGGGCTCAACACCCAGCTCACCCTGATCTTCGACTCCTCGACGCTGCTGATGGCGGGCATCGTGCTCATCGTGTCCTTCGCGGCGAAGTTCGGCGCCATCGGACTGGCCGCCCGCTGGCAGGGCATGAGTTGGTACGAAGCCGGATCGATGGGGGCACTGGCCAACGCACGCGGGTTGATGGAGCTGATTCTGCTCAACATCGGCCTGGAAGCCGGGCTCATCTCCGGCAAGCTGTACACGATCCTGGCCCTCATGACGATCATCACCACGTTCGTCGCGACCCCGTTGCAGAGGCTGTTCGGACGCCGACTGGCAAGGGCTGGTGCCAAATTCGGGCCTGCGGGCGAGGAGCCCTACGGTGCGGAACCGGCCGCCGCCTGAGGCTCGGCCGCGAGCAGGGCGACGAGCTTGTCGTTGGCCGCCTGCAGTTCGCTTGCGATGGCATTGAACACCCGCTGGCGGATGCGAGGGCGACCCATCACCGGCGCGGTCATGGCGCGGATTGCGTTGAGCCGCGCGGAGTCCAGCCATTCCATGAGATCCGGGTCGGCGAACCAGGTGATCTGGTTGCGGTGTTCGATCACGCTCATGGTCAGCCAGTCAAGCGGGGTGCTGGGCAGATGGATCGGTTCACAGACCGCATTCTTGGTCGCGTCGTCGTCGTAGGTGACCTCGGCGTGGGCGACGAACGCGGCGCTGAAGACCTGCTGGCATGCCCGCACGCACTGCGGAGTCACCGTGTCTGACGTGAAGATCGGGCTTGGTGGCTCCGAACCCAAACCCTCGGCGGCGCAGTCGACCCACAATGTCGACGGCCCGACGGCGAGCTCACCGGTATCCAGCAGTGCACCGCCGGTACCGATCTCGCACACCCGGCCCATCCGCACCACGTCGGTGATGCGGCGGAGTTGGGCGGCTTCGGCCTGGGTGATCGTCGCGCACCGGTACATCGTCGGCTCTACATCGGAATGCAGGCGCAGTAGCGACCCGGCCTCTTCGAGCCGGACGAACAGATCGTCGACGGATTCCGCGCCGGCGATGGCCTGCAGGCGGGCTGCGAACGCCGCCTTGACCCGGTCGGCGAACTCCGGGCCCGGCTGGATATTGGCGCGGTCGAGCAGCCACGAGTCACGCGGGGCGATCCAGGTCACCCGCTCGGGCCCAATACCGTTGCGCAGCAGCCATAG
>JAEZIA010000003.1 GCA_023416315.1 Actinomycetes bacterium
TGACCAAGCGCATCGCCGACCTCACCGAGCACCTCAAGCAGCACAAGCACGACCACCACTCGCGGCGCGGGCTGCTGCTGCTGGTCGGCCGCCGTCGCCGGCTGCTGAAGTACGTCGCCGACCTCGATGTCGCGCGCTACCGCTCGCTCATCGAACGGCTCGGTCTGCGCCGCTGAGCGCACGACCCGCCGTGTAACATAAGGGCGTTACGAGCCGTTTTCCGGCTTGAACAACGGGTGCGGTGCATGCACATCCGCGTGTCCCGTTCCTGCGTGTCATAGCGAAGCTTCCCTGATCGGGCGGTCTTCGGTAGTGGCTGCCGGGCCCCAATTTGGGGAGCGCCCGGCCGCTTCGATCGACGGCCGTAGCCGACTGGATTCACCTGTGACGACGCGAAACAGCGCAACAGTGAACCCAGAAAGGCTGAACGGGCATCCATGTCTGTAGCTGAAATCGACGAAGGCGTCTTCGAGTCGACCGCCGTCATTGACAACGGGAGCTTCGGCACCCGCACCGTACGTTTCGAGACCGGCCGGCTGGCTCAGCAGGCCGCCGGCGCCGTCGTCGCCTACCTCGACGACGAGACCATGCTCCTGTCGGCGACCACCGCCAGCAAGGCCCCCAAGGAGCATTTCGACTTCTTCCCCCTGACCATCGACGTCGAGGAGCGGATGTACGCCGCCGGGCGAATCCCCGGCTCGTTCTTCCGCCGCGAGGGCCGGCCCTCCACCGACGCGATCCTGACCTGCCGGCTCATTGACCGGCCGCTGCGCCCGTCGTTCGTCGACGGTCTGCGTAACGAGATCCAGGTCGTCGTCACCGTCCTGAGCCTGGATCCCAAGGATCTCTACGACGTGCTGGCGATCAACGCGGCCTCGGCGTCCACCCAGATTTCCGGTCTGCCGTTCTCCGGCCCGGTCGGCGGCGTGCGCGTCGCCCTGATCGACGGCCAGTGGGTGGCGTTCCCGACCGTTGAGCAGCTCGAGCGCGCGGTGTTCGACATGGTCGTCGCCGGCCGTGTGGTCGCTGATGGTGATGTCGCGATCATGATGGTCGAGGCCGAAGCCACCGAGAACGTCATCGAGCTGATCGCCGGTGGCGCCGGTGCGCCGACCGAAAGCGTCGTCGCAGAAGGCCTGGAGGCTGCCAAGCCCTTCATCGCCACCCTGTGCGCCGCGCAGAGTGAACTGGCCTCCCGTGCCGCCAAGGAGACCGCGGATTACCCGGTGTTCCCCGACTACGCCGAGGACGCCTACGCCGCTGTGGCACACGTGGCGACCGAGGCACTGGCCGAGGCGCTGACCATCGCCGGCAAGCAGGAGCGCGACGACCGCACCAACGAGATCAAGGGTGAGGTGCTCGAGCGGCTGGGCGAGCAGTACGCCGGACGCGAGAAAGAGCTCGGCGCGGCTTACCGATCGCTGACCAAAAAGCTTGTCCGCCAGCGCATCCTGACCGACCACTTCCGCATCGACGGTCGCGGTGTCACCGACATCCGCGCCCTGTCCGCCGAGGTCGCGGTCATCCCGCGGGCGCACGGCAGCGCGCTGTTCGAGCGCGGCGAGACCCAGATCATGGGTATCACCACCCTCGACATGGTCAAGATGGCCCAGCAGATCGACTCGCTGGGGCCGGAAACCTCCAAGCGCTACATGCACCACTACAACTTCCCGCCGTATTCGACCGGTGAGACCGGCCGCGTCGGCTCCCCGAAGCGTCGCGAGATCGGCCACGGCGCGCTCGCCGAGCGCGCACTGGTGCCGGTGCTGCCCAGTGTCGAGGAATTCCCGTACGCCATCCGTCAGGTGTCGGAAGCGTTGGGCTCCAACGGCTCCACGTCAATGGGCTCGGTGTGCGCCTCGACCCTGTCGCTGCTGAACGCCGGTGTGCCGCTGAAGGCTCCGGTTGCCGGCATCGCGATGGGCCTGGTATCCGACGACGTCGAGGTCGATGGCAAGACGGAGCGCCGCTTCGTCACGCTGACCGACATCCTCGGCGCCGAGGATGCCTTCGGCGACATGGACTTCAAGTGCGCGGGCACCAAGGATTTCGTCACCGCCCTGCAGTTGGACACCAAGCTCGACGGCATCCCGTCGCAGGTGCTGGCCGGCGCGCTGTCGCAGGCCAAGGACGCGCGGCTGACCATCCTCGAGGTGATGGCCGAGGCCATCGACGCGCCCGACGAGATGAGCCCCTACGCACCGCGCGTCACCGCGATCAAGGTGCCGGTGGACAAGATCGGCGAGATCATCGGCCCCAAGGGCAAGATGATCAACGCGATCACCGAAGAGACCGGCGCTTCGATCTCGATCGAGGACGACGGCACGGTGTTCGTGGGCGCCACCGACGGCCCGTCGGCGCAGGCGGCCATCGACCGGATCAACGCGATCGCCAACCCGCAGCTGCCCAAGACCGGTGAACGGTTCCTCGGAACCGTGGTCAAGACCACCGACTTCGGGGCGTTCGTCTCGCTGCTGCCCGGCCGCGACGGCCTGGTGCACATCTCGAAGCTGGGCCGCGGCAAGCGGATCAACAAGGTCGAGGATGTCGTCAAGGTCGGCGACAAGCTCCGTGTGGAGATCGCCGACATCGACAACCGCGGCAAGATCTCGCTGGTTCTGGTCGACGAAGAAGGGTCAGCCGCTGAGGAAGGTGCGCCGGCCCCGGTCGATGCCGATGCCGCGACCGCCAGCAGCTAGCAACATAGGCGCGCTTCGCCGCGGCCGGCGTCTCGATGAGGCGCCGGTTGCGGTGCGGCGCACCGTACTTCCCGGCGGCCTGAGGGTCGTCACCGAGCACGTGCCGTCGGTGCGGTCGGCCTCGGTGGGTGTCTGGGTCAACGTCGGTTCCCGCGATGAAGGGCCGACCGTCGCAGGCGCCGCGCACTTCCTGGAGCACCTGCTGTTCAAGGCGACGCCGACCCGGACGGCCGTGGAGATCGCGCAGTCCGTCGACGCCGTCGGCGGCGAACTGAACGCGTTCACCGCCAAGGAACACACCTGCTACTACGCCCACGTCCTCGACGACGACCTGGAACTGGCCGTCGATCTGGTCGCCGACGTGGTGCTCAACGGGGTGTGCGCGTCTGACGACGTCGAACTGGAGCGCGACGTCGTGCTCGAAGAGATCGCCATGCGCGACGACGATCCCGAGGACGCGCTCGGCGACGTCTTCCTGACCGCCATGTTCGGTGACCATCCCGTCGGGCGCCCGGTGATCGGCAGCGTCGACTCGGTCTCCGGGATGACCCGGTCGCAACTGCATTCCTTCCACGTCCGCCGTTACACCCCCGAGCGGATGGTCGTCGCTGTGGCCGGCAATGTCGACCATGATGAGGTGGTTCGCCTGGTGCGCAAGCATTTCCGCGCGCACCTGGTCAAGGGCCGTAAGCCGCAGGCGCCGCGCAAAGGCACCGGTCGGCTGACCGGGGCGCCCACGTTGGCGCTCATCAGCCGCGACGCCGAGCAGACCCACCTGTCGCTGGGGGTGCGGGTGCCCGGCCGGCACTGGCCGCATCGCTGGGCGCTGTCGGTGCTCAACACCGCGTTGGGCGGCGGGCTGAGTTCGCGGTTATTTCAGCAGATTCGGGAAAACCGCGGCTTGGCCTACTCGGTGTTCTCGGCGGTTGACACCTTTTCCGATGCGGGGGCATTGTCGGTGTATGCGGCGTGCCTACCCGAGCGCTTCGACGAGGTGGTGCGGTTGACCACCGAAGTTCTCGAAGGCGTCGCCCGTGACGGCATCACCGAGGCGGAGTGCCGGATCGCCAAGGGGTCGATCCGTGGCGGGCTGGTGCTCGGCCTGGAGGATTCGGCATCGCGGATGCATCGCCTGGGCCGCAGCGAGCTGAACTACGGCGAATACCGCAGCGTCTCCAGCACCTTGGAGCGGATCGAAGCCGTCACCCTCGATGAGGTCAACGCGATCGCCCGCCAGGTGCTGTCCAAGCCCTTCGGTGCGGCCGTGCTCGGCCCGCACAAGTCCAAACGGTCACTGCCACAGCAACTCCGGACGATCAGGAGCTAATCGTGAGGATCAGCCTGCAGGATTTGGCGGTACCCATTCTCGGTGCACCAATGGCAGGCGGTCCAAGTACGCCCGCGCTGGCGGCCGCGGTCTCAAACGCCGGTGGCCTGGGATTCGTGGCAGCCGGCTATCTGACGGCCGACACGTTTGCCGACGTCATCGCGGGCGCGCGGGCTCTGACCTCGGCGCCGATCGGCGTGAATCTGTTCGTTCCGCAACCGTCGGCGGCAACACCGGACGGGTTGCGGCGCTACCGCGACCTGCTGTCTCCATTGGCCGCCCACTACGGCGCCGAGATCCCCGAACCGCACGCCGACGACGACGCCTGGGCTGCCAAGCTCGACGTGGTCGCCGACACCGCGCCGGAGGTGGCATCGTTCACGTTCGGTTGCCCCGCTCCGGAAGTCCTTGCCGGGCTGCGTGATCGTGGTGTGCTGACCGCGGTGACCGTGACCAACGTGGACGAGGCAGCGGTGGCGGTCGCCGCCGGCGCCGACGCTCTGGTGGTGCAGGGTCCCGAGGCGGGCGGGCACCGCGGGACGTTCGATCCCGTTGCCGCACCCGGTGAGGATCCGCTGGATGCACTGCTGGCCGCCATCCTCGCCGCCCATGACCTCCCGGTGATCGCGGCAGGCGGCCTGTCCGACGCGGCCGCTGTGCGGCGGGCGCTGGACGCCGGGGCGGTGGTGGCGCAGGCCGGTACGGCATTCCTGCTGGCCGACGAGGCCGGAACCAACGCCGCCTACCGTGGCGCGCTTAGCGATCCGAACTTCGATACCACCGTTGTCACGAGGGCGTTTTCGGGCCGCTATGCGCGCGGCCTGGCCAACCGGTTCACCGAGCGCTATGACGATGTCGCGCCACTGGGCTATCCGGAAGTCAATCAGATGACCGGGCCGTTGCGCCGGGCCGCCGTCGCCGCCGGTGACCCGCACGGCACCAACCTGTGGGCGGGCACCTCCTGGCGAAAGGCCAAGGCGGGTAAGGCCGCTGACATCGTCGCCGCACTGGCCGAGGAGGTCCGATGAACCTGTCCCGACGCCGACTCCTGCTCGCCGGTGCGGCGATGAGCGTGCTCGCGGCCTGCGGCAACCAGACCACCTCGCGGGCGGATCCGACGGTCAGCGACCCGGCTGAGCCGCGGCCGCCGATCGAGCAGCGCCTCGCCGCCCTGGAACAACGACACAACGCCGTCGTGGGGCTGTATGCGCAGAACCTCGATTCGCAGACGGAGGTCGGCTACCGCGACGGTGACCCATTCGCGATGTGCTCGACATTCAAGGCGTACCTCGCCGCCCGGGTGCTGCAAAAGGACCAGGCGGGGGAGTTGCGGTTGACCGATACGGTGTTGGTGGAACCCGCGGAGCTGAAGCCGAATTCCCCACGCACCGACCCGAATGCCGGTCGGCAGATGACCCTGTCCGACCTATGTGCGGCTGCCGTCCAAGTCAGCGACAACACCGCGGCCAACCTGCTGCTGCGGACAATCGGTGGGCCGCAGGCGATCACCGCGTTCGCCCGGTCGATCGGCGACGACCGGACCCGCCTGGATCGATGGGAAACCGAGCTGAACTCGGCGCTGCCGGGCGATCCGCGTGACACCAGCACGCCGCGGGCGCTCGGTGGCGGCTTCGTACGGGTGCTCACCGGTGATGTCCTCGACGCGGCGCACCGCACCCAGCTGGTGGATTGGATGCGCGCCAACACCACGTCGAGCATGCGAGGCGGCTTGCCGCCGGGGTGGACCACCGCCGACAAGACCGGCTCCGGTGACTACGCCAGCACCAATGACGTCGGGATCGCGTTCGGACCCAACGGCGAACGCATCCTGCTGGCGATCATGACCCGCACCCGCTCCGACGACGCGGGGGCCGAGCCGCTTCGACAGCTCGTCGCCGAGGTGGCGACGTCGGTGTTGCCGGAGGTGACGAGTCCGCGATGATTTTTCCTCCGGCCCGGTGTCAGTACTGAGGATCGACCCTTACCGAAGGCCGAAAGGAATCATCGTGGTTGACTACGCCGCCCCCGTCGGGGCCCCCATCTGGTTCGATTTGATGAGCAGTGATCCCGCGCGTGCGGCGGAGTTCTATCAACAGATCTTCGGCTGGGAGCTCGAAGCGCCCGCGCATCCGGAGTTCGGCGGCTACCAGAACTTCACCCGTAACGGCAAGCGGGTCGCCGGGCTGGTCCCGCAGATGCCTGGGGCCGAAGCGGCGAACATCTGGTCGGTGTACCTGCACACCGCCGACGGGGCCGCCACCATCGCGGCGGCCGAGGCCGCGGGAGCGACCGTGATGGTGCCACCGATGCCGGTAGGCGATCTGGGCTCGATGATGGTGGTCACCGACCCGGCCGGTGCCGTCATCGGGTTCTGGCAGCCCGGAACGCATCCCGGGTTCACCGAATGGGGTGAGCATGGCACGCCGTACTGGTTCGAATGTCAGAGCAAGGACTACGAGGCGTCACTGGCGTTCTATCGCCAGGTGCTCGGGGCGCCGATCGAGGAGATCGGCACCGGCGGTGACCCGGATGCCGTAGGCCCGGACCGCTATAGCCGGGTCTTCGCCGGGGAGAGCGCGTATTCGGGAATCATGGACGCGGCCACACTGATGCCCGCGGAGGTGCCGTCGTTTTGGCAGGTCTACATCACCGTCGACGATGTGGCCGCCACCGTGAAGCAGGCCGAGTCACTCGATGGGCAGCTACTGATGCCCATCGAGGCGACGCCGTATGGAACCTTGGCAGCGATCAAAGATCCCTTGGGCGCGCTGATTTGCCTCGGTCATCCGCCGGCGGGGATGTAAGACCAACGAACCGGGACGCTTCGATAGCAGTCCCGGTTCGCTGTGCAGGTGAGCGGTTCGCTCACAACGGTTTTCAGGCCAACAGGCCGGCGGGGTCGGTGAACGGCAGGTCGAGGTCGTGGGCGACCTCGTGGTTGAGCAGATGCCCGTGGTGGGTCGAGAGGCCCTTGGCGAGTGCGGGGTCGGACTTGCAGGCGTCCTGCCAGCCCTTGTCGGCCAGCTTGATCACGTAAGGCATGGTCGCGTTGGTCAGTGCGTAGGTCGAGGTCCGCGGCACCGCGCCCGGCATGTTGGCCACGCAGTAGAAAACCGCGTCGTGCACGGTGAAGGTCGGGTCGTCGTGCGTCGTGGGCTTGGAGTCCTCGAAGCAGCCGCCCTGGTCGATAGCGATGTCGACCAGCACCGCGCCCGGCTTCATCTGTGCCACAGTCGCATTGGTGACCAGCTTGGGGGCCTTCGCGCCCGGCACCAGCACCGCGCCGATCACCAGGTCCGCCTGCTTGACGGCGTCCTCCAGATCCAGGCGCGAGGAGTACCGGGTCTCGATGGCGCCACCGTACTCGGCGTCGATCTTGCGCAGGATGTTGATGTTGAGGTCGAACACGGTGACGTGCGCGCCCATGCCCCAGGCGACGGCGGCGGCGTTGTCACCGGCCATTCCACCGCCGATCACCACGACCTTGGCCGGAGCGACGCCGGGAACACCGCCCATCAGCACGCCGCGACCGCCCTGGGTGCGCATCAAGTGGTAGGCGCCGACCTGTGCGGCCAGCCGGCCGGCCACCTCGCTCATCGGCGCGAGCAGCGGCAGGGCGCCATCAGCGGTCTGCACCGTCTCGTAGGCGATCGACGTGGTGCCCGACTCCAGCAGCGCGTCGGTGCACGGCCGTGACGCGGCCAGATGCAGGTAGGTGAAGAGGGTCTGGTCCTTGCGCATGCGCGAGTACTCCGCCTCGATGGGCTCTTTGACCTTCAGCAGGAGGTCGGCCTCGGCCCACACCTGATCGGAGCTGTTCACGATCTGCGCACCGGCGGCCTTGAAATCGGTGTCGTGGATCGCGGATCCCTCACCGGCACCGGCCTGGATCAGGACCTCGTGGCCGCGGCGGACCAGTTCGGACACGCCTGCCGGGGTGATGGCGACGCGGTATTCGTTGTTCTTGATCTCGGTCGGGACGCCGACGCGCATGATCACTCCTCAATCGGGGATTGGCTTAGAAGAATTGTGAAGAACATTCGGAACCTTTGCAATATGATTGGCGAAGATTCGATAGCATCGGCAGATGTCCGAAGAATCGACGAGAACAGAGGTCCGTCCGGGCTCCGCGCCGAAGGATGTTCGGGCCGAATTGGACGAGGTCGACCGGCGCATTCTCGCGACGCTGCACGCCGATGCCCGCATCTCGAACAGCGCGCTGGCCGACGCCGTCGGGATCGCGCCGTCGACCTGCCATGGGCGGGTGCGCCGGTTGCAGGACATCGGCGTGATCCGGGGCTTCTATACCGATATCGATCCGGCGGCGATCGGGCTGCCGTTGCAGGCGATGATCTCG
>JAEZIA010000027.1 GCA_023416315.1 Actinomycetes bacterium
CGGAAGAAAATTCGACGCGGAGGTCATCGATGGAGCTGATTTCACCGACCGATTCGATGTTCTTGCTTGCCGAGTCCCGGGAACATCCCATGCACGTCGGCGGTCTGCAACTGTTCGAGCCCCCCGAAGGCCTCGGCCCGGAATTCCTCGGCGAGATCTACAAGGACCTGCTGACCTACTCCGATGTGCAGCCGACGTTCCGCAAGCACCCTGGCGCGCTGTTCGGCGGCATCGCCAATCTGACGTGGTCGTTCGATAAGGACATCGACCTCGAATATCACCTGCGCCGCTCGGCACTGCCCTCGCCGGGGCGCGTTCGCGAACTGCTCGAACTCACCTCACGTCTGCACGGCAACCTGCTGGATCGGCACCGGCCGCTGTGGGAAACGCATCTGGTGGAAGGTCTCAACGACGGGCGTGTCGCCGTCTACACCAAGATCCATCACTCGCTGCTCGACGGCGTCTCGGCGATGAAGCTGACCCGGCGCACAATGTCGTCCGATCCGCAGGACACCGAGATTCGGGCGCCGTGGACCATCGGGCCCCGCGCAGGCAATAAGCAGAAGAAGCGGTCATCCCCGCTCAGTGGCCTGACGCAGGCGGTCGGGTCGTTGGCCGGCCTGGCTCCCTCGGCGCTGACCCTGGCCCGGGCCGCCCTGCTGGAGCAGCAGCTGACCCTGCCGTTCGAAGCGCCCAAAACGATGTTCAACGTCCCGATCAGCGGAGGGCGCCGCGTTGCTGCGCAGTCCTGGCCGCTCAAACGCATCATCGCGATCAAGGACGCCGCAGGCGTCACCGTCAACGACGTCATCCTGGCGATGTGTGCCGGCGCGCTGCGGGCGTACCTGATCGAGCAGGACGGGCTGCCCGACCGGCCGCTGATCGCGATGGTGCCGGTCAACCTGCGCGAGGAGGACGACCAGTCCAGCGGCGGTAACCAGGTCGGTGCCATCCTGTGCAACCTGGCCACCGACCTCAGCGACCCGGCCAAGCGCCTCGACGCGATCCACGCCTCGATCAGCGGCAACAAGGAGGTGTTCCTGCAGCTGCCGAAGTTCCAGCAGCTGGCGCTGTCGGCGTTCAACATGGCGCCGCTGGCGTTGACCTTGCTGCCCGCGCTGGCCGCCGCGGCGGCGCCGCCGTTCAACATCGTGATCTCCAACGTGCCCGGCGCGCGTGAGCCGCTGTACTGGCACGGCGCCCGCCTGGACGGCAACTATCCGCTGTCGATCGCGCTGGACGGCCAGGCGCTCAACATCACGATGTCGAACAACGCCGACAACCTGGACTTCGGTCTGGTGGGGTGCCGTCGCAGCATTCCGCATCTGCAGCGGTTGCTCACCCACTTGGAGGACTCGCTGGCCGCCCTCGAAAAGGCGGTCGGGGTCTAGGGCAACGAAAGCGGCGGCGACCCCTCAGGGCGCCGCCGCTTCGTTTCGGGTTGCCCTACGGGCAGGTGACCACGAGCTCGAAGGGCTTGGTGACCGGCTGCATCGGGTTGGCCATGTCGACGCCCGTCGCAGTGCCGCTGATCTTGTAGGTGTTGCCGTCCTTGGAGGCGGTGGCATTCGCGCCGCCGGGTACACCCGCGGTATAGCCGAGCGTGACACCGTTGACGTTGCCGAGGCCGACGGACTGCACCGTCGAGGCGTCCTCGGACAGGACCGCGGCGATACCGGTGGTGGCCTCACCGATCGCGATGTTGACGTTGCCGCCTGCGGTCGCGCAGACGACCTGACCCTGAACGTCCTGCGGCTGACCGTCGATCGTCACCTTGGTGCTGCCGCCGCTGGCGGCCGCGGTGGGGGAGGCCGCCGCGCCCGTCGTCGCCGCTGCGGAGGTTGTCGCTGCCGCGCTCGTCGTCGACTCGGTCTTCTTTTCGTCCTTGGAACAACCGGACAATCCGGCCACCAAGACGGCGGCACCGGCAACGGTCACCACAAACCCACGTTTCACCGATTTCTCCTCATGTCAGGGTGATCCGTCGCCGTTGACGGACCATCGAGTGAAGTATGGTGCGCCCCGTTTCGGTGGTGGCAGAAATGAACAAAAAAGTTGCCCGCCAGTGACGTTGGCGCAA
This sequence comes from Actinomycetes bacterium, assembly GCA_023416315.1. Taxonomy (GTDB): domain Bacteria; phylum Actinomycetota; class Actinomycetes; order Mycobacteriales; family Mycobacteriaceae; genus Mycobacterium. Next base: position 2,081 of record JAEZIA010000027.1, read on the forward strand.
ATCGTGGTCCGGTGTCGAGCAAATGCCAGCCCGCACAGGCAAAGTCGGTATCTTCACCAGCATGCAGACGTTGCGCACACCGGATGACCGATTCGCCGACCTACCCGATTTCCCTTACTCGCCACGCTATTCCGAGCTCGACGACGACGAGGGCGGCCGACTCCGGGTGGCATGGATCGAGGCGGGACCTGCGCACGCCGATCCGGTGTTGCTGCTTCATGGCGAACCAACCTGGTCGTTTCTGTACCGCAAGATGATTCCGGTCCTCACCGCGGCGGGACATCGGGTCATCTGCCCGGACCTGGTCGGGTTCGGCCGCTCCGACAAGCCCACCCGCCGCGAAGACCACACCTACGCCCGGCATGTCGAATGGATGCGGGCATTGGCGTTCGACGTCCTTGATCTACGCCGAGTCGCCCTTTTCGGGCAGGACTGGGGCGGCCTGATCGGGCTGCGCCTGGCCGCCGAGAACCCGGACCGCTTCGCCCACATCGTCGTGGCCAACACCGGCCTGCCGACCGGTGACTTCAACATGCCCGAGGTGTGGTGGCAGTTCCGCCGGGCGATCCAGGAGTCTCCGAGCATCGACGTGGGTCGGTTCGTCGAGTCGGGCTGTCTGCGGCCGATGTCGGACGACGTGCGCCGGGCCTACGACGCGCCGTTCCCCGACGACACGTTCTGCGCAGGTCCGCGGGCCATGCCCGGGTTGGTGCCGACCACGCCGGACGACCCGGCCGCCGAGGCCAACCGGCGGGCGTGGGCGACCCTGACCGCCAGTTCCACCCCGATGTTGGTCGCGTTCAGCGACGGTGACCCGATCACCGGCGCGATGGCGCCGATCTTCCAGCAGATGCCGAGCGCGCAGGGCCGTGAGCATCCGACCGTTCACGGCGCCGGACACTTCATCCAGGAGGACGCCGGCGAAGAGCTCGCCGGACACATCGTGCGGTTCCTCGGGTGAGGCCCCGCGCTGGTTAGATACCCACGTGCCGTTCTTCACCGTCGACGCCGAGCTGCCCGGGCGTCGTGGCCGCACCGGAACCATCCACACCCCGCACGGCGACATCCACACCCCCGCGTTCGTCGCGGTCGGTACCAAGGCTTCGGTCAAGGCGGTGCTGCCCGAGACGATGCGCGAGCTGGGCGCCCAGGCGGTACTGGCCAACGCCTACCACCTCTATCTGCAACCCGGCCCCGACATCGTCGACGAAGCCGGCGGCCTGGGTGCCTTCATGAACTGGCCGGGCCCGACGTTCACCGACAGCGGCGGTTTTCAGGTGCTGTCGCTGGGGGCCGGGTTCCGCAAGGTGCTGTCGATGGACGCCAACCGGGTGCAGGCCGACGACGTCATCGCCGAAGGCAAGCAGCGCCTGGCTCATGTCGACGACGACGGGGTCACGTTCATCTCGCATCTCGACGGCTCGACGCACCGGTTCACCCCCGAGGTGTCGATGCAGATTCAGCACAAGATCGGCGCCGACATCATCTTCGCCTTCGACGAACTGACGACGTTGGTCAATACCCGTGGCTACCAAGAGGAGTCGGTGGCGCGAACCCAGGCCTGGGCGGTGCGCTGCCTGGCCGAGCACCGCAGGTTGACCGCCGCCCGCCCGGAGCGGCCGAGTCAGGCGCTGTTCGGCGTGGTGCAGGGTGCGCAGTACGAAGATCTGCGCCGCCAAGCGTCCCGGGATCTGGCGGGCATCGTCGACGCCGACGGGCGCGGCTTCGACGGCTATGGCATCGGCGGGGCGCTGGAGAAACAGAACCTGGCCACGATCGTCGGCTGGTGCGTCGACGAGCTGCCCGCCGACAAACCGCGCCATCTGCTCGGCATCAGTGAGCCCGACGACCTGTTCGCCGCGGTGGCTGCCGGTGCCGACACCTTCGACTGTGTGTCGCCGTCGCGGGTGGCCCGCAACGCCGCCGTCTACTCGCCGACGGGCCGATTCAACATCACCGGAGCGCGCTACCGCCGGGACTTCACCCCGATCGACGCCGACTGCGACTGCTACACCTGCGCCCACTACACCCGCGCCTACCTGCACCACCTGTTCAAAGCCAAGGAAATTCTGTCGGCCACGCTGTGCACGATCCACAACGAGCGGTTCGTCATCCGGCTGGTCGACCAGATCCGCGCTTCGATCGGGGCGGGGGACTTCGATGAGCTGCGCGAGCATGTTCTCGGCAACTACTACGGGCATTCGACGCGTGCACAATAGCGTGCACAATGAGTAGATGAGTGCTCCCGCCGAGCCGCAAGAACTGCTGCTGAAGCTGCTCGACCCCGCCACCCGGGCCGACCCGTATCCGGTCTACCGGCAGATCCGCGAGGGCGGGCCGATGCAGATCGCCGAGTCCACGCTGCACGTGCTGTCCCGCTTCGCCGACTGTGACGCGGTGCTGCGCCACCCCGATTCGTGCAGTGACCGGTTGAAGTCCACCGCCGCGCAGCGCGCCATCGCCGCCGGCGAGCAGCCGCGACCGTTCGGAACGCCCGGCTTCCTGTTTCTCGACCCGCCCGACCACACCCGGCTGCGCAAATTGGTCAGCAAGGCGTTCTCGCCAAAGGTGGTCAAGGCGCTGGAGCCCGAGATCACCGCTTTGGTCGATGGCCTGCTCGACAAGGCCGCGGAGACAACCGAATTCGACGCTATCGAGCAACTCGCGCATCCGCTGCCGGTGGCGGTGATCTGTCGGCTGCTCGGCGTGCCCATCGAAGATGAGCCGCAATTCAGCTCGGCCTCAACACTTCTGGCGCAGGGGCTGGACCCCTTCGTCACGTTCACCGGCGAAACGCAGGGTCTCGAAGAGCGGCTGCAGGCCGGCATGTGGCTGCGCGGCTACCTGCGCGAGCTGCTGGAGCGCCGCCGTGCCGCGCCGGGTGAGGACCTGATGTCCGGACTGATCGCCGTCGAAGAGTCCGGGGATCAACTCACCGAAGAAGAGATCGTCGCGACCTGCAACCTGCTGTTGATCGCGGGCCACGAGACGACGGTCAACCTGATCGCCAACGCCATCCTCGCGATGCTGCGACACCGCGAGTACTGGGCGGCGTTGGCTGCCGACCCCGACCGCGCCCCCGCGATCGTCGAAGAGACCTTGCGCTACGACCCGCCGGTGCAGTTGGTCAGCCGGGTTGCCGGGGCCGACATGGAGATCGGCGAGATCTCGATCCCCAAGGGGGACATCATCATGCCGTTACTCGGTGCGGCGCACCGAGATCCGGCAGCCAATGACCGGCCCGACGAGTTCGACCCGACCCGCAGCCCGATCCGTCATCTGGCGTTCGGCCACGGGCCGCACTTCTGCCTCGGCGCGCCGCTGGCCCGGATGGAGGCGGCCGTGGCGCTGTCCGCGGTGACCAAGCGGTTCCCGGATGCACGGCTGGCGGCCGAGCCGACCTACAAGCCGCACGTTACGCTGCGCGGGATGGCCCGTTTGGACGTCGCGGTCTGAGTTAAGCGAACAGCGCTGCGAGCCGATTGCGGTCGACCGATCCCTTGGCGGTCGACGGGAGCTCAGCCACCGCTGAAATATGTTCGGGTATCTCGAATTTCGCCAGTCGAGGCGCACAGAACGCCTGCAACGCCGCCTGGTCGAGAGTCGCGCCGGATCGTAGCACCACCGCGGCCGCCACCTGTTCGCCGTATTTGTCGTCCGGCACCGGAAACACCGCCGCCTGCACCACGTCGGGATGAGCCAGCAGCGCGTCCTCGACCCGCTCCGGTGAGATCTTCTCCCCACCCCGGTTGATGATGTTCTTGATCCGTCCCCGAAGTGTCAGCACCCCAGCCTCATTCACCGAACCCAGGTCACCGGTACGCAGCCAGCCGTCGGTGAAGGTGGCCGACGTCGCCGCCGGGTCGTTGAGGTAGCCGCGCGCCACCGCCGGGCCCCGAAGCCAGACCTCACCGGTGTCGGCGATGCGCAGTTCGGCGCCGACGGGTGTGCCGACGCTCAGCAGCCGGGTTTCGGCGTCGGCGGTGGCGGACGCTGCGCAGGCCTGGTGGGTGGCCTCGGTCATCCCGTACGCCGGCAGCACAGGCGCGTCGAACGCCGCCTCCAGACGTTCTGCCACGGCGGGCGGCAGCGGCGCGCTGCAGCTGCGCAGGAACCGCAAGCCGGCAGCCGCCGCGGCCCCGTCCGGGGCGACATCCAGCAGCACCTGGTAGATCGTCGGCACGGCGGTGACCCAGGTGGCGCGCACCGCGGCCAGTTCGTCGAAGAACGTATGCGGCGAAAAGCGGGCCTTCTCAGGCAATCCCAGTGTTCCGGCGCTGGCCAGTGTTGCCAGCAACCCCGCCACCAAGCCGTGACCGTGGAACATCGGCATCACCGCGACGGTGGCATCGTCGGCCCGCAGCCCGTACGCGGACACCACATTGTTCATCGCCGCCGCCAACCCGGTGTGGGTCCACGGCACCATCTTCGGCTTGCCGGTTGTGCCGGAGGTGAACATCACCATCGCGTCGTCGGGAGTCAGCCCGATCGAGGCCGGGTCACCACCCTCGGCAGGGCTGCCGCTGACCGTGCACCGCGACCCGTCGATGCCCAGGGTGATCTCAGGAGCGCCCGCCAACTCTGCGGCGGGCTCGTCAGTCAGCAGCGCTCGCGCGCCCAGCCGCGCCATACGATCCTGCTGCTCGGTGGCGGGCAGCGCCGGATCGAGCGGAGCCACCACCAGCCCCACCCGGGCGGCACCGAGCAGCCCCACGACGTAGGCGACGGTGTTGGCGCCGCGCAGCCCGACGACGTCACCGGCGCAGAGCCCGGTGGCCGCCAATTCGGTCGCTGCCTGTTCGATCAGGTCGGCCAGCAATCCGTAACTGAGCGAACGGCTTTCGGCGGTGGCGAACAGTGCGACCGCCTCCGGGGCCGTCGCGGCATGGTGTGCGACCATGTCGCCCAACGTCATGACGGTCATCAGTCGTCCCTTCGCTCAGGCCTGGCTCGGCTGCAATGCGCTGCGCGGGTTGAGATTGGTCAGGTGGCCGCTCTCGGTGCCCGCGGACGGATCCAGTTCACAGTCGATGAGGGTGGGCCACCGCGAGGCGACCGCCGCCGCCAGCGCACTGGTCAGTTCGGTAGGGGAGGTCACGTGGTATCCGGTCCCGCCGAACGCCTCGATCAGCCGTTCGTGGTGGGCGCGTGGTGCCAGCACCGTGGGCTCCGGGTCGGTGCCGTGTGGGTCGACACCGTCGCCGCGGTAGACGCCGCCGTTGTTGAGGATGACCACGGTGATGGGAAGGCGGTAGCGGCAGATGGTTTCGATCTCCATCCCGCTGAATCCGAATGCGCTGTCGCCTTCGATGGCGATGACGGGCTGGCCGGTCTCGACCGCCGCGGCGATCGCGTAACCCATCCCGATCCCCATCACACCCCAGGTGCCGGAGTCCAGCCGATGCCGCGGCACTCGCATGTCGACGACGTTGCGAGTGACGTCCAGCGCGTTGGCGCCTTCGTTGACCAGGTACACCTCGGGGTGGTCGCGGATGAAGTCGCGGATCGGGCGCAGCGCGTTGTAGAACCGCATCGGCTGCGGGTCGTCGGCGAGCCGCCGAGACATGCTGGCGGCGTTGCGTTCTCGCCGCTGCGCCAGTTCGACTCGCCAGTCGGCGGGGCACAGCACTGGGTGGCGCTGCAGCCCGGCGTCGAGCGCGGTGATCACCGACGTGATGTCACCGGCCAGCGGGACGGTCTGCTGGTTGCTGTCGAATTCCGTTGGGTCGATGTCGATCTGGATGAACGTGACGCCGTCGGCCCAGTGCGGCGCCTCGCCGTGCTGCAGCAGCCAGTTCAGTCGCGCCCCGACCAGCAGCACCACGTCGGCCCGGGCCATCGCCAGCGACCGGGCGGCGCCCGCCGACAATTCGTGGTCATCGGGGATCACCCCCTTGGCCATCGACATCGGCAGGAACGGAACACCGGTCTTTTCGACGAACGACCGGATCTGTTTGTCGGCCCGGGCGTAGGCGGCGCCCTTACCGAGCACGATCAACGGCCGCTGTGCACCGCCGAGCAGTTCCAGCGCCCGCAAAACCGCTTCGTGCGAGGGAGATTGGGCGGGGGCGGGGTCGGTGACCTTCCACAGGGTGGCCGCGCCTTCGGACGCATCGATGGTCTGAGCCAGCACGTCACCGGGGATATCGAGGTACACCCCGCCGGGGCGGCCGGACACCGCGGTGCGGAACGCCCTGGCGATGCCGCGCCCGATGTCCTCCACCCGGTCGACCCGATAGCTGGCCTTGGCGAGGGGTCTGGCGATGGCCAGCTGGTCGAGCTCTTCGTAGTCCCCGCGTTGCAGGTCGACGATGGCGCGGGTACTGGAGCCGGCGATGTGGACCATCGGGAAGCAGTTCACCGTGGCGTTGGCCACCGCCACTATGCCGTTGAGGAAGCCGGGGCCCGAGACCGTCAGACAGACACCGGGTTTGCCGGTCAGGAAGCCGGCGGCCGCGGCGGCATGGCCGGCGTCGGATTCGTGGCGAAACCCGATGTAGCGGATACCGCAGGCCTGAGCCAACCGGGCCAGGTCGGTGATCGGAATGCCGACCACGCCGTAGATGGTGGCGACGTCGTTGAGCTTGAGGGCATCGACCAGAAGGTGAAACCCGTCGGTCCGCGAGCCATTCAGGTCAGGCGCAGTCATGGTTCTAGAGTCTGCGCGACCCGCGCTTGCGAAACCAGAGCGCTAGCTGCACATTGCGGGGTAGGGCTAGCCCCCAGTGCGCAGCGGAATGACCACGCTGATCGCGGTGCCCGCGCCGGCCTCGCTGTCGATGCCGAGGCGTCCCGACAGCGCTTCGACACGGTCCTTGAGCCCGAGCAGTCCGGATCCGCCGCCCGCGCCGGCGCCGCCGATGCCATCGTCGGCGATCCGCAACGTCAGTCCGGCGTCGCTGACCCGCGCCCACACGGTGACCTCCTCGGCCTGTGCATGTTTGGCGGCGTTGGTCAGCGCCTCGGCCACGACATAGTAGGCGGCCACCTCCACCGATTCGGGCAGCCGGCGATCGACATCGACGTCGAGGGCCACCGGTACCGCGGAGCGTCGGGCGAGGGTCTTGATGGCCGGACCCAGGCCACCCCGGGACAGGATCGCGGGATGGATGCCGCGGGACAGCTCCTGGAGGTCGGTGTGCAGGTGGGCCAGACCGTCGATGATCGCGGTGAGCTGCTCGCGGAGCTCGGGCGGATCGTCGGGAGCCGACGCCTCCAGCGCCCGCAGCTCCAATCCGAGCGACACGATGCGCTGCTGGGCGCCGTCGTGCAGGTCGCGTTCGAATCGGCGGCGGGCCTGATCGGCGGCGGTGACGATCCGCGCGCGCGACGCCTGCAGTTCGGCGCTGATCTGCTCGCGCTCGCAGGCCGCCGCGAGCAGCGCCTGCAGGGAGGGCACCAGCCGGCGGACCCGACTCATCTCCGGACCGGGCAGGTTAGCGGGCACCAGCAGGGTGCCGGCTGGGCCGTCACCGTCGTGCAACCGGATGGCGGTGCGGCGGGAGTCGGAGGCCAGGACGTCGAGTTCGAGTTCGGCGAATGGGATGCCGATCACCTCGGCCACCCGGTTCCCGGCGGCGGTCAGCGCGGCGTCCAGGTCGGCCGTTCGCAGCATCAGCCTGGCCAGCTCAGCGGCCAGGTCCGCTTCGAAGCGGCGCTGCGTGGCTTCGGCCGCCCGCAGCCGCGCCTGCCCGACCAGGACGTTGGTCAGCAGCGCCAGGGTCAGGAACACCACCACCGCGGGGATCAGGCTGCCGCTGCCCTCGTTGACGTGGAACCAGACGTAGGCCAGGGTGCTGCCCAACGACGTGGCCACCGCAAGACGGAATCCCCACCCGGCCGAAACCACCAGGACGCCGAGCAGAAACACCGCGCCGAACGCGTTGTCGGGCGCGATCCGCTTGAGGACGTGAACGACGACGGTCTCCGCGGCGATAAACGACACGGCGGTCAGCACACCCCACAGCGGCCGGGGCGGTGTCGGACGTAACAGCAATGCCAGCAGACGATCGCGCAGGGGCAGGCTGGGCCCGGAATCTGCAGCTCGAGGCGGTGTCATGGTTAGCAACCGATGGTAGGGGGCACCCGCGCATCAGGCACCTGCAAAGCGGGTTTTACTGCTAGCAGCAATGCCGAGTCCGGATCGGTTCTGCCATCCTCGAAATATGTCCGGCTTCGGAGGTTCACGATGCGCTGCTTGATCGTCGATGACAGCGCTCAGTTCCGCACGACGGCGAGCACGATTCTGCAGCGCGGCGGCATCGCCGTGGTCGGCACGGCGTGCAACACCGCCGATGCGTTGCGCAGCTATCGCCGGCTGCAGCCCGACGTGACCCTCGTCGACGTCGACCTCGGCGCCGAAAGCGGCTTCGACGTCGTCCAGGCGTTGCATGAAGCCGGGGCGCCCGCGCGCGCCATGATCCTGATCTCCACGCACGCCGAGTCCGACTTCGCCGACCTGATCGCCGACAGCCCGGTGTCGGGATTCCTACCCAAGTTCGCGTTCTCCACCGAGGCGGTGCGCGAACTCGTCGGTAGCGCCGGAAGGGCTGACGCTCAGAGCGATTCGAGGTAGACGATCACGGCGCGGACACGACGGTGATCGTCGGTGGTCTCCGGCAGGTCCAGCTTGGTCAGGATGCTGCGCACATGCTTTTCCACCGTGCCTTCGGTGACGAAGATGCGCCGGCCGATACCGCTGTTGGACAGCCCCTCGGCCATCAGCGCCAACACTTCCCGTTCCCGGCTGCTCAAGGCCTCGAGCGGATCGTTGCGTCGTCGTGCCGACACCAGCTCGGTCACCAGTGCCGGATCGATCACCGACGCACCGTTGGCGATCCGGCCGATGGTGTCGAGGAACTCGTTGACGTCGGTCACCCGGCTCTTGAGCAGATAACCGATGGACTGCCCGCCGGACAACAGCTCCAGGGCATGGTCGACGTCGACGTGCGCCGACAGGACCAGGATCGCGGTGCTCGGTACCTCCTCGCGGATGAGCCGGGCGGCGTCGAGTCCTTCGGTGCTGTGCGTGGGTGGCATCCGGATGTCGACGATCGCCAGATCGGGCTTCTCCGCGCGCACCAGGTCCAGCAGTTCGGTACCGTCGCCCGCCTGACCCACGACGTCCAGGCCGGAGCGGGTGAGCAGGCTGGCCAGCCCCTCCCGCAGCAGCACGTCGTCGTCGGCGACGACCACCCGAGTGCCAGCCATCATCTGTCCTCCTGACCCGGCCGTGGAGCACAGTGTCTCATCGGCGGCATCGATCTGCAGTCATCCGGTGAGTTCGGTGATCACGGCCTGGGCGGCGCGCTCGCCGGCGTCGACCGCGCCCTCCATGTAGGCGCTCCAGTACGTCGCGGTATCGGTTGATGCCCAGTGGATTACGCCGATGGGTGCGGACAGGGCGGGGCCGTAGGCCGTCCACACATGCGGGCCGAGGTTGGCGTTGTAGCACCCGCGGGTCCACTGCCGGTCCGACCATTCCCCGTCCACATAGAACTCCGGATGTGCGGCCTTGCTGCCGTAGTGGCGGACGAGTTCGTCGGTCAGCGCGGCGCGACGCTCGTGTTCGGGCAGCCGCCCGAAGGTGCGGGCCTGCTCACCTTCGAGGAACAGCAGAATCAACCCGTGGTCGTCGCCCGGTATGCAGGTGTCGTTGGACATCCGGGCCGGGCCGACGTCGGAGATCAGCTGCCCGTTCAATCCGTCAGTGCGCCAAAAGGGTTCGTCGTAGACGAAGAACGCCTTCATCGCCGAGCCGTTCGGCAACCGCTGGGTGAGCTGATCGCGCACCCCCGATAACGGTGGGTCATACATGATGCGGCCGGCGAGTGTCGGTGAGATGGCGACGATCACCCGGCGGCCGCGTGCGACCAACCCGCCCCGGCAGTGCACGGTGACGCTGTCGGTGGAATGCTCGATCAGTTGAACGGGCACCTTCAGCACGATGTGGTCGGCGACCAAGGCCGCCAGCCGGCGCGGGATCTCGCTGGTGCCACCGACGAACCGGGTGGTCTGCGCGCCGCCCTCGGATTCGGCGAACAACTCCGAGGTCACCCCGCAGGTCTGGATGGTGAACAGCAGATGCAGAAATGACACCTCCGCGGTCGGCACCGCCAAGATTCCGACCGTGCAGATCTCCAGCAAGGTGCGCGCGACCGGCGACAGGCCCTGGGCGTCGTACCACGCACCGGCGGTGATCGAATCCCATTCGGCGGCACGCGCGGCTAGCCACGGTGCCTCGACGGGCACCTCGGCGGCCAGGTCGTCCAATCGGCGCAGCACCCGCTCGAGCTCGGCCAGCTCATCGGCGAAGCGGGCGTGGAACTCGCTCTCGCGCAGGACTCCCGAGCCGACCAGGTCGTAAGAGGTCTCGCCGTCCTCGAATTGGGGGTAGGTCTCGACGCCGAGCTCCGCCGCCAGCGCGAACATCCGCTCGTGGGTGTCACCGATCCACTGCGCACCGAGTTCGACGGGCAGGCCCGGCGCGACGTCCTCGGTGAGGATGCGTCCGCCGACGCGTTCGTCGGCCTCCAGCACCGCCGGGGTCAGCCCGGCGGCCAACACCGTTCGAGCGGCGATCAATCCGGACAGCCCGGCGCCGACGATCACGACGTCCGCGTCGATGTGGTTCTGCTTCGGCATCTGGACACTCTGGCATAGCCGTGGTCCGCCTACAGCGGATTGAGCACGCGCTCCAGGAACTGGCGGGTGCGGGCCTGCTTCGGGTTGCCGAGAACCTCGTCGGGCGACCCCTGTTCGAGGATGACACCGCCGTCGGTGAACAGCACCTGATTGGAAACCTGTCTGGCGAATTGGATTTCGTGGGTGACGATCACCAGGGTCCAACCCTCCACGGCCAGATCCTTGATCACCGAGAGCACCTCGCCGACCAGTTCGGGATCCAGTGCCGAGGTCGGCTCGTCGAACAACACCAGCTTGGGCTTGAGCGCCAATGCGCGGGCGATGCCGACCCGCTGCTGCTGACCCCCGGAGAGCTGGTACGGGTACTGGTCCCGCTTGGTGGAGAGCCCGACTCGGTCGAGAAGTTCGACGGCTTCGGCGATCACCTCATCCTTGGGCCGCTTCTGCACGATCACCGGGCCTTCGATGATGTTCTCCAACACGGTCTTGTGCGGGAACAGGTTATGGCCCTGGAACACGAATCCGCTGCGCGACTGGAATCGCCGGATCTCGGGTTTGGGTGTCGGCGTGGCGAAGTCGATCTCGACGTCGTCGACCCGGATCACGCCGGCATCAGCGCGGTCGAGCGCGTTGAGCGTGCGCAGCAGGGTGGTCTTACCCGATCCAGACGGGCCGATGATCGCAGTCGCCGTGCCGCGCTCGACCTTGAACGAGACACCTTTGAGTACCTTGTTGTCGCCGAACGCTTTCTCGACGCCGTGGGCGACGACCCGGTATTCGACGTCGTCGCGGGGTGTGTCACTCATCGCGCCACGTACCTTTCCAGTCGGGTTTCGAGGCGGCTCTGGCCGAAGGACAGCACCAGGCAGATGATCCAGTAGTAGGCGGCCGCAGTGCCATAGAGCGCGAAGAACTCGAAGGTCGGTGCGGCCGCCACCTGCGCGGTGCGCAGCAGTTCGGTCACCAGAATGGTCGACGCCAGCGACGTGTCTTTGACCAGCGAGATCAATGTATTCGACAGGGGCGGCACCGCCACCCGCGCGGCCTGCGGAAGGATGATCCGCCGCAGCGCGCCCGCGTAGTGGTAGCCGATGGTCTCGGCGGCCTCCCACTGCCCCTTGGGGATGCTCAGGATCGCCGAGCGGATGATCTCCGCGGCATACCCGCCGACGTTGAGGCTGAAGGCGATCACCGCCGCGAGGAATGGCTCGAGTTTGACCCCGATCTGCGGCAGCGCATAGAAGATGATGAACAGCTGCACCAGCAGCGGGGTACCGCGGATGACCGAAATGTAGAACCGCGAGATATTTTCCACCACAACGTTTCTGGACAGCCGACCGAGGGCCACCACAAGGGCGATCACCAGGCCGATGACGAAGCTGATGATGGTCAGCGGAATTGTCACCGTGATTGCCGCCTTGGCCAAGGGCCACAGATTGTCGGCGATCAGCTTCCACACCGAGCGGTGTCCGTCGGCCGCCGGCCCGCCGGTGGCGTCGGCCTTCAGATACTTCTGTGAGATCGCCGTCAGCGTGCCGTCGGCCTTCAGCTCGTTGAGAGCGGAGTTCAGTTCCGGCAGCAGCCCGCTGTCCTTGCGGGCCGCGAAACCTTGCTCGCTCTTCTCGCCGATCGTGGCGCCGATCTTCACCGACTGGTTGTTGGTTTCGGCCTGGTAGGCGTGGAAAGCGATGCTGTCGTTGACAACTGCGTCCACCCGGCCCTGACTGAGAAGCGTGATCGCCTGGGTGAAACCTTCCACCGGTGCCACGGTCGCACCGGCATCGCGGGAGATCTGGGCCCAGTTACTGGTGATGGTCGCGCCGACCGTCTTGCCCTTGAGATCACCCAGCGAGGTGATCGAATCGTCGTTGGCCCGGGTGATGATGACGCCTTCACCCACCGAATACGGCTCCGACAGGTCATATTTGCTCTGCCGTTCAGGGGTGATCGTGACTTCGTTGGCCACCACGTCGAAGCGGTTGGCTTCCAGGGCGGCGAAGATGGAATCCCATGGCGTTTGCACGAACTCGACCCGCTTGCCGAGTTTCTGGCCGACCGCGTTGGCGACGTCGACGTCGTAGCCGGCGAGCTGCCCGGTCGCGGGGTCCTGGAAGCTGAACGGTGCGTAGGTACCTTCGGTACCGACCCGCAGCACGCCGGAGGCGAGCCGGTCACCGCTGTTGGTTGTCGATCCGCAGCCGCCGAGAAGCACAGCGGCGATCATCACGAACGCCAACAGCGTGGCGCGGGGTAAGTGACGCATTCGGGGCACAGTAATGACCGCGGGGATGCCCGCCAAGGTTTGTGCTCAAACCGGTTGATAAATCCACGGCCGGCGGGGCAGCGTGGCGGGGTCGAACTGTCGCAACAGCTCTGCCATATCGGTCGACGGCCAGCCCAGCGATTCGGTGATCAGCGTGAAGGCTCGGGGAACGCCGAGTTCGGCCAGGGTGACGGCGCCATCACGTTTGGCCAGCCGTTTGCCGTCGGCGTTGAGGACCAGCGGCACGTGGGCGTAGACCGGCTGCGGATAGCCGAGCAGCCCCGCCAGATATGCCTGGCGGGGGGTAGAACTCAACAGATCGTCGCCGCGGACGACCTGGTCGATGCCGGATAGGGCATCGTCGACGACCACCGCGAGGTTGTAGGCGGGTACCCCGTCACCGCGGCGGAGCACGAAGTCGTCCACCACTCCGGTGTAGCTGCCGTGCACCAGGTCGGTGACGGTGTGTTCGCCGGTGTCGGCACGTAACCGCAGCGCGGGTGGGCGGCCCGAGTCGCGTTTGGCGATCCGTTCGGTGGCGCTCAACTCCCGGCAGGTGCCGGGGTAGGCGCCCTCCGGGGCGTGCGGCGCCCGCGGCGCGCTCAGGATATCTTTTCTGCTGCAATAGCATTCGTAGACCAAGCCGCGTTCGGCGAGCCTGTCGATCACGGCGTCGTAGCGTGGTCGTTGCCGCGACTGCCACACCGGCTGGTCGTCCCAGGTGACCCCGATGGCGGCCAGGTCGTCGAGTTGACGTTGCGCCACATCGTCGTGGGTGCGGTCATCGAGATCTTCGATCCGCATCAGGAAGTGTCGATCGGTCGAGCGCGCGAACAGCCACGCCAGCACCGCGGTGCGCAGGTTGCCGATGTGCAGGTCGGCGGACGGGCTGGGGGCGAACCGGCCCGCACCCGGGGTTGGGCGGGTCACGCCCGCAATCTAGCTCACCGGGTCAATCGCGGTCCCATGGCGCGGTTTCCTCCATTTTGGCGTAGTACTTGGCCAAATGGCTCTTGACTCTGTCGATGTCCTTCTGCGGCAGATCGATACCGCCCCGCGAGCCCTGCATGATCGCTCCCGCCGCCATGACTCCGCGCGGCACAGCGGTCAGCTTGCCGTCCACGACGTCGGCGATCAGCAGTTTGTAGGCAGTGAAGTTGTCTTTGTTATCGCTGTCGTACCAGATGTGTGCGTCGCGGTATTTCTCGTTGGGCTCGTCCTGTGCGCCCGCCCATTCCCGAACTCGCTTCTCGGCGTCGCCGCCATCCCACTTGCGGTCACGGTCGGCCAGCGGAAGGTCGTGAAATGCTGTGACTGACATGGACCAAGCGTGCCCGGGCTGGGCCACCGGTAAACGGCGACCGCCCCGCCGGGGTCATCCGGGTGTAGCGGCGATCTGCCAGCCGGCACTGCTCTCCTGCTGGCGCCAGAACTCGGCGAAACGCCCGCCCAGCGCGGTCAGTTCGTCGATGCTGCCGTGTTCGACGACCACGCCGCCGTCGACGAACAGAACCTGGTCGGCGTGCCGGATCGCGTCGAGTCGGTGCGCGATGATCACCCGGGTCCGCGGCTGGGGATCGTCGTTGATGGCTTGCGTGATCGACGCTTCGTTCTCGGTGTCCAGCGCACTGGTCGCCTCGTCGACCAGCAGCACACCAGCTGGTTTGGCCAGCGCCCGCGCGATGCTGACCCGTTGGCGCTCGCCGCCGGAGAGCGCGGTGCCCGCTTCTCCGACTCGTGCCAGCGCGCCGTCGGGCAGCCGCTCGACGATGTCGTCGACACGGGCCAGCGTCATCGCCCGGTGGATCGTCTGGTCGTCGGCTTCGGGATGCCCGACCCGGATGTTGTCCGCGATCGTTGCGTCGAACAGATACGGGTGCTGGAACACCACGCTGACCAATCGGCGCCGGACCTCGGGGTCGAGGTCGGCGGCATCAGTGCCGTCGACGAGGATCTGCCCGCGGTCGGGCCGATGTAGTCCGGCGATCAGGGCCAGGATCGTGCTCTTACCGGAACCGGACGGGCCGACGATCGCGGTCGTGGTCCCCGGGTCCAAGGTGAACGTCAGGTCCTTGAGCACTTCGGTGTCCTGGTAGCCGAACCCGACCGACCGGAATTCGATTCTGGGTGCGGCAGATTCGTCGGCCGAGCGCGCACGCCGCGCGGGTTGCTCGGCCAGCGGTGCGTTGGTGACGGTGTCCAGTCGGCTCAGCAGGCCACGTGAGGACTCCACGGCGCTGGACAGGTCGGCCAGCACGGTGAACGGTTCGAGGAAACGCACCATCACGATCACCAGCGCCACCGCCTCGGGGGCGCTCAGCTGGCCACGCAGCGTCAGCGTGGTGATCGTGCCCGCCAGCAGGATCAGGGCGATCTGGCTGGCCACACTGAACAGCAGCTGGCCGGGGATCTGAAACAGCAGGAGTCGTTTGGTCGCACCACGCACGGCGGTGATGGCGTCGCCGGTCTGGCTTCGGGCGGCCGTGACACGGCGGCTGGCCCGCAACGCCTGCTGGGTGCGGGCGAATTCCACCAGCCGTTCGGTGAGCGCACTGTGGGCGCCGGCGTCGGCGGCGTCGGCGGCGCGGACCAGCCGCTGACTGGCGGTCAGTGCGCCGAGCAGGAACGGCAGGGCGACCGCCGCAGCCACCCCGACCGGCCAGGAGACGAGGAACAGGCCGACAGTGATGGCCGCGGGTAACAGCAGCGCACCGACGAACGGACTGAGCAGGTTCACCACGAATCCGACGAGTTCGGGCGCGCTGGCCGCGATCGCTTGCCGGGCCACCGCGGTGTTGTCGGCGGTGAACCACCGCAGCGGAACCTCGGTGAGCCGGTTGGCCATCCCGTGCTGCGTGGTGTCGGCCAGGGCGAAGCCGATGCCGAAACCGATGCGCGCCTGGGTCATGTCGACAACCCAACCGCCGACGGTGACGGCGGTGAGGACACCGACCCAGGGCAGCGCCTCGGCGGGATGCGGGCCGAACACCGCGGCAAGCAACGGCACCAGCAGCAGCGCGCTGGCGGCTCGTAGAATCACCGAGACGACGGACAATACCACGTACGTGGTGAGCCGGCCGCGACTCTCGGCGGGAATCAACCGGAGCAGCGAGCGGATCATCGGGCAACCTCACGGGTCAGGGCGCCGCTCGGCGCGGGGACACCGGCCGACCGGCTGTCCCACAGCCGTCGGTAGCGGCCGTCGGTGGCGAGCAACTCGGTGTGGGTGCCGATCTCGGCGATCCGGCCATGGTCGAGGACGACGATCTGATCGGCACCGGTGATGGTGTGCAGCCGGTGGGCGATCACGAGCACGGTGCGGTTCTGGATCAGCGAGCTCAATGCCTGTTGCACCAGGTATTCCGACTCCGGATCGGCGAATGCGGTGGCCTCGTCGAGGATCAGCACAGGGGTGTCGGCCAGCAACGCGCGGGCGATGGTGAGGCGTTGTTTCTCGCCACCGGAAAGTTGGCTGTCCGCGCCCAGGACAGTGTCATATCCGTTGGGCAATCGAAGGATTCGATCGTGGATCTGCGCACTGCGTGCCGCGCTCTCGATCTCGGCGAGACCGGCGTCCGGGCGGGCGAGCGCAATGTTGTCCCGGACAGTGCCCGAAACCAGTTGAATGTCCTGGAACACGAACCCGACTCGGGTGTAGAGCTCGTCAGGGGTCAGGCTGCGAATGTCGCGGCCGTCGATGCGGATCGCTCCGGCGTCGACGTCGTGGAAGCGCGCCAGCAGCGCGGCCAACGTCGACTTGCCCGAACCGGACGGGCCGACCAGGGCCGTCACCGTGCCGGGTGGCAAAGCCAGTGTCACGTCGTGGATCACCGGCACACCGGGGCGGTAGCCGAAGCTGACGGCGTCGAAGGTCACGCCGGCCGACTGGGTCGGCAGCGCATCCGTGTTGGTGCCCAGTTCGGCTTCCTCGAGAGTGACCGCGATGCGCCGGGCTGCCTGCGTGCCTTCCCTGATGCCGCCGAGCCCGTAGGCGATGCCCAGCAATCGGCTGCCGAACGTGGTGCCCAGCACCAGGAACGGCAACAGGGCCGTCGGTGTGGTCCAGCCGGCTACCACGAACAGGGTGCCTGCCGTGGCGATGAGCCACAGGAACGTGCTCGGCCGGGTCACCAGATCCATGAACGTCTTCTTGCCGATGAACGGCCGCTGCCACTCGTTGAGGAACGCAATGTAGTCGTCCAGGCGGCGGCGGAACGACGAGGCCGCCGCACCACCGAACACCCGAATCACCGGCTGTCCCTCCAGGAATGCCGCGGACTCCCCGTTCATCCGTTCGGACCAGCGGGACGCCTCGGCGATCTTGGGACCGCTCTGATACATCATCGTCGCGGTGGTGACGATGTAGACCAGGATCGGCAGGAACAGGACCAACGCCATCCGCCAGTCGACGGCGAACAAATAGATCAACACGGCGATCGGTGCGACCACCGCGGCGACGGCGTCACACACCGCGTGCGTCACCAGGTAGTGCAGCGACAGCGTGTCGTCCTGAATCAGCTTCTTCACCGAACCGGAACCACGTTCGGTGAACCAGCCCAACGGCATTCGGGCCAGCTTGTCCAGTAACCGGCGGCGTACCTCGGCGCTGAACCGCATGTCGACGACGTGCAGCCACAGCACCAACACCGCGCCCAACGTGGTGCCGGTGGTCAACAGCACGACGAAGACGATCACCGTGTCCCAGACCCGGGACTCCTCGGCGCCACTGAGCAACAGTTGCGCCAGTTCCACCAACACCACGAACGGCGCCAGCTGAAGCAGGGTGAGCAGCGCCTGCAGCACGCCGGCAACGATCAGCTGTGACTTCACCGGGGCGAGAAGGTTTTTCCCGGCCTGCGACCGCCACTTGCCCTTGGTGGCAACGGGTTGGGCGGGGGTGGTGGCGACCGCTGGTGGCGCGGTGGTTGTTTCGTCGTCGCGGCTGCTGCCCATCTCGCGACCCCGCGTCCAGTACGCCTGCGCATGCAGTTCGGTCTTGGGGAATCCGAACGTGTCTCGCAGACGCTTACGCAACGGCTTCAAAGCGTTGGCCTCCGGACCGGCCCACGCCGACCAGTTCGACCAGTCCCGGTCCTCGATGGCGGCGGCCAGGGCGGTGTCATCGGTTCTGGTCACCCAGTGCAGCCGCCGACGGGGATGGTCGGTGAGCGGGATGAGCTCGTCGGCGTCGCAGTGGCGTTCGAGGTACACCTCGACCTCGACCTCGGCCGGCAGCACCGCGAGGATCGAGTTGATCGCCGGGATGGAGGCCGAGTCCCCGATCAGCAGAAAGCCCGCCGGCAGTTCGTCGGGCACCGCGAACGGCGCCGACCCCAGCGACACCACCGGGATGGTCATGCCCGGTTCGGCGGTCGAGGCCCACGTCGAGGCCGGGCCGGCGGGTTCGTGCAGCACCACGTCGACGGCGAAGCGTCCGGAATCGGGTTCCGCCCACACCACGGTGTAGGCGCGCTGGAACTCGGTGCTGCCACCGGCCGGATCGGGAAACCAGAACCGCAGCCAGGTCGTCGGTCCCGCGGTGAAGTCATCGAACAGGGTGGGCGAGGACATCGTGATCCGGACGCAGTGCGGGGCGATGCGGTGAATGTCCTCGACGGTCGCGATATGGTCGCGCCCCCCGAAGCCGCGCAGCATGGCGCCCTGGAAACCTCGTCCCATGGTGGTGTCCTCTGGTCGCAGTCGGTGCGGTAGTTAGCTTACCCTAAGCTAACTTTCCCCACGGCTGTACTGCGGCCCTCCACCACACGGCGGCTCGAAGGAAATGTGCGGGCGCCCGAAACCCGAAATTCCACGGGTGCGCCACATTGCGGTCGGCACTCGGCAGCCTTCAAATGTGGCCAAATAACTAAGCCAAGACTAACCGTATCGGCGCAAGTCAGCCAAGGCTTATCTACCTTGCCGCCATGCTCTCGGTATGCCAATGTTCAAGCGGGACAACGGTGATTCGGCTTGCGCGAAGGGCAGCCGCGAATTGCGGAGTCGGTGCGATGACAGGAGAAATTCATGCAAGGCGATAGCGAGATCCTCACGCTCCTGAATCAGCAGCTGACGGCCGAGCTGACGGCCATCAACCAGTACTTCTTGCACTCGAAGATGCAGGACAACTGGGGCTTCACGGAGCTGGCCAAGCACACCAGGGACGAGTCGTTCGACGAGATGCGCCATGCCGAGCGCGTCACCGACCGGATCCTGATCCTCGACGGCCTGCCCAATTACCAACGGATCGGGACCCTGAACATCGGGCAGACGATCCGCGAACAGTTCGAGAGCGACCTGGCGCTGGAATACGAGGTGGTGAACCGGTTGAAGCCGGCGATCGTGCTGTGCCGGGAGAAGCAGGACTCGACCACGGCGAACCTCTTCGAGGACATCGTCGCCGACGAGGAGCACCACATCGATTACCTCGAGACCCAGCTGGAGCTGATGAACAAGCTCGGTGTCGAGCTGTACTCGGCGCA
>JAEZIA010000051.1 GCA_023416315.1 Actinomycetes bacterium
GCCTGGTTGTAGTCCATCGACATCAGGTTCACCACACCCTGACGGGCGGCCGCCGTGAATTCGGCGGTGCGGTGCCGCTGCGCTTCGGCCTCACGGTGCTTCCACAGCATGTTTCCCGTGCTGCCCAGCAATCCGATGATCGCCACAACGGCCGCCGCGGCGGCGAGGATCTTGGCCCACGAGCGCTTCTTGCGCGGAGCGGGCGCGGTTTCGGCGTCGTCGAACACCGGTGGCTCGTCGTCGGCGGCAGCTTCTTCCAGTGCTTCGTCGCCGGCTTCCTCGGTAAGCTCCTCGCCGGCCTCGCGGGAGGCTTCCAGCTTGCGGCGCAACTCGTTTGCGCGGGCACGGGCCGCCTCGGCGCGCGCCTCGGCGGCGGCCGCGGCTGCCTCCGCAGCCTCGGCGGAGCCCAGGTCGTCGGCGTCGGAAGCCTCGGTTTCGCGGTTGCCCGGCGGCATGGGGATCCTCCTCGTCCATCACGGTCGCATGGCGACGAGCGACGGTAGCACTGTCGCCCAGCATGACACAGAGGCAAATCCCGGCCGCGCGGACAGGTTTTGTCCCAGTTTCTTCCCCGAGCCGGAGAATTCGGTTACCGAATATGCGAGAGTATTCGGGTGCGATCGACCGTGGCAGTTCTTGCTGCACTCCTGACGGCTGGAATGTTGACGCCCGCCCAGGCTTCCGCGGATCCCGACGGAACGCCGATCAACGCCAACGAGTGCAATGACGCGTTTTGCACGCCCGGCATCACCGCTGGCGTGGAGCTCGCTGCGCCGTGCGGCAACACGACGTACTACGTGTTCGGAGTCGACACCCGGAACAACTGGGGCCGGCTGGTGTTCTGCGGTTCGCCGCGACGGTACGAGCCGCGATACTTCCGCTCGCCGCCGATGGTGGGCGTCAAGAATCTCAACGCCGACTGCACAGGTTATGAGAACTCGGTGGCACAGGCGCCGGACGGCATGTTCCTATCCTGCCTGGCAATCGGTGGCACGACCCGCTGGGTCCAGGGCGACGCCTGAGCCGTAGCTCGAGGCGCCGCCCTCGCGGCGCTATCCGCGCCCGGTGAACCGGACGTGGATGTCGGCCAGCCCGCGCAGGATGTACGTCGGCTCGTAGTTGTAACGGCGGTCGTCGGCGGGGCCGTGGAATTCCTCGTCGATCGTGATTTCACCCATCCGATCCAGCATCCGTTCCAGCGACACCCGGCCCTCCACCCGCGCCAGCGGCGCACCCGGGCAAGAGTGCACCCCGCGGCCGAATGCGATGTGCTCGCGGACATTGGGCCTGCGGACCTGGAACTCGTGGGGATCGGTGAAACGCCGCGGATCGCGGTTGACCGCGCCCGGCAGCACCATCACGACCGTGCCTGCCTTGATGTCCATGTCGCCGACGGTCGTGGACCGGCGGGCCAGCCGCGAATCGCTCTTGACCGGGCTCTCGAGTCGCAGCGACTCCTCGACGAAGGTCGGGATCAGGCTGCGGTCCTCGCGTAGGGCCTGCTGCAAACCGGGTTGCTCGACCAGGGCCTTGATCGCCGCCGACAGCAGCTTGGCGGTGGTCTCCTGGCCGGCGGCGAACAGGAACGTCGCGGTGCGAACCACGTCGATGATCTCCGGGGTCGACCCGTCCGGGTACTTGGCGGTCGCCAGATCGGTCAGCACGTCCCCGCGCGGGTTGCGACGACGCTCCTCGAGGTAGCTGCTGAACCGCTCGTCGAGGAACTCCAGCGGGTTGGTGCCGACCTGCTCGTGGTCGAGCGAACCGACCCGCGCACCGGGCCGGTCGGCGCCGAGAACCGTGCGGAACTCCTTGTGGTCTTCTTCGGGGACCCCAAGCAGGTCGGCAATCACCAACAGCGAGAACGGCTTTGCGTACTCGGCCAGGAACTCGCTGTGACCCAGGGCGATGAACTCGTCGAGCTGGCGGTCAGCCAGCCGCCACATGAAGTCTTCGTTTTCCTTGAGCCGCTTGGGCGTCAGCAGCCGGCTCAGCAGCGAGCGCGCCCTGGTGTGGTCCGGCGGATCCATCGTCACCATGTGCTCGTTCATCGGGAAGTAGCTGCGGTGAGCATCGATCTGCTCGTTGAGGTCGTCACCTTCCGGGGTGAACGGCAAGGGCGGGAACGGGCCGCCGAGCGCGACGATGTTGGAGAAGACGTCGGGGTTCTTGTAAACCTCGAGAGCCTCCTCGTACCCGGTGACGGCGACGAAACCATGCGGCTCGAGCCGCAGGACCGGGTTCTGTTCGCGCAGGTAGTCGTAATACGGGTAGGGGTTGGGAACCAGCGACTGGTCGGTGAGGAAGTCAACGGTGGCAAAGTCGGTCATATCGGGTTCTTCCTCCCAGCGGGCTGATTGCTGTGCACCTGCTTAGCATGGCGTAAAGTACGTGGTCAAGGCTGCATCTCATCAGCCCACGTACGATCGGCGTGTTCGAATAGCGGGCACAGCGAGAACGAGGTGGCACATGGCATCGGCGCGGCGGATCGGTGCGCCCGACGCGAAGAATCGCGTGGTGCTCTTGGATGCCGCCGAACAGCTGTTGATCGAAGAGGGCTATGCCGCGGTGACCTCGCGCCGGGTCGCTGAGCGGGCGGGCCTCAAACCGCAACTCGTGCACTACTACTTCCGCACCATGGACGACCTGTTCCTGGAAATCTTTCGCCGCTACGCCGATCAGGGGATGGCAGCCCACCGCCTGGCGTTGGCGTCGCCGCAGCCGTTGTGGGCGCTGTGGCGGTTCGGCATCAATCCCGATGCCAGCCGGTTGACCATGGAGATGGCGGCGCTGGCCAACCATCGCAAAGCCTTGCGCGCCGAGATGTCGCGCTACGCCGAGCTGTTCCGCGAACAGCAGCGCGAGGTGTTCGTCACCGCTCTGGAGCGGCACGGGGTGCTACCCAGCGAAGTGCCGCCGGTGGTCTGGTCGATCCTGCTGACCGGGCTATCGACCGTCGTGATGCTGGGCGAGGCGCTGGGCGTGACCGCGGGCCACGCCGAAACCCTGGAACTCGTCGAGCGCTATCTGACGCTGATGGAGGGGCCGCCGCAACCGATGGACGACGCGGCTCACCAGTGGCGCAGCGAGCAGAGCGCTCCCTTGGGGCCGGAGTTCTCGACGACGACGACACCGTCGACCGCCAACACGCAGTGAAAGTTCGGCGGGGTCGGCGATAGGCCGCTGGTGGCCGTAACCATCGCCCATTCGTCGGGATTGGCGAGCTGCACGGTCATCGTCCACTTCTGTGTCGGCCCGACGTCGGCTTCGACCTTCGGGCTGAACACGTACGGGTCGTGGCTGTAATCCGACCACGCAACCGGCTCGCTGTCCCGGTAGTAGATATCGGCGGCCCGGAACGGCAGCTCGGAGAACACACTGTAGGTGACCTGGTGCAGCACAGGCTCTTCGGCGCCGGCCGACGCCGAAGAACCCGCCACGGACACCGCGGCCACTGCGATCGCACACCCCACCCGGACGAACTTCATGCCTCAGTTTTGCATGCCCGACTGGTCATCGTCGGCGGTTTCTTGTGTGGTGGGACGGTTCTATGCGACAGTGCGCTTAGAGAACTCTGTTCTCGCTTTCGGCGAAGCAGCATTCCAGTGAAGGAGGCCCGCCATCAGAGACGCGTTCATCCTTGATGCGGTTCGCACCCCGCGCGGCCGGGGTCGTCCGGACGGTGCACTGCATGGCGTTCATCCCCAGGATCTGCTGGCACAGTGTCTTGCTGCGACCGCCGGCCGGGTGGGCTTCGACCCCGCCGATGTCGATGACGTGATCGCGGGCAACGGAATCCTGGCGGGGGAGCACGGCGATGACATCGCCCGGCTGTCGCTGCTGCTGGCCGGCTGGCCGCAGACCGTACCGGGAATGACACTGAACCGGTTCTGCGGATCGGGCCAACAGGCCGTCACCGTGGCTGCCGCCGGAATCGCCAGCGGTCAGCAGGACTTGGTGGTGGCCGGCGGTGTGGAATCGATGTCGCGCTGGCAGGTCACCGTCGGCGCGCCAACGATCGACGGCGACAACCCGGCGTTTCGGGCCCTGTATCCGACAGTGCCGCAGGGTATTTCGGCTGACCTGATCGCGTCGCTCGAAGGTTTCAGCAGAGCCGACGTCGATGCGTTCGCCGTGACCAGTCAGGATCGGGCGGCTGCGGCGATTGCCGCGGGCCACTTCGACCGGTCGATCATCGCTGTGCGCGACCAGAACGGCGAGGTCGTCGCCGATCGCGACGAGCATCCGCGGCCGGGAACGACCGTGGACAGACTCGCTTCGTTGCCGCCTGCATTCGAGCGCGCGGGCGCGGCCAGACTCGAGGGCGAGAACCTCAGCTTCGACGAGATCTGCCTGGGGCGCTATCCCGAGACCGAGCGTATCGACCATGTGCACCACGCCGGCAATTCGTCCGGCGTCGTCGACGGCGCGGCGGTGGTCACCGTGGCTTCCGGTGAGTGGGCCACGGCCAACGGGGTGGCGGCACGCGCCCGCGTCCGCGCCGCCGCGGCCATCGGAAGTGAACCGATCATCATGCTCACCGCACCGGGCCCGGCAGCCGAACGCTGTCTGACCAAGGCCGGGATGGCCGTGGGCGACATCGATCTGTGGGAAATCAATGAAGCGTTCGCCGCGGTACCGCTCAAGGCGATTCGAGATCTCGGCCTCGACCCGGACCGGGTGAACGTCAACGGTGGCGCGATCGCGCTCGGACACCCCATCGGGGCGACCGGCGCCATGCTCATCGGCACCCTGCTCGACGAACTCGAGCGGCGGGACCTCAGCACCGGCCTGGTCACCATGTGCACCGGCGGCGGCATGGGCACCGCGACGATCATCGAGCGAG
>JAEZIA010000135.1 GCA_023416315.1 Actinomycetes bacterium
GTTAGTTGTCGATTACGCGTTCCGCGGCGTCGGCGACGGCTTCGGCGGTGAATCCGAACTCGCGGAACAGGGTCTTGTCGTCGGCCGATTCGCCGTAGTGCTCGATCGAGATGATCTCGCCGGTGTCGCCGACGAACCGGTACCAGCTCTGCGCCACACCGGCTTCCACCGCGACCCGAGCCGAGACGTCGGGCGGCAGCACGCTGTCGCGATACTCCTGGGGCTGGGAGTTGAACCACTCGACGCACGGCATCGACACCACGTAGGCACGGATGTCCTTGGCCGCCAGCAGCTTCTGCGCCTCGACGGCCAACTGCAGCTCGGAGCCGGTGGCGATGATGATGACGTCGGCGTCGTCGGCCGGGTTGCCGCCGCCCAGCACGTAGCCGCCCCGTTCGACGCCCTCGGCGCTGGTGCCCTCAAGAACAGGGATGCCCTGACGGGTCAGGATGAAACCGACCGGGCCGCTGCCGTTGCCCCGCGCGACGATGCTGCGCCAGGCGTAGGCGGTCTCGTTCGGATCGCCCGGACGGACCACCGAGAGCTTCGGGATCGCCCGCAGCGCGGCCAGATGCTCGATCGGCTGGTGGGTGGGGCCGTCCTCGCCGAGACCGATCGAGTCGTGCGTCCAGATGTAGATGGTGTCGATGTCCATCAGCGAGGCCAGGCGCACCGAGGCCCGCATGTAGTCCGAGAACTGCAGGAACGTGCCGCCGAACGCGCGGGTCGGCCCATGCAGGACGATGCCGGACAGGATCGCGCCCATCGCGTGCTCGCGGATGCCGAAGTGCAGCACCCGGCCGTACCAGTCGGCGGTGAAGTCGTCGGTGGAGATCGATGGCGGTCCGAACGACTTGACACCCTTGATCGTGGTGTTGTTGCTGCCGGCGAGATCGGCTGAGCCGCCCCACAATTCGGGCAGCTTGGGGGCGACGTCGTTGAGCACCTGGCCGAATGCGGCGCGGGTGGCGACGGCCTTGGAGCCGGGCTCCCAATACGTCAGGTCGGCATCCCAGCCGTCGGGCAGTTCCTGGGCGAGCAGCCGGTCCAGCAGGGCCTTGCGCTCGGGCTCGCGCTGGGCCCACGCGTCGAACTCGCCCTGCCACTTCTCGTGCGCTTCGCGGCCGCGGTCGACGAGCTTGCGGGTGTGCGCGATGACCTCGTCGTGCACCTCGAACTTCTTGTCCGGATCGAACCCGAGGACCTTCTTGGTGGCGGCCACCTCGTCGTCACCGAGCGCGGAGCCGTGCACGCCGCCGGTGTTCATCTTGGTCGGCGCCGGATAGCCGATGATCGTGCGGACCGAGATGAACGACGGCTTGTCGGTGACCTTCTTGGCCTCGGCGATGGCTTCTTCGATTCCGACGACGTTCTCGCCGCCCTCGACCTCCTGCACGTGCCAGCCGTAGGCGCGGTAGCGGGCGGCCACGTCCTCGCTCAAGGCGATGTCGGTGTCGTGCTCGATCGAGATGTGGTTCTTGTCGTAGAAGACGATGAGGTTGCCCAGCTGCTGGGTGCCCGCCAGGGACGACGCCTCGCTGGTGATGCCCTCTTCGATGTCACCGTCGGAGGCGATCACGTAGATGTAGTGGTCGAACGGGCTGGTGCCGGCCGGGGCGTCGGGGTCGAACAGGCCACGTTCGTAGCGCGCGGCCATCGCCATGCCGACCGCGGAGGCCAGGCCCTGACCCAGCGGCCCGGTGGTGATCTCCACGCCCTTGGTGTGGCGGAACTCCGGGTGCCCGGGGGTCTTGGAGCCCCAGGTGCGCAGCGACTCGATGTCGGAGAGCTCCAGACCGAAACCGCCCAGGTACAGCTGCAGGTACAGCGTCAGGCTGCTGTGCCCGCAGGACAGGATGAACCGGTCCCGGCCCAGCCAGTGCGTGTCGCTCGGATCGTGCCGCATCACCCGCTGGAACAGCGTGTAAGCCAGCGGCGCCAGGCTCATCGCCGTGCCCGGGTGCCCGTTGCCCACCTTCTGCACCGCGTCGGCAGCCAGTACCCGCACGGTATCGACGGCCTTGGAGTCGACTGGGGTCCAGTCGTCGGGGTGGTGGGGTTGGGTCAGCGTGGCGATCTCTTCGACAGTGGTCACAAACTCGCTCCTGGCGTGATCAAAAAGGCCTGGGGTGGTCCTCTTCACCCTAGTGCCGGTTGGTCGGTGGCTGCATAGCGCTGTGTCTGCCCGATGAAATCGCGGTGAAACGACCCGTCGGTGCCGACCCGCTTCCGTGGCCGACTACCATCTGTCGTAGTAGATCGTCGGGTCAGGAGTCAGTTGCGTGAGAGTTCGTGAAGTGCACCTCGTTGACGGGGCGCCGAACCGGTTCCGCGACAAGGTCCTCGGCTACCTCGCCCTGACCAAGCCCCGGGTCATCGAGCTGCTGCTCGTCACCACGATCCCGGCCATGCTGCTCGCCGGCCGCGGCACCGTCGACCTGCCCCTGATCTTCAACACCCTGTTCGGTGGTCTGCTGGCCGCCGCGGGCGCCAACACGCTGAACTGCGTGGCCGACGCCGACATCGACAAGGTGATGAAACGCACCGAGCGGCGGCCACTGGCCCGGGCGACGGTGCCGCGCAGCCACGCGCTGGTGTTCGGCCTGACGCTGTCGGTCGGGTCGTTCTTCTGGCTGTGGTGGACCACCAACCTGCTCTCCGCGCACCTGGCCGCCGCGACGATCGCGTTCTACGTGCTCGTCTACACCCTGCTGCTCAAGCGCCGCACCTCCCAGAACGTGGTGTGGGGCGGGGCCGCCGGCTGCATGCCGGTGATGATCGGCTGGTCGGCGGTGACCGACACGATCGGCTGGCAGGCGCTGGTGATGTTCGCGATCATCTTCTTCTGGACGCCGCCGCACACCTGGGCGCTGGCGATGAAGTACAAGGACGACTACGCCGCCGCCGGGGTGCCGATGCTGCCGGTGGTGGCCACCGAACTCCAGGTCACCAAGCAGATCCTGATCTACACCTGGCTGACCGTGATCGCGACGTTGGCGCTCGCTCCCGCCGCGGGCTGGCTGTACGGCTCGGTGGCGGCGCTGGCCGGCGCCTGGTTCCTGATCATGGCGCATCGCCTGCACGCCGGTGTGCGCCGCGGCAACCCGGTCAAGCCGCTGCGGCTGTTCCTGCAGTCGAACAACTACCTGGCGCTGGTCTTCGTCGCGCTGGCCGTGGATTCGGTGCTGGCGCTGCCGACGCTGTTTTAGGGCAGCAGCACGATCGAGCCCGTGGTCTTGCGGCCCTGCAGATCGCGGTGCGCCCGCTCCGCCTCCGCCAGCGGGTAGTGTCCGCCGACGGTGATCGTGATCGACCCGTCGGCGATCGCATTCAACAGTTCGCCCGCGCGCCAGGCGAACTCATCCGGCGTGCGGGTGAAGTGCGCGAGGTTGGGCCGGGTCAGGAACACCGAGCCGGCGGCATTGAGCCGCTGCGGGTCCACCGGTGGGACCGGTCCGCTGGACGCGCCGAACAGCGCCAGGGTGCCGCGGACCGCCAGGCTGGCCAGGCTGGCGTCGAACGTGGTCTTGCCGACGCCGTCGTAGACGGCGGCGACACCGTGGCCGTTGGTCAACTCGCGGATCTTGGCGGCGAACTCGCCGGGCTCGTCGGGGTAGTCGAGCACCTCGACCGCGCCCGCCTGCCGGGACAGTTCGGCCTTCTCCGGGCTGGATGCGGTGGTGATCACCCGCGCGCCGAGGCTGGTGGCCCACTGGGTCAGGATCAACCCGACCCCGCCCGCGCCGGCATGCACGAGCACGAAGTCACGCGGCTGCACCGCGTACACCGACTTGATCAGGTAGTGCGCCGTCATGCCCTTCAACAACGCCGACGCGACCGCGTCGGACTGCACCGAATCCGGCACGTAGGCGACGAAATCTGCTGGCGCGGTGCAGAATTCGGCGTAGGCGCCGGATGCCACCGCGGTCACGACCCGGTCGCCGGGTTTGATGGCGGCGACGTCGTCGCCGACCGCGGCGATCGTGCCGCACACCTCGGTGCCCAGCACGAAGGGCACCTCCCGCGGGTAGAGGCCGGACCGGAAATAGGTGTCGATGTAGTTGACGCCGATCGCGTCCGCCTCGATCAACACCTCGCCTGGGCCGGGGGCGGGTCGTGGCTTCTCGACGTAGTTGAGGACCTCGGGGCCGCCCGTCTCGGCGATTTCGATTGCGTGCATCTCACTATCATCCCCGGTGTGAGCGCCCGCCCGAATCTGGCACGTCCCGACGTCTTCCATCCGAGCATCGTGCTGGCCGGATGTCCCCAACTCGTGGAGGGCGACGGCGATGACGACGGGCTGATCGACGCGCTGCGCCGCCGCGGGTTGCACGCCCGCTGGCTGTCCTGGGACGACCCGCAGACCGAGGCCGCCGACCTGGTGATTCTGCGGGCCGCGTGGGATTACGCCGAACGCCGCGAAGAATTCCTGGCCTGGACCACGCGGGTGCCCCAGCTGCTGAACGCGCCCGCCGTGGTGGCCTGGAACAGCGACAAGCGCTACCTGCAGGACCTGGCCGACGCCGGGGTGCCTACGGTCGCGTCGTACTTCTTCGAGCCGGGGGAGAAGGTGCACCTGCCCACGGGCGAGCTGGTGGTCAAGCCCGCGATCGGCGCGGGGTCGATCGACACCGCCCGCTTCGTGCACCCCGCCGCCGCGCGCGCGCACGTCGCCGCGCTGCAGAACAGCGGACGCACCGCGCTGGTCCAGCCGTACGACGCCCGCGTCGAACAGGGCGAGACCGCGCTGGTGTTCCTCGGCGGGCGGCAGTCACACGCCTTCACCAAGGGGCCGATGCTGCCGCCGGAGGGGGAGCTGCCCGCACTCGACGAGTCGGGTACCTACGCCGAGGAGAAGCTGGCCCCGGCCGATCCCGACGTCGAGATGTGGGATGTCGCCGCCGCCGCGCTGGCCGCCGCTGCCGGGCACCTCGGCATCGAGACCAGCGAATTGCTGTACGCCCGGGTCGATCTCATCGGCGACGCGCGCGACCCGTTGCTGCTGGAACTCGAACTCGTCGAGCCGTCCCTGGGCTGGCGGCAACTCGATCAGCAGACCCGCGAACTGCAGCAGCGCGCGTTCGCCGTCGAAGTCGAATCAGCCCTCGAGCGTCTTGGGCTCGGTCCGCTGTCGCATCGACGCCCATAGCGCGGCGGTGGCCGCGGTGCAGGCCGCCGCGCCCGCGACGTGCAGCGCCACCAGCGCGGCGGGCACCCCGGTGAAGAACTGCACCGCGCCGATCAACCCCTGGGCCAGCACCAGGCCGACCAGTACGGCCAGCCGCTTCATAATCGACCGCGGCGCGAACACCGCCTGAAGGCCGGCCGCCAACCCGACCAGCAGCGCCAGGTAGGCGATCAGCAGCGTCGAGTGCATGTGCACCAGCGTGAGGATCTCCACCTCGAGGCGAGGCACGGTGCGCTGCGGGCTCTTGTCGCCGGCGTGCGGGCCGGCCGCGGTCACCAGGGTTCCGGTGACCAGCGTCGCGGCCAAGGTCAGGCCGCCGAGCGCGGTGAGGTGGCGCAGCGGCTTGGGTACCAGCGCGGTGGGGATGCCTTCGTCGGGCTCGCCGACCTTGACGTAGAGCAGCGTCGCGAGCCACACCATCGCCATCGAGGCGAGCAGGTGGATGGCCACCGTCCACCAGGCCAGGCCGGTCAGCACGGTGATGCCGCCGAGCACGGCCTGCACCACCGTCGACGCCGGCATCAGCCAGGCGTAGACCAGCACCTCGCGGCGGCGCCGGGCCCGGGTCACGGCCAGTACCGC
Organism: Actinomycetes bacterium; assembly: GCA_023416315.1. Classification (GTDB taxonomy): domain Bacteria; phylum Actinomycetota; class Actinomycetes; order Mycobacteriales; family Mycobacteriaceae; genus Mycobacterium. The sequence continues at coordinate 5,771 of JAEZIA010000135.1, forward strand.
CAGGATCGCGGTGAGTACGACGAGGAAGGTGATCATCCGGTTGCCGAACTCGACAGCCTGATGGATGCCGGGCACCTCGGCGTGCGGGACCGGGACGAAGCTCCCGGGGAAGCACTGCGGCCAGGTCGGGCAACCAAGACCGGACGCGGTCACCCGGACGATCGCACCGGTGACGGCGATGCCGCCCTGGGTGAGGATGACCGCGGCGGCGATGATTCGCTGGACGCGCAGGCTCGGCAGCGGAAGCAGATCCACCAGCCGCAGGAAAAACCGCACGGCCCGATCGTAGAGGACGATTAACTACGTCCCGTAGTAGGGACCGGCGGCGCGACGAACGGAACCAGCACCTCGTCGACCAGACGCAGCACGAGCGCGTCGTCGATCGGGTCGCCGGTGACCAGCAGGCGATGCCACAACACGCTCTGGCCCAGCTCACGGGCGATGTCCACGGGGACGTCGGCGCGGACGTCGCCGCGGGCGATCCCGCGCGCCAGCAGCGCCGCCATCTCGTCCTTGCGCCAGCCGATGACTTCGTCCCGGAAGGCGGTCGCCAGCTCGGCGTCGTCGGCCATCGCGGCCACGATTGCTCGAATGGCCGCGGCCCCCCGGCCGCTGAACAGCGCGGTCCAGCCGCGCAGGATCGCCAGCATGTCCGTCCGGTAGCTACCGGTGTCCTCGTGCGGGATCGCCAGTGTGGCGGTCTCCAACAGGGTGGCGCGCAGCAGTGCGGAGCGGTCCGGCCAGCGCCGATAGAGGACCGGCTTGCTGGTGCCGGCCGCGGCGGCGACCGCCTCCATGGTCACCGCGCCGGCACCGCCGCTGACCAGCAGATCCCACACCGCGGCGCGAATCGCCGCCTCGAGTTCGGCACCGCGCCGACGCCGCATCGCCCACCTCCACAAAGAAACTCTTGCGTATCTAAAGCCGAGAGCATAGCGTCAATCTAAGAAACGCACACGTATCTAAGGAGTGGAGAATGGACACGCTGACCCCGCGCCCGGTTCGGTATCCGCTGCGGTCCCTCGACACCGCGACCGTCCGCTACACCGCGGCACCGCATCACCGCAGGCGCGTGACGATCGTGCACCGGCCGATTCCGGGCGTGACCCCCGCGATGTTGCTGGACTGGTTCACCGGCCTCGGCGGGACGATGACGTACGGCGGAGTCGTGATCGACCGCTACCTGGCCTGGCATCCGCTCGACCACATCCGCTGGGAGCTGGCGCGGCCCGCACCCGGCGGTGGCGCCGCCGAAGGCGCCCGGTTCCGGATCGTCGAGCAGTTCGGTGGACGCCCGGAGTACCACGTCGACGTCGTCGACCGGGTCGAGAAGCTCGACGAGACCGGCATCCGGCTGGTGCAGCGGATCGCCGGCGTGGTCGCCTTCCAGCTCGAGCACACCTGGTCGCCGGGCGCCGATGGCGCGCACTACGTCAGCGTGATGGACGTCGGCGCCCGCAGTCCGCTGCTGGGGCCGCTGAACCGGGCGCTGACGCGCCGCTTTCCGGACCACATGCTGAGGGCGTGGGTCCGGCACAACATCGAGGAGGTCGGTCAGCTGGAATATCTGCTGCCGGCACTCAGGTGAAGCGGAACCAGCGCAGCGCGGCCAGTGCCGACACCGCACCCCACACCGCGAGCACCGCGATCCCGAACCAGTCCACCGACAGCGACATCGCCCGGGTCAACGCCTCGGTCAGCGCCCCCGACGGGGTGAGCCTTGCCACCCAGGCGATTGTGCTCGGGATCGCGTTGGTCTCCAGCGTCAGCGCGCCGAGACCGGCGAAGATGAACCACAGCAGGTTGGCCACCGCGAGCACGATCTCGGCGCGCAGCGTTCCGCCCAGCAGCAGGCCCATCGCCGCGAATCCTGCGGTGCCCAGTGCGATTACGACCGCGCCGAGCAGCAGGCCGAGCGGGTGCGGGCGCCAGCCCAGGGCCAGGCCGATGCCGCCGAGCAGCAGCGCCTGCAGAAATACCACCGTGACCACGGCCAGCGACTTGCCCGCGATAATGCCCCACACCGGAAGCGCGGTGGCGCCCAAGCGTTTCAGCGCGCCGTAGCGGCGGTCGAACGCCACCGCGATGGCCTGGCCGGTGAAGGCGGTGGAGATCACCGCCAGCGCCATGATCGCCGGCACGAACACCGCGACGCGCTGGGTGCCGAACGATCCGAGGGGGAGCATGGTGAGCCCGATCAGCAGCGTGATCGGGATGAACATCGTGAGCAGCAGCTGTTCGCCGTTGCGCAGCAGGAGTTTCAGCTCGAGGCCGTACTGCGCGGCCAGCATCCGGGCTACGGTGCTGGGCCGCGGATCCGGGGTGAACGTGCCTGCCGGGAACAGCTCGCTCGTCATGACCTCAGCTCCTTGCCGGTCAGCTCCAGGAACACGTCTTCGAGGCTGCGCTGCTCGACTCGCACGTTGGTGGCCAGCGCGTCGAGTCGCGCGCACCACGCCGTGACCGTCGCCAGCACCTGCGGGTCGACCTTGCCTTCGACCAGGTATTCGCCGGGCGAAACTTCTTTGGCCACATAGCCTTCCGGCAGTGCGGCGATCAACAACGACAGGTCGAGCTGACGGGGCGCGGAGAACCGCAGCTGGCCTTCGGCGCCGCCCCGCATCAACTGGGCGGGGGTGCCGGAGGCGACGGCCGCGCCGTGGTCGATGATCACGATCCGGTCGGCGAGCTCTTCGGCTTCCTTGAGTTGGTGGGTGGTCAGCACCACCGTCACGCCGTCGCGGCGCAGCGCGTCGATGAGTTCCCACACCACCAGCCGCGCATGCGCGTCCATACCCGCGGTCGGCTCGTCGAGGAACACCAGCTCGGGCCGTCCGACGAGCGCGCACGCGAGCGCGAGCCGCTGCTGCTGTCCGCCGGAGAGCCTGCGGTAGGTGGTGCGGGCGGCGTCGGTGAGGCCGAGGGTGTTCAGCAGCCAGGCCGGGTCGAGCGGGTTCGCGGCGTAGGAGGCGACCAGGTCGAGCATCTCGCCGGCCCGGGCGGCCGGATAGCCGCCGCCGCCCTGCAGCATGACGCCGATCCGCTCACGCACCCGCGCATTGTCGGCAATCGGGTCCAGGCCGAGCACCTCGATGGTGCCGCCGTCGGGCCGGGTGAAGCCCTCGCACATCTCGACCGTGGTGGTCTTGCCCGCCCCGTTGGGACCCAGCAGCGCGAGCACCTCGGCGGCGTGCACCTCGAGGTCGAGGTTCGACACGGCCGTCGTCGACCCATAGTGCTTGGACACCCCGCGCAGTCGCACGGGGGTTTCGCGGCCGGAACTCACGGTGACTCAGCGTATGCGCCGGGCGCGGGCCGCGGCTCCGGTGGTTCGGGTAATGGATCGGGTTCCTCGCCGCTGAACGCCTCGTTGGTGCCCGGCACCGTGCGCCACGGCAGCCGGTGCAACGTCAGCGCGATCAGCATCAGCACGATCACCGTGCTGGCCAGCGTGGCGTCGACGATCTGGAACAGCGCGAAGCGGTCGCCGTTGGCGGTGGGGCCGAAGATGCCGACGACGAGGGACACCGCGATCGTGGCGATGCGGAAGCCCGGCCGGGTGGCCCAGGCGGCCAGCGGAATGATCGCCCACAGCAGGTACCAGGGCTGCACGACCGGGAACAGCAGCACGGTCGCGCCCAGCGCCACGCCCAGCCCGCCGACCGGATGCAACTTGCCGCGCAGTACGGCCAGCAGCAGCCAGCTGACGGTGATCATGATGATCAGCACACCGATGGCGCGGGTCAGCGACAGCACGGCGGTGGTGTGGTCGCCGAGCCCGAGCAGGATCCCGACCTGACCGGTGCCCAGCGCCAGCAGCGTGGGCGGCGACATCCAGCTGCGCACCACGTTGGCGGTGCCGAGGGTGAAGACCCAGCCGAACCCGAGGCCGCTGGCCCAGCCGATGATCGCCATCACCGCCAGCGATATCGCCCCCATCAGTGCACTGGCCTGCAGGAACGCCGTGACGGTGGAGCCCCAGCGGTAGGCCAGCGCCATGCCCACGAATCCCAGCGCCAGCAGCCCCGGCAGCTTGACCTGCGAGGACATCGTGATCAGGACGGCGCCGAGGACCAGCATGGCCGACGGGGTCCATGCCGCCCACTGGTCGCGTCCCCGGGGCCAGTGCAGCGGTCGGGGCAGCAGCGGGCGCGCGGAGTCGATGCCGCGCAGCGCGAACTCGGTGCCGGTCAGCATCAGGCCCAGCATCAGCGCCTCGTTGTGGATGCCCGCGACCAGGTGCATCAGCAGCAGCGGGTTGGCCGCACCCAGCCACAGTGCACTGACCTCCGCGACCCCGCAGCGCCGGGCCAGCCGCGGTACCGCCCACACGATCATCCCGACACCGAGAAGCACCACCACCCGGTGGCTGAGTACGGCGGCGACGATGTTCTCCCCGGTCAGCGCCGAGATGCCCTTGCCGACCCACAGAAACAACGGACCGTAGGGCGCCGGTGTCTCCCGCCACAGGCTGGGAACCGACAGGGTGAACACGTGGTCCAACCCCAACCCGGGCGCCGGGCCGACTTTGTACGGGTTGAGGCCGTTGGCCGAGATCTGGCTCTGCGCCAGATACGAGTAGACGTCCTTGCTGTACATCGGGGGCGCGATCAGCAGCGGCACCACCCAGAGCAGCAGAGTGTGATCAAGCTGACTCCGCGACATCCGGCGGCTGCCGAGCGCGAAACGGCCCAGCATCAGCCACGCCAGCGCCATCATCACCGCGCCGGTGGTGGTCATCGTCAGCGAGACGGTCTGGATACGCGACGGCAGGTTCAGCAGTCGCACCCCGAAGGTGGGGTCCTGCACGACGGGGCGGGCGCCGGCACCCAGCGCACCTATCGCCATCAGCACCGTTCCGGTCGCGCCGAACAGCCGGGTGCGCCGCATCGCGCGGAATTCGGCATCGTTGAGCGGTGCGCCAACGGTGCGTTCATCGCCGTGCAAGCGGGCGATTGACGAACTCAGCGAGAGCTGGCGGGCTGCCACTCCAGCACTCTAACCGGCGGGCTTTCCCGTGCTCTGCCTGCTAAGGGTGCCCTTCCTAGACCCGTCCGGCTAATTGCGTAACACTGGTGTTGTGAAATTCCCGTCCGATGCCGACGCTGTGCCCGTGGTGGGCACGGTGGTGCATGACGGCCAGACCCGCCGCGCGATCGTGCGGCTCCTGGTCGAATCGGGATCGATCACCGCCGCCGAGATCGGCCAGCGGCTGGGTATCTCCGCCGCCGGCGTCCGCAGGCATCTCGACGCACTCATCGAGGCCGGCGACGCCGCGGCCCACGCCGCCGCGGCGTGGCAACAGGCGGGCCGCGGCCGACCCGCCAAGCGATACCGGCTGACCGCCGCCGGACGGGCCAAACTCGAGCACACCTACGATGACCTGGCTTCGGCGGCGATTCGTCAGCTGCGCGAGATCGGCGGCGACGAAGCCGTGCAGACGTTTGCCCGGCGTCGTGTCGACGCGATCCTGGCGGGAGTGAAGCAGGGTCCCGACGACGTTGAATCGGACGTTGAATCGACTGCCGAGCGGGTAGCCGATGCGATGACCAAGGCAGGATATGCGGCGACGACGACGCGGGTGCGCGGCCCGCTGCCGGGCATCCAGATCTGTCAGCACCACTGCCCGGTTTCGCATGTCGCCGAAGAGTTTCCGGAACTCTGCGAGGCCGAGAAGCAGGCCATGTCGGAAGTTCTCGGCACCCACGTGCAACGGTTGGCGACGATCGCCAACGGTGACTGCGCTTGTACCACCCACGTACCGCTGACGCCGGTACACCCCTAGACCAGAAGGAGCGTCGCCATGACACTCACCCCGGAAGCCAAGCCGGCGGAGCCGTTGACCCAGGACGAGGCCATCGCCTCGCTGGGTCGCTACGGCTACGGCTGGGCGGACTCCGACGTCGCGGGCGCCAGCGCCCAGCGCGGGTTGTCGGAGGCGGTGGTGCGCGACATCTCCAGCAAGAAGAGCGAGCCGGAATGGATGCTCGACATCCGTCTGAAGGCGTTGCGCACGTTCGACAAGAAGCCGATGCCGAACTGGGGCAGCAACCTCGAGGGCATCGACTTCGACAACATCAAGTACTTCGTGCGTTCCAGCGAGAAGCAGGCCGCCACCTGGGATGACCTGCCCGCGGACATCAAGAACACCTACGACAAGCTCGGCATCCCGGAGGCGGAGAAGCAGCGCCTGGTCGCCGGTGTCGCCGCGCAGTACGAGTCCGAGGTGGTCTACCACCAGATCCGCGAGGACCTGGAGGAGCAGGGCGTCATCTTCGTCGACACCGACACGGGCCTGCGCGAGCACCCGGAGATCTTCGAGCAGTACTTCGGCTC
>JAEZIA010000139.1 GCA_023416315.1 Actinomycetes bacterium
AACGGTCTTCCGGACGGCACCATCGACATCACCTTCGACGGCTCGGCGGGCAACAGCTTCGGTGCGTTCGTGCCCAAGGGTGTGACGCTGCGGGTCTACGGTGACGCGAACGACTACGTCGGCAAGGGCCTCTCCGGTGGCCGGATCGTGCTGCGGCCGTCCGACAATGCACCGGATGACTATGTGGCCGAAGCCAACATCATCGGCGGCAACGTGATCCTGTTCGGCGCCACCAGTGGCACCGCGTTCATCCGCGGCACGGTGGGGGAGCGGTTCGCGGTGCGCAACTCGGGCGCCCACGCCGTCGTCGAGGGTGTCGGTGACCACGGCTGCGAGTACATGACCGGCGGCCGGGTGGTGATCCTCGGGGAGACCGGGCGCAACTTCGCGGCAGGCATGTCCGGTGGCATCGCTTACGTCTACGACCCGGACGGCAAGCTGCCGGACAACCTCAATACCGAGATGGTCGACATCGACGAATTTGATGACGCCGACGTCGAGTGGCTGCACGACATCATCGTCGCGCATGTGGATGCCACCGATTCGGCTGTGGGCCAGCGCATTTTGGCTGACTGGTCGGGACAGTTAGGGAGTTTCGTGAAAGTGATGCCGCGCGACTACAAGTCGGTGCTGCAGGCGATCGCCGAGGCTGAAGCCGCCGGCGAGGACGTCGACAAGGCGATCATGGCGGCCGCTCATGGCTGATCCGAGTGGCTTCCTGAAGATCACCCATCGCCAGACACCGGCGCGCCGGCCGGTGGAACTGCGCCTCAAGGACTGGAAAGAGGTCTACGAAGACTTCTCCCACGAGGTCCTGGAGGAGCAGGCCTCCCGCTGCATGGACTGCGGAATCCCGTTCTGCCACAACGGCTGCCCACTGGGCAACCTGATCCCGGAGTGGAACGACCTGGTGTACCGGGACCGGTGGCACGACGCGATCGAGCGCCTGCACGCCACCAACAACTTCCCGGAGTTCACCGGCCGGCTGTGCCCGGCGCCGTGTGAGGCCTCCTGCGTGCTGGGCATCAACCAGGATCCGGTGACCATCACGCAGGTCGAGGTCGAGATCATCGACAACGCCTTCGACGAGGGCTGGGTCGTCCCGATGCCCCCGCACGTCATCACCGGCAAGAAGGTCGCCGTCGTCGGCTCCGGGCCCGCCGGGCTGGCCGCCGCCCAGCAGCTGACCCGCGCCGGCCACGACGTCACGGTCTTCGAGCGGGCCGACCGCATCGGCGGACTGCTGCGCTACGGCATCCCCGAATTCAAGATGGAGAAGCGCCACATCGACCGCCGGCTGGCCCAGATGGAGGCCGAGGGCACCAAGTTCCGTGCCGGCGTCAACGTCGGGGTGGACATCACCGCCGACCAGCTGCGCGCCGACTTCGACGCCGTGGTGCTCGCCGGGGGTGCCACCGACTGGCGGGACCTGCCGATCCCCGGCCGCCAGTTCGAGGGCGTCTATCAGGCCATGGAGTACCTGCCCTGGGCTAACAAGGTGCAGCAGGGCGATTCGGTGCTCGACGAGGACGGCCAGCCGCCGATCACCGCCAAGGGCAAGAAGGTCGTGATCATCGGCGGCGGCGATACCGGCGCGGACTGCCTGGGCACCGCCCACCGCCAGGGCGCGGTCAGCATCCACCAGTTCGAGATCATGCCGCGCCCGCCGGAGACCCGCGCCGACTCGACCCCGTGGCCGACCTACCCGCTGATGTTCCGGGTGTCTTCGGCTCACGAGGAGGGCGGCGAGCGGGTGTTCTCGGTCAACACCGAGAAGTTCCTCGGCCACGAGGGCAAGGTCACCGGGCTGCGCGCGCACGAAGTCGTGATGAAGGACGGCAAGTTCGAGAAGGTCGAGGGCACCGACTTCGAACTCGAGGCCGATCTGGTGCTGCTGGCGATGGGCTTCGTCGGACCGGAGAAGCCCGGTCTGCTCACCGACCTCGGCGTGGACCTCACCGACCGCGGCAATGTCGCCCGCGACAACGAGTTCGCCACCTCGGTGCCGGGCGTCTTCGTCGCCGGCGACATGGGTCGCGGCCAGTCGCTGATCGTCTGGGCGATCGCCGAGGGCCGCGCCGCCGCCAAGGGTGTCGACCGTTACCTGATGGGGCACTCCGCGCTACCCGCCCCGATCAAGCCGACGGCCGCCCCGCAGCGCTGAGTGCGGTCTCTGGCAACAGGCTGAGAATTCCGAGCGGGAGTGAATCCTGCTGGTGGCTGTGTCGTTTCGAGGGGTGTGATCAATCCTCGATACGGCGCCGAGTTGCGGCGCCACTACGACTTCATCGTGTGCGGCGCCGGGTCCTCTGGTTCGGTGGTCGCCCGCCGGCTGGCCGAGAACCCCGACGTGACAGTGTTGTTGCTGGAAGCCGGTGGCGACGACGACGTGCCATCGGTGACCAACGCCGCGCAGTGGCCGCTGAACCTGGGCAGCGAGCGCGACTGGAACTTCGCCGGCGAGCCCGACCCGGCCCTGGGCGGGCGTTCCATCCCGTTCTCGATGGGCAAGGTCCTCGGCGGTGGCTCGAGTGTGAACCTGATGGTCTGGGCCCGCGGGCACCGCAGCGACTGGGAGTACTTCGCCGCGGAGAGCGGAAATCCGGCATGGGGCTACGACGCGGTCCTCGACATCTACCGACGCATCGAAGACTGGCACGGCGCACCTGACCCGGCCTACCGCGGCACCGGCGGCTTGGTGTTCGTCCATCCCGCCCCCGACGCGCACCCGCTGGCGCACGCCGCACTCGAGGCGGCCAGGGCCGCCAACATCCCGACCTACCCCAGTCCCAATGGCCGGATGATGGAAGAGCCCCGCGGGGCGGCCATCACGGACATGCGGTGGCGCGACTGCAGCCGGCTCTCGGTGTTCCGCACCTACGTGGCGCGCTACCTGACCGAGCCGAACTTGACCGTCGTTCCGCATGCCCTGGTGCAGCGGCTGACATTCGACGGCACCCGGGTGACCGGCGTCGAGATCCGCTACCGGGGCGCGGTCCAGCAGATCGTCGCCGACGCCGAGGTGGTGCTGTCCCTGGGTGCGATCCACACCCCGAAGGTGTTGATGCAGTCCGGCATCGGCGACGAAGCCGAATTGCGGGACGCGGGCGTGATTGTCCGCCAGCACCTGCCCGGCGTCGGACGAAACCTGCAGGACCACTACGGTTTCGACTGTGTCTGGGAGTTCCCCGACGCCGTGCCGGGAAGCGCCCAGGTCGGGGCGACGCTGTTCTGGGACAGCCCCGCGGCCTACGACGGACCCGACATGTTCGCGTGCGTGGGTCCATTCCCGAAGGCGACGCCGGAGACCGTCGCGCGCTTCGGCCTGCCCGACAATGGCTGGGTCCTGTTCGGCGCCCCGACTCATCCGCACAGCCGCGGCCGGGTGCGGCTGTCCGGGCCCGACCCGTCCGACCCGATCCGGATCGAGGCCAATGCGTTGTCGGACCCCGACGATCTCAAGAGCGCGATCGCGATCGTGGAAACCCTTCGGGAGATCGGCAACTCACCGCAGCTGCGGCCCTACGTCAAACGCGAGGTCATGCCGGGCGATCTGCGCGGAGCTGATCTGGAGGCGTACCTGCGTGACGCCGTGACCACCTACTGGCACGAGACCGGCACGGCCAAGATGGGCCGCGATGCTATGGCCGTGGTCGACGGCGAACTTCGGGTCTACGGCGTGCAGAACCTGCGGATCGCGGACGGTTCGATCATGCCGCGGATCGCGAGCGCCAACACGATGGCGCCGTGCGTGGTCATCGGTGAACGCGCTGCCGACATCCTCCGGACCGCCCACCGACTCTGAGTGGGGCATCGCATTAGTCACTTCAGCCTCACCAGAATCATCCGACTATTAACCGGCGCGCCTATTGCCGTTTGCGGAGTGATCTGTATCTAATTGCTGGAGTGAGCGTTGCGGTAACGTGGGGCTCCGGTTGAACTGAGATCCGACCACAGGAGTGATCCTTGTGTACCTCAACCCGATATCTCGTTCGCGGGTCGGGCGTATCGCCTGGTCCTTCTTCCGCCACCCGGTAAAGAGCCGCGAGTTCCCGGCGAAGCACGAGCGCCTGGTCACGGCCGACGATCTCGTCCGCCTGGGGTTCTAGCAACGAAATCTCCCGCCGGCGAAGGTCGACGCGGCTTTGCCGGCCGTTACCAAATTGTTATCTACAGGCCCGAGTCTCGAAGTGCCTCGGCCAGTGGCTCCAGCACCGCGGGCGTGTGGGGCGGGGGCAGGTAAAAGATCGCCAGATCCAGCCCTTCGGCACCCAGCGCCGCCGCTTCGTCGATCGCCTTGGCGTAGTCGTGGTCCTCACCGAGTCGCACGTGCGCGGACAGCGTGATCTCGCCCGGGTCGCGGCCGATGTCGGCGCAGTGCGCGGCCAGCACCTGACGCTTGTGCGCGAACTCCTCGGGTGTGCCGCCGGCGAAGTTCCAGTGCTGGGCGTACTTGGCGACGATGCGTAGCGTGCGCTTCTCCCCGCTGCCGCCGATGCAGATCGGCGGATGCGGGCGCTGCGGACCCTTCGGCTCGTTGCGGGCGTCTTTGAGTTGGTAGAAGGTGCCGTCGAAGTTGGTCGTCTCCTGGCTGAGCAGGCCGATGAGCACCTGGCAGGCCTCCTCGAAGCGATCCAAGCGCTCCTTGACGCTGCCCAGTTCGATGCCGTACGCGCCGGACTCCTCCTCATTCCAACCGGCACCGATTCCCAACTCCAGGCGCCCGCCGGAGATGATGTCGACGGCCGCCACCATGTTGGCGAGGACCGCGGGATGCCGGTAGTGAATGCCGGTGACCAGGTTGCCCAACCGCAGTCGGGTGGTGGCCTGTGCCAGCGCGGTCAGGGTGGTCCAGCCCTCCAAGCACGGGCCGGTGGAGTCCGAGAAGATCGGATAGAAGTGGTCGAAGGTCCAGCCCGAGTGATAGACGTCGATGTCATCGGCGGCCTGCCAGACGGCGAGCATGTCGGCCCATGTGGTGTTCTGCGGTGAAGTTTTGAAGGCGAATTGCACTATGCCGACCCTAGTCCGGTTCGCTGACCGGTAGCTGTCAGGCGGCGTCCATAGGGACCAGCTGGCGGGCGTCTGCTGATTCGCGGCGGAGCGCCGTTCCCACCGCGTGCACGAGCAGCCATTCGGCCAGTCCCGCCACGATCAGGGGCCACAACGCACCCGCTAGCAGGGCCGGACCGGCGACGACCCCCGGGCCGGTCGGCTCACGCCTTCGCGACCACGCCGCGAAGGCGATCGCGCTTCCCGCTACCACCGCCGCGACGCAGAAGTAGGCGCTCACCCATTGAAGGACAGACACGCGTCGGTCTATACCCCGGTGATGTCAGGGACAAACCGTCCGGGCCACGTGGGAGCGTGCGTGCGCGATCGCATCGTCGAGCGAATCGATCAGGTGATTCTCGTGCCGCAGCGCCTCGACGATGCCGACATTGGCCAGCAGGGTCATGTGTTCGGGCTGAACCCCCTTGATGATCACGGTGACGCCGCGCGATTCGAGGTCCTCGGCGATCTCGGCCAGTGTGTGGGCGCCGGTCGCGTCGAGCATCCCCAGTTGTGACATCCGGATGATGACCACCGACACGTCGGGGTGGGTGGTGATCGCGTTCGACAGCCGTTCGGCGGCACCGAAGAACATCGCGCCGTCCAGTCGGAGCAGGGCGATGTGCTCGTCACCGGGCTGCGGCGGCCCGGGCAGGTCTTCGCGCACCACGCTGCTGCGCCGCGCTACCGCGCGCAGCGCGAAGAACGCGGCCACGACGATGCCGATCTCGACGGCCTCGATCAGGTCGAAGCACACGGTGACGATCGCGGTCAGCACGAAGGTCAGCGCGTCCGATCGAGTCGAGCGCAAGATCTTGCCGACGGTGCTCGCCGAGATCATCCGAAACGACGTCACCATCAACACACCGGCCAAGGCGGACAACGGGATTGCCGCAACCGGCCCGGTGGCCAGGTACACCACGGCGAGCAGCAGCAGCGAGTGCACGATGGCAGCCACCCGGGTTCGGGCACCGGAGCGCACGTTGACTGCGGTGCGGGCGATCGCCCCGGTGGCCGGCATCCCACCGAACACCCCGGACGCCACCGATGCCAGGCCTTGGCCGACCAGCTCGCGGTCGGGGTCGTACGGCCCGGTCGGTGACATCGTGGCGGCCACCCGCGCCGAGAGCAGCGATTCGATGGCGGCCAGCGCGGCGATCGCCAACGCGGCACCGAGCAGGGTGCGCAACGCGCCCGGGTCGGCGTGCGGCATTACCGGCGCGGGGAGGTGCGACGGCAGGGTGCCGATCGTGCCGACCGGTAGGTGGAAGGCCATCACGATCAGTGTGGCCGCGACCACCGCGGTCAGCGATTCGGGGATGCCGCGGTGCAGCCGGGGCAACCCGACCATCAGCACAGCGATGAACGCGACGACAGCCAGCGTGCGCCAGGCCGACGACCAGTCGGCGTGCACGACGACCGTCCAGGCCGCGGGCAGGGTGCGCTGTCCGGCGGGGGCGGTGACGCCGAATGCGGCAGGCACCTGTTGCAGGAAGATGATCGCCGCGATGCCCAGGGTGAACCCCTCGATCACCGGCCACGGAATGAACGTCACCGCACGGCCCAGCCCGGTGACGCCGGCCGCCAGGACGATCAACCCGGCGAGCACCGTCACGAGGGCGATGCTTCCGATGCCGTGCTGGGCCACGATCGGTGCCAGCACCACCGCCATCGCACCGGTCGGCCCGGACACCTGGACGTGCGAGCCGCCGAAGACCGCCGCAACCAGCCCCGCGACCACGGCGGTGATCAGGCCTGCGGCCGCACCGACTCCCGAACTGATCCCGAACGCCAGGGCCAACGGCAGTGCCACCACGCCGACCGTGATTCCGGCGAGAATGTCGCGCCGCCACGACCGGGGCAGGTCGGCGTAGTCGGTGAGACTTGGCAGGAGCCGGGACACCTGGCCGGCCGCCTTGGCGATCATTGCGGGCCGCCGACCGGCGGTAGCGCGTCGAAGGCCGCGAGCTGCTGCTGATGGGCCTTGAGAGTGTCGGCCAGGAAGCCGCGTGCGGAGACGAGCAACTCGCGGATCGAGGGATGAGCGAGTTCGTAGTGGACCGCGTTGCCGGTGCGTTCGGCCCGCACGACCTGATGGCGTTTCAGGACCGCCAAATGCTGGGACAACAGTGTCGGTTCGAGGTCGGTGGCGGTCAGGATCTCGCTGACCGGGGTCCGACCGGGATTGGCCGACAGGATCTCGAGCACGCGGATCCGGGCGGGGTGTGCGAGCGCCTTGAACAGGTTCGCTTTGATCTCGTAGAGGGGGCGATCGCTGCCGTCGGGGGAGTGTGTGGGCACGGGACATCCAGGTTGAAGACTTGATGGATTGAGCAAAATCGCAATTACTGTAGCGCTTCGCTCGGCGCTGGCCAAATCGGCGTCGAGTCCCGGGGCACACTGGAGAAATGGACCCAGTGGCCGCGCTGCGTGAGATCGCGTACTACAAGGACCGCGCGCGGGAGGACTCCCGGCGGGTGATGGCCTACCGCAAGGCCGCCGACATCGTCGAGGGGCTGGACGAGCAGACCCGCGATCGGCACGGCCGGGCCAACAGTTGGCAGAGCCTGCCCGGCATCGGACCGAAGACGGCCAAAGTGATCGCGCAGGCGTGGGCCGGCCAGGAACCCGACGTGCTGGTCGAGTTACGAAGCACCGCAGCAGATCTCGGTGGCGGCGAGATCCGCGCCGCGCTGCGGGGTGATCTGCACCTGCACTCGAACTGGTCGGATGGATCGGCTCCGATCCCGGAGATGATGGCGGCCGCAGCCGCGCTCGGGCATGAATACTGTGTACTCACCGACCACTCGCCGCGGCTGACCATCGCCAACGGGCTCTCACCTGACCGGCTCCGCCGCCAGCTCGACGTCATCGACGAACTGCGCGAAAAGATGGCACCATTCCGGATTCTCACCGGCATCGAGGTCGACATCCTCGATGACGGGACCCTGGACCAGGAACCCGAGCTGCTGGACCGCCTCGACGTGGTCGTCGCCAGCGTGCACTCCAAGCTGTCGATGGACGAACCCTCGATGACTCGGCGGATGGTCCGCGCGGTGACCAATCAGCGGGTGAACGTGTTGGGGCACTGCACCGGACGGCTGGTGACGGGCAACCGCGGCGTCCGGCCGGAATCGAAGTTCGACGCCGAGAAGGTGTTCACCGCGTGTCGGGACAACAACACCGCCGTCGAGATCAATTCGCGCCCCGAGCGTCGCGATCCCCCGACCCGCCTGCTGAAGCTGGCGCTGGAGATCGGCTGCGACTTCTCGATCGACACCGACGCGCATGCGCCGGGCCAGCTCGATTTCCTCGGCTACGGCGCGCAGCGTGCGCTTGACAATGATGTCCCGGTGGAACGGGTCGTCAACACCTGGCCGGTCGAGAAGCTGTTGGACTGGGCCGCAAGCTAACTGCCGACCGGCTCCAGTGCCCGCTGCGGGCTCGGCCAGGGCTGCGGAACCGGGCGAGGCCGGACCCGTTGGGGCCACCAGAACCACCGGCCGAGCAGCGCGGCCAGCGACGGCGTCATCAGCGAGCGAACCACCAGGGTGTCGAACAGCAGACCGAGACCGATTGTGGTGCCGACCTGTCCGATGACGATCATGTCGCTGATCGCCATCGAGATCATCGTGAACGCGAACACCAGGCCGGCCGAGGTGACCACCGATCCGGTCCCGGCCATCGAGCGGATGATGCCGGTGTTGAGCCCCGCGTGGAACTCCTCCTTCATCCGCGACACCAGCAACAGGTTGTAGTCGGCACCGACCGCGAGCAGCACGATCACCGACATCGGCAACACCATCCAGTGCAGCGGGATCCCGATCAGGTGTTGCCACAGCAGCACCGAAAGTCCAAAGGACGTACCGAGACTCAGCACGACTGTGCCGACGATGACGGCCGCGGCGGCCACGGCTCGGGTCAGCATCACCATGATCAGGAAAATCAGGATCAACGAGGCGACCGCCGCGATGAGCAGATCGTAGTCGGCGCCGAGCTGCATGTCCTTGTTCATCGAGGCGCTGCCGCCCACGTACACCGTCGAGCCCTCCAGCGGGGTGCCCTTGATGGCGTCGACGGCGGCGGTGCGCAGCGGTTCGATGTGCGAGGTGCCCTGCTCACTGAGGGGGTCGCCCTGGTGGTTCACGGTGAAGCGAACCGCGTGACCGTCGGGGGAGAGGAACAACTTCATCCCGCGCTGAAAGTCGGCTGTCTCGAACGCTTCTGGCGGCAGGTAGAACGTGTCGTCGTTGCGAGCGGCGTCGAACGCCTGCCCCATCGCGGTCGCGTTCTCCTGTTGGGCCATGTTCTGATCCTGCTGAGCCTTCTGCGCCTGATACTGGTTCAGCATCATCTGCTTCTGGTTCTTCATCGTCTGGATCATCGCCGGCATCAGCGCCGCCATCTGCGGAGTGAGCTCAGCCATGTGCTCGATGTCCGGGACCAGATCCTGGAAGTCGTCGGACATGGTGTTGATGCCGTCGAGGCTGTCGAACACCGAACGCAGCGCCCAGCACATCGGGATGTCGAAACAGTGTGGTTCCCAATAAAAGTAGTTGCGCAACGGGCGGAACTGGTCGTCGAAATCAGCGAGGTGATCGCGCACCTCGCTGATCGTCATCGAGGTCTTCTTCATCTTGTCGGCCATCCGGCGCGTCACGTCGGCCAACTCCAGCGTGATGGCCTGCATCCTGGTCATCGAGTCGATGGTCACCTGCATCTCGTCGGCCTGCGCGAGCGTGTTCTCCAGAACCGTCTGCTGGTAGTCGTTGTTCATGATCTGCCCGGTACCGCCTTGGCTGATCATGTAGGCGAGGGAGGCATGCTCGATCGGCTTACCGTCGGGTCGGGTGATGGTGGTGACCTGCGAGATGCCGTTCACCCGTGCCATGGCCTTGGCGATCTTGTCGATCACCAAGAAGTCAGCGGGGTTTCGCAGATCGTGATCGGATTCGATCATCACGAGTTCGGGGTTCATCTTGGCTTCGGAGAAGTGCCGATCCGCGGCCGCCTGCCCGACGTTGGCGGGGATGTCGTCGGGGAGGTAGATGCGGTCGTTGTAGGTCGTGTGGTAGCCGGGCAGGGCGAGCAACCCGATCAGGCACAGCACCACGGCGAACACCAGCACGGCCCCCGGCCAGCGCACGGTGGCGGCACCGACGCGGCGCCAGCCACGAGCCCTGGCTTTGCCTTTCGGTTCAAGCACTTTGCCGAATCGGGTGACGATCGAGATTACCGCCGGCCCGAGGGTCAGTGCGGCCGCGACGACGACGGTCATCCCGACCGCCAGCGGGATCCCCATGGTCTGGAAGTACGGCAACCGGGTGAAATGCAGGCACAGTGTCGCGCCGGCGATCGTCATGCCCGAGGCCAGCACCACATGCGCGGTGCCGTGGAACATGTCGTAGTACGCCGTCTCGCGATCTTTGCCCTTGCGCCTGGCCTCCTGGTAGCGGCCGATCAGGAATATCGCGTAGTCGGTGGCTGCCGCGATGGCAAGCGTGACAACCATATTCGTGGCGAACGTGGTGAGCCCGAATACGTCGTGATAGCCGAGAAACGCTACCGAGCCGGTCGAGGCGAGCAACCCGAACACGACCATGCCGAGCGTGATCAATGTCGTGATCACCGATCGGTAGATCAACAACAGCATGATCGTGATGACGCCGAATGTCAGCGCCTCGATCGTCTTCATGCTGGCGTCGCCGACGGCCCGCTGATCTGTCGTCGTCGCCGACGGCCCGGCCACATAAGCCTTCACACCGGGCGGTGCGGGGACGCTCGAAACGATGTTGCGGACGGCTTCGACCGAATCGTTGGCGAGGGTCTCGCCCTGGTCGCCGCTGATATACACCTGCACGTAAGAGGCTTTGCCGTCGACGCTTTGGGCGCCGGCCGCGGTGAGTGTGTCACCCCAGAAGTCCTGCACGTGCTGCACGTGCGTGGTGTCGGCACGCAGGTCACGCACCATCTCGTCGTAGAACGCGTGGGCGTCAGGCCCGAGGGGCTGCTCGCCCTCGAGCACGACCATCACCGAGCTACTGGTCTTGTACTCGCCGAACACTTCGCCGACGCGTTTGACCGCGATCAGGGACGGGGCGTCGTTCGGACTCATCGACACCGCGCGCATCTTGCCCACCTCGGCGAGCTGCGGCACTGTGCCGGTGAGTACTCCGATCAGGGCAACCCAGGCCAGCACGATCGGGATCGCGAACATGCGGATAAACCGCGGCAGCGCAGGGCGTTTGGCGTGCCGGTGGGTCGGGATGGTATCCGTCGGGGTGTCGTCGAGGTCGGCGCTCATGCGATTCCCTCGCCGGCGCGGGTCTCGCATTCCGGGCCGATGATTCGCTTGCAGGCGGCGCTCATGCGGCCTTGACCAAGCAATACGTCGCGGCATTCACGCCCTGCGCCGTCCTTTCGTCTTTGACCTCGTCGTCGACGAGGACGCGGCAGCCGATCGACTGGCCATCGCCCTGCACCACCAGATTCGGCATCACGGAGGGGACGGTGGTTTCCAGCCGCAACGACCACGGCAGGCTGACTTCGCCTGTGCGCTGCGGTAATCCGTTGAGATCGGTGTAGTTGACGACTGCGGTGGAGCCGGAGCCGAAGACCTCGTATACGACGACCTTCGGGTTGAACTTGGCCGCGGTGTCGGAGCCGATCGGTGTGACGACGGCCCCGTCGGAACCGAACACCGAGCGCAGCTGGGAGACGCTCGCGGCGCCGACCGCGACCGCCACCACTATGAGGGTGGGCAGCCAGACCCGTTTCAGTACCGCAATCAAGGCCAGGCCTTCCTCTGCTAGCCGCGGGGTGACGCGCGCGATCTAGGTAGGCAATCTAAGCGGCTAAGTGGATAGAGTCAATCCGGTTATTGGCATCCGTAAGACACATCACTAAGCTCGGTCGGGTGATTGACAAACCGTGCCGTGGGCTGCGCAAGGACGCCGAGCGCAACCGGCAGCGGGTTATCGACGCCGCGCGGGAGCTGTTCGCCATCCGCGGCCTGGAGGCGACGCTCAACGACATCGCGCACCATGCCGGCGTCGGGGTGGGCACGGTGTACCGGCGGTTCGCCACCAAGGAGGAGCTGCTCGACGCGGTCTTCGAAGACGGTATCGACCAGGTCGTCGGCATCGCGGAAGCGGCGGCGCAGCAAGAGAATTCGTGGGATGCGATCGTCTGGTTCGTCGAGCACGTCTGCGAGCTGACGGCCACCGACCGCGGTTTGCGCCAGATGGTCTACAGCTCGGCCTACGGCGGTCACGGGGTGGAGTGCGCACGGCTGCGCCTGAGCCCGCCGATCTCCAAGCTCGTCGAGCGGGCCCGCGACGACGGCTATCTGCGCCGCGACGCCGAGTCCTCCGATATGCCGATCCTGAGCATGCTCGCGGGCACCGTCAGCGAGTGGGCGGGCCACGTCGAGCCCGAACTGTGGCGGCGCTATGTGGCGCTGCTGCTCGAGGGGCTGCGCAACCGGGACGGTCAGCAACCGTTGCCGGTCGGCGCGCTCGAGGATGACCAGATGGACGCGGCCATGCGCGGCTGGCACCCGGCCGGTTAGTCCGGCAGGTGCGGCATCTCCAAGCCAGCATCCCGGCCGACCAACACGCCGCGGGTCAGCACCGCATTGCCGTAGCGCCGCCGGACGGAGTCGACTGCGGCGTCGAGGTCCACGGTGTCCGGCCGGCCGGCATCGAGGGGTAGCTCCAGCTGCTGAGCGCCGCCGGCGTCGATGTTGCTCACGGCGAACCCGATCAAGGTGATTCCGCGCTCGGCGATCAGCGGTGCGGCCGCGGCGACCAGACCCCGCGCGGCGGCCAGGATCGGCTCCGTCGATCCGGTGGCCCTCGGCATCGTGTGGGAGCGGGTGACGCGGGTGAAGTCGTCGAAACGTAAGCGCAGCACCACTGTTCGCCCCGTGCGGTGCGCGGCGCGCATCCGGCGGGTGATCCGGTCGACCAGGCCGATCACCACGGCATCCAACTCGGCAGCCGAGACGCGACGCCGGCCCAGTGCCCGCTGGGCGCCCACCGAGCGGCGGCGGTGCGCGGTGTCCACCCGGCGCCGGTCGATATTGCGCGACAGCGAGAACAGTTGGCGACCCATGGCCGCGCCGACCATCGACGCCAGCATCGACTCGCCGAGCTCGGCGACCTGGGCGACGGTCTCGATGCCGGACGCGTGAAGTTTGTCGGCCGTCTTGGGTCCGACGCCCCAGAGCCGGCGCACCGGCAGGGGATGCAGAAATGCCAGTTCCCCGTCGGGCGGTACCAGCAGCAACCCGTCCGGCTTGGCTTCCTGACTGGCGACTTTGGCCAGGAACTTGGTGCGCGCGATCCCCACCGTGATCGGCAGCCCGACCCGGTCGCGGACCTCCTGCCGCAACCGGGCCCCGATCTGGACCGGGTCGCCGGCCAGCCGCTGCAACCCGGACACATCGAGGAACGCCTCGTCCACTGAGAGCGGCTCGACCAGCGGCGTGGTGTCGCGGAACACCGCGAAGACATCGTCGCTGGCCTGGCTGTAGGCCGACATCCGCGGCGGGACGACGACCGCCGCCGGGCACAGGCGGCGGGCCTGGTGGCCGCCCATCGCGGTGCGCACCCCGTAGGCCTTGGCCTCATAGCTGGCTGCCAGCACGACGCCGCCGCCGACGATCACCGGGCGCCCGCGCAGCGTCGGGTCATCGCGCTGCTCGACCGAGGCGTAGAACGAGTCGAGATCAGCGTGCAGAATGGTCGCCCGACCGTCGGACACGAACATATGTTCGCACAGCGGTCCGACATGCGTGCCGCGCCTACGGCGGCGGGGGCGGCACGTCGCCCGGCGGTGGCGGTGCCGGCTCAGGTGCCGGTGGCGGGGGTGCCGGCGGCGGCCACATCGGCAGCGTGATCGGCGGCAGCCCGGGGATGTTGATGACATTGACGTCGGGCGGTGGGGCGTCCGGCGGTGGTGGCGGCGGTGGCAGTTCCTCCGGCGGCGGGGCCGGCGGAATGCCGTTGCTGGTGTTGATGGTGATGATCGATCCCGGAATGGTCTTGCCCGACGGCGTGGTGCCCACCACCCGGCCCCGTGATGAGTAGCTGTTGACCGGGGTGGGGAGATCGGCGACCTGGAAACCGGCGTCCCGCAACCGCTTCCGTGCGGCATCGAAGCTCAGTCCGCTGACGCTGGGCACCGTGCTACCAGGCCCGCCCTCCACGTACCGTTTGTCGGTCGGCGGCAACGCGATCGGGCCGAAGTCTTCGGCGACCGGCTTCATCGCCAGGAACCAGGTCCGCGCCGGTTCGTTGCCGCCGTAGAGGTTGCCGTATCCACACTTGCGCAATGGATACGAGCACAGGCCGCCGGGGCTGGTGGAGTCGTCGAAGATGTAGTTGGCGGCAGCGTACTGGTTGGTGAAGCCGAGGAATCCCGACGACCGGTGAGATTCGGTGGTGCCGGTCTTGCCTGCCATCGGCAGGCTCCAACCGACCGAGCCCGCCGAACCGGCGGCGGTGCCGCTGGTGTGGTCTTTGCCGAGTGCGTTGGCGAGCGTGTTGGCCAGCCCTTCGGGCACCACCTGCTCGCAGGCTTGCGTCTCGACGGCAACCTCGCGGCCGTGGCGATCAAAGATCTTGTCCACCGGGCTGGGCGGGCACCACATGCCGCCGGAGGCCAATGTGGCTGCCACATTGGACAATTCGAGCGCGTTCAGCTCGAACGGCCCCAGTGTGAACGACCCGAGATTCTGACGTTTGACGAAATCGGCCAGGCTCTCGTTGCTGTCCGGCTGGTAGGCCCGCGCCGTGCCCGGCTCGGCGTAGGACCGCAGTCCCAGTCGAACGGCCATGTCGACCGCACGCTGCACACCGATCTGCTGGATCAACCGGGCGAACGCGGTGTTGGGCGACTGAGCCAGCGCGTCGGTCACGCTCATCGGGCTGCGGTAGCTGCCCGCGTTCTTCACGCACCAGGTCTCCTTGGGGCAGCCCGGGCTGCTGCTGCTCCCCAGCCCCTTGCCCTGGAATGTCCCGGGAACATCGAGTTGGGCGTTGATGCCCATCCCCATCTCCATCGCCGCGGCGGTGGTAAAGATCTTGAAGATCGATCCGGCGCCGTCACCAGCCAGCGAGAACGGCTGCGGCTGCACTGTCTGGCCGGCGTCGAGTTGCAGCCCGTACCCGCGGTTGTCACCCATCGCGAGCACCTTGTGGCTGGTCTTGCCGGGCGCGATGACGCTCATGACGCTGGCGACGCCGTCCAATTGCGGGCTGGCAACGGTGTCGATGGCCTTTTTCACGCTGTTCTGCACCCTCGGATCCAGCGTGGTGCGGATCAAGTAGCCGTTGCGGGCCACGTCGTCCTTGGACAGCCCGGCACGCGCGAGGTACTGCAGCACGTAGTCGCAGAAGAAGCCGCGGTCACCCGCGGCGATGCAGCCCTGCGGCAGCGAATTCGGCTGCGGCAGAACGCCCAGCGGCTCCTCGCGGGCGGCCCGCAATTCCTCGGCCCGGTCCGGCAGGTTCTCGATCATCGTGTCCAGCACGAGGTTGCGCCGGTCCAACGCGGCCTGCGGGTTGGTGTAGGGATTCAGGGCACTCGTCGACTGCACCACCCCGGCCAACAGCGCGGCCTGCTGCCAGTTCAGGTCGGCCGCGTTGACGCCGAAGTATGTCTTGGCCGCGTCCTGCACCCCGTAGGCACCGTTGCCGAAGTAGACCAGGTTCAGGTAGCGGGTCAGGATCTCCGGCTTGGAGATCGCCTTGTCCAGGGCCAGTGCCATCCGGATCTCGCGCAGCTTGCGCGCCGGGGTGGTCTCGACCGCCGCCCGCCGCTCGGCGTCGGTCTGGGCGTTGACCAGCAGGTTGTAGTTCTTGACGTACTGCTGCTCGATCGTCGACCCGCCGCGGGTGTCGAGGTCACCCCGCAGGTAGCCGATCAGACCGGTCAGCGTGCCCTGCACGTCGACACCGTTGTGATCGGCGAAGCGCTTGTCCTCGATCGAGACGATTGCCAGCTTCATCGTGTCGGCGATCCGGTCGCTGGGCACCGGCCACCGCCGCTGCGCGTAGATCCAGGCGATCGGGTTGCCTGCGGTGTCGACCATCGTGGTGACGGTGGGGACCTCGCCCTCCATCAGCTCGGCCGAGTCCTGCGCCGCCACGTCGGAGGCGTGGTTGATCACGATGCCCGCGCCGCCGGCGATCGGAAACAGCATGGCCGCCACCAAGACACCGGCCAGCAGGCAGTGCAGCGCGAGCTTGCCAACGGTGGCACCCCTCGTGGGGTGTGGCTGCGACATGCCGCCAGACTAGGGCCACCCGCTCGGGGCGCAATCGAATATGCGATCCCGGAATCAAACCGAGGCCGAGGCCGCGCCGTAGATGCTGGTGATCCAGATGTGGACGAGCGTTTCCAGCGCCGCGTCCTCCGGCAGCGCCGGTTTGCGGCTGCCCTGCGCGGCGAGCACGACGCGCTCGTTCATCAGGTTCAGGGCCGTCGCCAGATCGTGCGCCGGGATGGTGTCGGGCGCTGCGCCGCGCTCACGCTCCCGGGTGATCAGCGCGGCGGTGTAGTCGATACAGCCGGTCATGAACGCCGACCACAGCTCGCGGAGCTCGGCGTTGGTGCCCATGGCGCTCAACCCGGCCAGCACCACCGTCCGATGTGGGCGCAGCGAGTCGAAGAACGCATAGATGCCGTCGCGCCAGGCCCGCTGCGGGTGCTCGGGCACCTCGCCGATCGGCCGCTGTTCAGCGCCCGATGCGGTGATGGCCTGGGTGAACAGGCGGACCAGGACCGCATCCTTGGAGGCGAAGTAGAAGTAGAACGTCGGGCGGGACAGCCCGGCGCCCCTAGCGAGGTCGTCGACGGAGATCTCGGCGAACGGTCGCTTTTCCAGCATGTCCTCCAGCGTGCGCAGGATGGCAGCCTCGCGATCGTCGCCGGACGGACGGCTGGCGCGGCGCCCGCGGACGCGGGCCGGACTGGCAGTTGACACACCACTACTTTACAGCGCGTCGAACTTTTCAACACTGTGTTGACCAATTCAACACAGTGTTGATAGCGTTTCGGCATGACTGAACACGTCGATGTAGTGATCGTCGGAGCCGGGATCTCGGGCATCAGCGCCGCCTGGCATCTACAGGACCGCTGCCCGTCGAAGAGCTTCCTGATGCTGGAACGGCGCGAAAATCTGGGCGGTACCTGGGACTTGTTCTCCTACCCCGGCATCCGGTCGGACTCCGACATGTTCACCCTCGGCTTCCGATTCAAACCATGGACCTCGGAGAAGGCGATCGCCGACGGGCCGTCGATCTTGTCCTACCTCAAGGAGACCGTCCGCGAGTACGGCATCGACAAGCACATCCGATACGGCCACCGGGTGGTCGCGGCCGAGTGGTCCAGTGCCGACAACCAGTGGACGGTGCGCGTCGAGGCCGACGGTCAGACCAAGGACATCACCTGCTCGTTCCTGTTCGCCTGCAGTGGCTACTACAACTACGACGAGGGGTACTCGCCGGAGTTTCCCGGTGCCGACGACTTCACCGGCACGATCGTGCATCCCCAGCACTGGCCCGAAGACCTCGACTACACCGGCAAGCGGATCGTGGTCATCGGAAGCGGGGCGACGGCCGTGACTCTCATTCCCGCGCTGGCCAATTCGGGCGCCGGGCACGTCACGATGCTGCAGCGGTCACCGACCTACATCGGCTCGCTGCCCGACGTCGACCCGTTCGCGGTGCGGATGAACAAGCTGCTGCCTGCCAAAGCTGCCTACGTGGCCAACCGCTGGAAGAGCATCGTGTTCCAGGCCGTGCAGTACCGGCTGGCCCGCCGGTTCCCGAACTTCATGCGCAAGCAGCTGATGACGATGGCGCAGCGCAGGCTGCCCGAGGGTTACGACGTCGACAAGCACTTCGGCCCGAGCTACCGCGTATGGGACGAGCGACTGTGCTTGGCGCCCAACGGCGATCTGTTCCGCGCGATTCGCAAAGGTCAGGCCGAGGTGGTCACCGACACCATCGAGCGATTCACCGCAACCGGTATCAAGCTCGCTTCCGGCCAGGAGCTACGCGCCGACATCATCGTCACCGCAACGGGGTTGAACCTCCAGCTGTTCGGCGGTGCCGAGATCGTCAAGGACGGCGCTCCGCTCGACCTCAACACCACGATGGCCTACAAGGGCATGATGCTCTCAGGTGTGCCCAACATGGCCTTCACCATCGGCTACACCAACGCGTCGTGGACGTTGAAGGCCGATCTGGTCTCCGAATTCGTCTGCCGCGTCCTGAATTACATGGACTCGCAGGGTTACGACCGAGTGGCTCCCAGCCAGCCGCCGGCTGATGTCGAGGAACGTCCGCTGATGGATTTCACGCCCGGCTATGTGCTGCGGGCGCTGGACCGGCTGCCCAAGGCGGGCTCGCGCGCGCCGTGGCGGCTCAAGCAGAACTATCTGCTGGACCTGCGGCTGATCCGGCGCGGCAAGGTCGACGACGAAGCGCTGATCTTCGCCAAACACCGTGTCGCAGTGGGTGTTTAACCCGCCGCGGTGACGACGATCCCGTCGTCGTCGCTGTAGGCGATGTCACCGGGTGCGAACGTGACGCCGCCGAAGCTCACCGTAACGTCGCGTTCGCCGTCTCCGGTCTTGGTGCTCTTGCGCGGATTGGTGCCCAGCGCCTTGATGCCGATGGCCAGTGTCCGCAGCGTGGCGGCGTCGCGTACCGCGCCGTGCACGATCAATCCGGCCCAGCCGTTCGACCGGGCCAGTTCGGCGATGACGTCGCCGACCAGGGCGGTATGCACTGAGGCGTCGCCGTCGATCACCAGGACCCGGCCGTCGCCGGGCTCGGAGAGCACCGACTTCAGCAGCGCGTTGTCCTGGAAGCAGCGCACCGTGCTGATCGGCCCGGCGAACTCGGTGTGGCCGCCGAACTGACGGAACTGGACATCGCAGCTGCGGACGTCCTCGCCGATATCGTCGACGAGGTCGGCGGTGGGGCGGAACGGCACCGCCATCAGTCGGTGTTCCGCTGGCTCAGCCTGCGCACCAGCAGGGCGATCAACACGGCCGCGGCGAAGGCCAGCGCGAACGGCAGCGGCGAGCGGGACGGCTCGTCAGCCGGCACGATCGCCGGTGTGGAGACCGGGTCGGCGGCCCGCTCGACCGACGCC
>JAEZIA010000184.1 GCA_023416315.1 Actinomycetes bacterium
GTGCATCATCTTCTCCTGCACCACGACGGTGAAGTAGAAGAGCACCGAGATGATCAGGAACGGGATGATCGTCAGCGCCAGCTCCAGCGGCATGTTGTAGCCGAACTGGCGGGGCAGCTCCGCGTCCTGGGGCGTGCCCTTCTTCTTGCGGTGGAAGACCACCGCCCAGAAGGTCAGGGCCCACACGATGACGCCGACGACAAGTGCGGCGATGACCGACCACACCCACAAGTCACGGTTGGTGTGCGCCTCAGGGGTGATGCCCTTGGGCCACCCCAGGCCGAACACTTCCTGCCAGCTGCACCCGCTGAGGGTCAACGCCAGCGCACCGAAGGTGACCGCTAGCGCCAGTACCCGGAACCGGGAACCGCGGGTCTTCACGTTGGCGCCTCCTGTTTCGGGGACTGCTGCCCACACCGCATTTTCGTCGTCGCGGGAACTTTCCGCGCATCGAATACTACGCAGCGTAGACCACGCCCTGACACCCAGCCCGACACATCCGGCAGTTGCGGCATACTGGGCCGCGTGTGCGGACTGCTGGCCCTGGTGACAAGCCCCGCAACCGCTGTCACGCCACTTCTTGTCGACGCGGTCGCCGGCGCGTCCCATCTGATGCGCCACCGAGGTCCCGACGAACCCGGAACCTGGACCGACGAACGGGTGGTACTGGGGTTCAACCGGCTCTCGATCATCGACATCGCCCACTCCCATCAGCCGCTGCGCTGGGGCCCGCCGGAGGAACCCGACCGCTACGTCCTGGTGTTCAACGGCGAGATCTACAACTACCTCGAACTGCGTGAGGCGCTGCGCGCCGAGTTCGGCGCCGCCTTCGCCACCGACGGCGACGGCGAGGCGATCCTGGCGGCCTACCACCACTGGGGCACCGCGGCGCTGACCCGGCTGCGCGGCATGTTCGCATTCGCGCTGTGGGACACCACGACCTCCGAGCTGTTCTGCGCCCGCGACCCGTTCGGCATCAAGCCGCTGTTCATGGCGACCGGCCCGGCGGGCACCGCGGTCGCCAGCGAGAAGAAGTGCCTGCTCGGGCTGGCCGCGGAGATCGGATTCGACGACGAACTCGACGTCCGGGCCGTCCAGCACTACACCGTGCTGCAGTACGTGCCCGAGCCCGAGACCCTGCACCGCGGGGTGCGCCGCCTGGAATCCGGCAGCTACGCCGTCATCAAGCCCGGCCAGGCGCCGAAGGTCAGCCGCTACTTCGTGCCGAAGTTCAACGCCGCCGCGTTCGTCCCGAACGGTGAGCGGGCCCGCTACCAGGAGATCACCGAGGTCCTGGAAGACTCGGTCGCCAAGCACATGCGCGCCGACGTCACCGTCGGTGCGTTCCTGTCCGGTGGGATCGACTCGACCGCGATCGCCGCGCTGGCGATCCGGCACAACCCGCGGCTGATCACCTTCACCACCGGGTTCGAACGCGAGGGGTTCTCCGAGGTCGACGTCGCGGTGGCCTCCGCCGAGGCGATCGGCGCGCGGCATGTGGCCAAGGTCGTCAGCCAGGCCGAGTTCGTGGCCGCGCTGCCCGAAATCGTCTGGTATCTCGACGAACCCGTCGCCGACCCGGCGCTGGTGCCGTTGTTCTTCATCGCCCGCGAGGCCCGCAAGCACGTCAAGGTGGTGCTCTCCGGCGAGGGCGCCGACGAGTTGTTCGGCGGCTACACGATTTACCGGGAACCGTTGTCGCTCAAGCCGTTTGACTATCTCCCCCGGCCGGTCCGCAGATCGCTCGGCCGGGCGTCGAAGCCGCTGCCGGAAGGCATGCGCGGCAAGAGCCTGCTGCACCGCGGCTCGCTGACGCTCGAGGAGCGCTACTACGGCAATGCCCGCAGCTTCTCCGACGACCAACTGCGCGCGGTGCTGCCCGGGTTCAATCCTGACTGGACGCACACCGACGTCACCGGCCCGATCTACGCCGAGTCGGCCGGCTGGGACCCCGTGGCCCGGATGCAGCACATCGATCTGTTCACCTGGTTACGCGGCGACATCCTGGTCAAGGCCGACAAGATGACGATGGCCAACTCCCTCGAGCTGCGGGTGCCGTTCCTGGACCGCGAGGTGTTCGCGGTCGCGTCCCGGTTGCCCTACGACCAGAAGATCACCCGCACCACCACCAAGTACGCGCTGCGTCGCGCGCTCGAGCCGATCGTGCCGCCGCACGTGCTGCACCGGGCCAAACTGGGCTTCCCGGTGCCGATCCGACACTGGCTGCGCTCCGGTGAGCTGATGGACTGGGCCTACGGGATGATCGACGCCTCACAGGCCGGCCACCTCGTCGACATCGCCGCCGTGCGCGCCATGCTCGACGCGCACCGCGCCGGCGAAGGCGACCACAGCCGCCGGTTGTGGACGGTGTTGATCTTCATGCTGTGGCACGCGATCTTCGTCGAACGAAGTGTGGTGCCGACGATCAGCGAACCGCAGTACCCCGTTCAGCTGTAGGCGTTTCCTTCGCCCATCCCCGGGTACACCGCGCGGATGAAAGCCATGGTCTATCGCGGCCCGTACAAGATTCGCGTGCAGGACAAGGACATCCCGCGCATCGAACATCCCAACGACGCGATCGTGCGGGTCACCAGGGCGGCGATCTGTGGATCCGATCTGCACCTGTACCACGGCATGATGCCCGACACCCGGGTCGGCATGACGTTCGGCCACGAGTTCATCGGGGTCGTCGAACAGGTCGGTCCTTCGGTGCAGAACCTGAGGGTCGGTGACCGAGTGATGGTGCCGTTCAACGTGTTCTGCGGCACCTGTTACTTCTGCGCCCGCGGGCTGTACTCCAACTGCCACAACGTGAACCCGAACGCCACCGCCGTCGGCGGCATCTACGGCTACTCGCACACCTGCGGCGGATACGACGGCGGTCAGGCCGAGTTCGTCCGGGTGCCGTTCGCCGACGTCGGGCCGAGTTTGATCCCGGACTGGCTCGACGACGAGGACGCACTGTTGTGCACCGACGCGCTCGCGACCGGCTATTTCGGCGCCCAGCTGGCCGAGATCAGCGAAGGCGACACCATCGCGGTGTTCGGCGCCGGACCGGTCGGTCTGTACGCCGCGAAGTCGGCGTGGCTGATGGGTGCCGGGCGGGTCATCGTCATCGACCACCTGCAGTACCGGCTGGACAAGGCGCGCGACTTCGCCCACGCCGAAACCATCAATTTCGCCGAGCGCGGCGACATCGTGGTCGAGATGAAGAAGACCACCGATTACCTCGGCGCCGACGCCGTCATCGACTGCGTGGGCGCCGAGGCCGACGGCAACTTCCTGCAGCACGTCACGTCGGCCAAGTTCAAGCTGCAGGGCGGGTCGCCGGTCGCGCTGAACTGGGCCATCGACTCGGTGCGCAAGGGCGGCACGGTCTCGGTGATGGGCGCCTACGGACCGATGTTCAGCGCGGTGAAGTTCGGGGACGCGATGAACAAGGGCCTGACCCTGCGGATGAACCAGTGCCCGGTCAAACGGCAGTGGCCGAGGCTGCTCGAACACATCCAGAACGGCTATCTGAAGCCCAATGACCTTGTCACCCATCGCATCCCGCTTGAGCACATCGCCGAGGGCTATCACATCTTCTCGGCCAAATTGGACAACTGCATCAAGCCGGTGATCCTGCCGGCGGCAAGTTAAACCAGGAGAACGCGCAATGGTGCACAGCCCGCAACACCCACCGCGGCCGTCGTCGGACGAGCTTCGCGCCCGCATCCCCGGCTGGGGCGTCGATCTGGACCCGGCCGACCGCCCGTCGTATCCGAAGGAAAAGTTCGATCTCGGGGCGACGGGCGCCCACTGGGAGATCCCCGACCAGCAGCCGGAGCGCTGGCCGAGGGAACGGTCCATCGAATTCGGCCGTCTCACACCGGTATTCGGCACGTCAACACCGCCGAGCGGGCTATCCGGCAAGATCCGCCGGTTTGCCTACCGGTACAGCGAAGGGCGCGCCGCACACTGGCTGCTCCTGCTGGCCGCCGACCGGGTCAACGCCACCGAAGCCCACCTCAAGTCGTTGGCGTCTGCGCACCCCGACAACCCGGTCACCCAGACCGGGATCAGAAGCGAGTTCACCCACCACGGGATGAAGTCGCGGCTCGGCACCGGCCGGGTCGACCTCCATCACGCCTGGATGGACCCGATCCTGGTGGCCGGGCCGTGGCTGGCCGCGGGCACCGCGGCCGCGCTCACCGCTAGGCGAGTGCAGCGGCGATTTCGTCGGCCGCCTGCGGGCCGTACGCGTCCTTGATGCGGGCGACGGCGGCATCGCGGTCCCACGTCCACTCCTGCGGGCCCGGTGCCTCGAGCACCAGCGTGGCGACCATCGAGGCAAGCTGCGCCGACCGCTCCAGGCTCAGGCCGGCACCGCGTCCGGTGAGGAAACCGGCGCGGAAGGCGTCGCCGATGCCGGTCGGGTCCTCCTTCTGCGTCTCGGGCACCACGTCGACGTGGATGAACGTGCCGTCGCGGCCGACCAGGTCCACCCCGTTGGGGCCCAGCGTGGTGACGCGCAGCTGGATCTGGCTCATCACCTCGGCTTCGGACCAGCCTGATTTCTGCAGCAGCAGATCCCACTCGTAGTCATTGGTGAACAGGTAGCTGGCACCGTCGATCAGGCGGCGGATCTCGTCGCCGGACAGACGGGCCAGCTGTTGGCTGGGGTCGGCGGCGAAGGCCAGACCGAGCGCGCGGCACTCCTCGGTGTGCAAGAACATCGCCTCGGGGTCGTTGGCACCGATGATCACCAATTCCGGTGCGCCGCTTCGCTCGACGACGTCGGCGAGCTTGATGTCACGGGCCTCGGACATCGCGCCCGGATAGAACGACGCGATCTGGGCCATGTCCTCGTCGGTGGTGCAGACGAACCGCGCGGTGTAGGCGGTCTTCGACACCAGCACCCCCGAGGTGTCCACACCGTGTGCTTCCAGCCACTGCCGGTAGGAGTCGAAGTCCGATCCGACGGCGCCGACCAGCAGCGGGTCCCCGCCGAGCACACCCATCGCGTAGGCCATGTTTCCGGCGACACCACCGCGGTGGACCACGAGGTCGTCGACCAGGAAGCTCAGCGACACCTTCTGCAGGTGCTCGGCAAGAAGCTGCTCGGAGAACTTCCCCGGAAACCGCATCAAGTGGTCGGTGGCAATGGATCCGGTCACCGCGATCGCCACGTTGAGCCGCCCTTCATTCGCTAGTGGGACTAGCACCGTTGGGTGCGCTAGCCTGCGTACAAGAGCCGACTATATGGCCCGGCATCGGCCCCGCT
Organism: Actinomycetes bacterium; assembly: GCA_023416315.1. Classification (GTDB taxonomy): domain Bacteria; phylum Actinomycetota; class Actinomycetes; order Mycobacteriales; family Mycobacteriaceae; genus Mycobacterium. The sequence continues at coordinate 5,267 of JAEZIA010000184.1, forward strand.
GCGGCGGGTGCTTGAAGTTTTGGCCCCCACCGACCCCAGGAGACTTATCGATGGCTGGCCCGATTCCGCCGCATCAGCAGGTCGGCGCCGAGGGCGAGCCGTACCCGGACGCGCCGTTCGGGCAGCCCGGTCCGATGCCGCCGGTCCCCTATCCCGGCGTCTACCCCGGCGCCCTGCCGCCGCCGGTGCCCTACCCCCCGAAGCCGCGCAAGCGGCGCACAGCGCTGTGGCTGGCGCTGGTGGCGGTGGTGGTGGTCGCCGGCCTCGCCGCGGCGGTGCTGACGATCCGCGCCGACAATTCCGGCACGGCGTCGGCGGGCGGGTTCAGCGAGGCAGCGGCCAAGACCGCGATCTCGAATTATCTGAACGCGCTGTCGAAGGGCGACACCGAGACCATCGCCCGCAACAACCTGTGCGGCATGTACGACGGGGTCAAGGACCGCAAGTCCGACCTGGCGCTGGCCAAGCTGGCCAGCGACGCGTTCCGCAGGCAGTTCGCCGGCGCGGAGGTCACCTCGATCGACGCGGTGGTGCCGTGGTCGTCGTATCAGGCGCAGGTGCTGTTCACGATGAAGGTCGCGTCGTCGGGCACGCGCAGCGGCCGCGGCGAGGAACAGGGCGTCGCGCAATTGCTGCGCCAGGGCAATCAGGTGCTGGTCTGCTCGTACCTACTGCGAACGGCCGCCCAGTACTGACTGGACGGCCGCTGGCAGGAAGAAAACTGCGGTTTAGTTGAACGAGTCGCCGCAGGCGCAGGAGCCGGTGGCGTTCGGGTTGTCGATCGTGAAGCCCTGCTTCTCGATCGTGTCGACGAAGTCGATGGTGGCGCCCTGCACGTACGGGGCACTCATCCGGTCGACGGTCAGGTTCACGCCACCGAACTCCGCGACCAGATCGCCGTCAAGGGCGCGGTCGTCGAAGAAGAGGTTGTAGCGCAAGCCCGCGCAGCCACCGGGCTGCACGGCGATCCGCAGCGCGAGGTCGTCACGGCCCTCCTGGTCCAACAGCGACTTGGCCTTCGCGGCCGCGGCGTCGGTCAGGGTCACGCCGTGGGTTTCGGTCGTGGTCGACTGATCGGAAACAGTCATTGCGTCTCCCTCAAAAGCAGATGTCTATGCGGGATTAACCCACTTCATCAACGGTACCTTGTCCGGGCGCTATTCCCGAGTCGATGACCAGGGCGGCCGCGGTCTGTCGGGCCAGTCCGGTCAGCGCAGCGGCGGCGTCGTCGATCGCGACCTGCACCGACCCGGTGTAGTCGGCGAGGGCGTGGGCGGCGGTGATTCCCGCCTCAGCCAGCTGCGACGGGTCCAGAGTGACCTGGCCGGCCAGCACCAGCACCGGCACGTCGCGGTCGCGGGCGCCACCTGCCAGGGCGCTGACCACCTTGCCGTGCAGTGACTGGTCGTCGAACCTGCCCTCGCCGGTGACGACGACGTCGGCCACCGCCAGGTCCTGCGCCAGCCCGGTGTGCTCGGCGATCACGGCCGCCCCGGACTCGCGGCGAGCACCGAGGGCCAGCAGTGCGGCGCCCAGTCCGCCGGCCGCGCCCGCGCCGGGCAGCGGGCCGATCGTCGTCCCGGCCAGCGCGTCGAGTTCGGCCGCCCAGGCCGTCATCCGCCGTTCGAGGATCTCCACGGTGTCCGGGTCGGCACCCTTCTGCGGGCCGAAGACCCGTGCCGCGCCCATCGGCCCCAGCAGCGGGTGCTCGACGTCGGTGGCCGCGATCAGGTCCACCCCGGCCAGCGTGGCCTTGGCCTGCGCGGGCCCGCCGAGCGCCTCGATCAG
>JAEZIA010000225.1 GCA_023416315.1 Actinomycetes bacterium
TCGGTGATCTCCAGTTCACCGCGCGGCGACGGGCGCAGCTGGCGGGCGATCTCGATCACGTCGTTGTCGTAGAAGTACAGTCCGGGAACCGCATAACTCGACTTGGGTCTGGCCGGTTTCTCCTCCAGGGACAGCGCGGTGCCGTCCTCGGCGAATTCGACCACACCGTATGCCGTCGGATTGGCCACCCGGTAGGCGAAGATTGCCGCCCCCTGCAGATCGTGGAATCGGCTGAGGCTGGTTCCGACGCCGGGGCCGTAGAAGATGTTGTCGCCCAAGACAAGTGCGACCGGACCCGTGCCGATATGGTCGGCGCCGATCAGGAACGCCTGAGCCAGCCCGTCGGGCCGTTCCTGCACCGCATAGGTGATGCTGACGCCTAGTTGCGAACCGTCACCGAGCAGCCGGTTGAACGCCGGGGCGTCGTGGCCGGTGGTGATCACCAGGATGTCGCGGATGCCCGCCATCAACAGCGTGGACAGCGGGTAGTAGATCATCGGCTTGTCGTAGACCGGCAGCAGCTGCTTGCTGACCCCCTGGGTGATCGGATACAGCCGCGTTCCCGACCCGCCGGCCAGGATGATCCCGCGCAAGTCGATCAGACCTGCAGGTCTTCGTCGGACATGTCGGTGGCCCGCAGAGCGGCGGCCAGGTCGTCGTGGCGGAACACCGAGGTGACGTGGTCGTGCACCACCCGGAATGCCGATGCCGCGGTGCGGACGTCGGAGGGGTCGGTCTTGGTGGATAGCCGCTCCTGGACGACCACGACACCGTCGCGGTAGTAGATCTGGCCCACCTCGATGGTTGCCGCGGAGCGCTGCGCCCAGTCCCGCAGTGCGTCATGGCCCTGGGCGGCGCCGTCGGCGTCCCCGATCTCGATGTCGTCGCTGGACAGGGCGATCAGTGTGTCGAGGTCCGAGGCGTTCAGGGCGTCGTGCCAGGCCAGCACGGTGGCGATCTCCGAAGTGCTCATTCGGCTCAAACTACCTTCTCTAGAACGGTGTGCGCGCCAGCCAGGTGTCCCAGACCCCGGTATCACCGAAAACCTCCAGGCCTTCCTGGGCGGCGCTGCGACGACGCACGACGGCCAGCAGCAGGCTGCGCGCCGGGCCGCGCAAGGCGGTGGTGGCCTTGCCGTGGCCGTGCTCGACGGCGATGCCGTCGGGACGCCCGAGCAGTGTCCATTCCCCGGCCTCACCGAGGCCGGGGTCGGTGGCGTGCAGGTGCACCGACTGTCCGTCGCCCAGTGGGCGGTCACCGCCGGCGGGACCCTCCTCGTCGGCCTGGATTTCGACGCGTTCCAGCCATTCGGTGATGGCGTCGGCGGCCAGCGCGGGGTCGACCTGGTACTCGACTCCCAGCGCGATCGCCGCGTCGGCGCGATGGACCAGTACCTCGTGTAGGCGCCGCCGGATCCACCAGTTCGCCGGGCGCGGCCCGAGGAACGTCCATACCGGCGTCTCGGCGCCGGTGGCGGCGACGGCGTCGAGGAGTTGCCGCGGACCGGCCTGCAGCCAAGCGATCTCGTTGTCCCGGCCGGCGGGCGGCTTGCCACCTTCGACGGTGCGCGGGTCGATGAACTCCATCGACTGCTCGGCGACGATCTGAGCGCACCAGCGGTCGCCGCGGCCGACGTGACGCATCAGCTGCTCGAGGGTCCATTCCGGGCAGGTCGGCACCGGGATCGATAGGTCGGCATCGCGGAGAAGGTCAGCGAACGCGGCGTTTTCGGCAAGCAAAGCGGTTGCGAAATCCACGTATCCGAACCTACGTCAACGCCGGGCGACCCAAGGCGTAAACCGTCCATCCCACCGCGGCCCAGCGCGCCGTATCCAGGCAGTTGCGGCCATCGACAACGACTCTGGCGCGCACGGTCTGCGCCAGTTCGTTCGGGTCGAGGTCGACGAACTCCTGCCATTCGGTGAGCAACAGGACGGCGTCGGCCCGGTCACACGCCTCCAGCGCGGAGGTGGCATAGGTCAGCGTGGGGAACAGGCGCTGAGAGTTCTCCATGGCCTTCGGGTCGTAGACGTTCACGGTGGCGCCGTTGAGTTGCAGCAGGCCGGCGACGTTGAGCGCCGGGGAATCCCGCACATCGTCGGACTCGGGTTTGAAGGCCGCGCCGAGCACCGCGACGTTGGCGCCGAGTAGCGAGCCACCGCACGCCGTGGTGGCCAGTTCCACCATTCTGGTGCGCCGACGCATGTTGATGCTGTCCACCTCGCGCAGGAACGTCAGTGCGTGATTGGCGCCCAGCTCACCGGCGCGGGCCATGAAGGCGCGGATGTCTTTGGGCAGGCAGCCGCCGCCGAACCCGAGCCCCGCGTTGAGGAATCGCCGTCCGATGCGGGGGTCGTAGCCCAGGGCGTCGGCCAGCACCCGGACGTCGGCGCCTGCGGCTTCACAGACTTCCGAGACCGCGTTGATGAACGAGATCTTGGTGGCCAGAAACGCATTGGCGGAGACCTTCACCAGCTCGGCGGTCTGCAGATCGGTCAGCAGGAACGGCACGCCCTCGGCGAGCAGCGGTGCATACAGGTCTCGCAGCACCGTCTCGGAACGCCGCGAATCCGGTTGCACGCCAACGACAATCCGGTCTGGGTGCAGCGTGTCGTGCACGGCGAAGCCCTCGCGCAGAAACTCCGGGTTCCAGGCGATCTCGATCTCCGTTGCCGCCAACACCTGCGCCCGGTCACGCAACGCGGCGGCTGTCCCGACCGGAACCGTTGACTTGCCGACGATCACCGCGGGACGGGTCAAGCGCGGCACCAGGTCGTCGATGACGGCGTTGACGTGGCGCAGATCCGCGCCGTATTCGCCCTTCTTCTGCGGGGTCCCGACACCGAGGAAGTGCACGTCGGCGAAGTCGGCAGCGACGCCGTAGTCGGTGGTGAACCGCAGCCGGCCGGCAGTGAGGTTGTCCCGCAACATCTTTGCCAGGCCCGGTTCGTAGAACGGGATGTCACCGGCGGACAGCTTCGCGATCTTGCCGGGGTCGATGTCGACGCCGATGACGTCATGGCCGAGCTCGGCCATCCCGGCGGCGTGGGTCGCACCCAGATAGCCCGTACCGAACACAGTGCATCGCATACCGCCCTCTATAGGCAGGCGCAATGAGCTGACCGCGTCGCGACACTGAGCGCGAGGCTAACGCCGGATGAATTCCGGTGTCAGTGACCGAAACTGGGGAATGGCCACAGTGGGCTCTGCGAGCCGCTACCTCCGCGGGACCCACCCGACCGCGAACCTTCCGACCCCCGCGAACCTTCGGAGCCAGAACTCGAGCCGGAGCCGCCTCCGTAGCCTCCCGAGCCGCCTCCGTAGCCTCCCGAGCCACCGCCGTAGCCGCCCGAACCGTAACCACCCGGGCCACCGGCGGCCGGCGGCGCGGGTTCACTCGGCACCTGCGTGATCGGCGCCGATGGGTAGGACGGCTCCTGCGGCGCCGTCGGGTAGGACGGCTCCTGCGGCGGCGACGGGTACGACGGCGTCTGCGGGGACGACGGATAGTTCGGATAGTTCGGCGACGACGGGTACGACGGGTAATCCCGTTGCCGCGGTGGACGCAGGAACGGCGGGATCACCGACGGCGGCAGCACGATCACCGGCGGCGGAAGGATCGGCGCCGGGATCACCGGCGCGATCGGAGCCGGGGCGGGCGGCGGCGCTTCCGGCGCGGGCGGGGGCGCGGCAGGAGCCGGGGCGGGCG
>JAEZIA010000299.1 GCA_023416315.1 Actinomycetes bacterium
TGATGCTCAGGCCGGCGGAATGCTCTGCTCGTAGGAGAAGACGTTGTCGGGGTCGTAGGTCGCCTTGATCGCCCGCAGGCGCTCGACGTTGGGCCCCCAGTAGGCATGTTCCCAATCCGGCATACCAGCATTGGGCACGTTGACGTAGGCGCCATTGACGTAGGGCGCCAACGCCGCACTCATTTCCGCGACCCACGCCAGCGCCGTTCGGGTCTGGTCGTCGTCGGCGGGCGCCGCACCGCGGACACCCCAGCCCGCACCGGGTTCGGCGTAGTACAGCGCCCCGCGGTGCGCGAACGCCGACCCGCCCGGCGGCTCGCTGGTGGCCACCGCACCGCCGAAGGCGTTGGTGAAGTAGTTGCACCCCGCCGGTGCTGTCGCCATGAAGTCGGCAATCAGGCGCACGGCCGCGGGTGGCAGTGGCTCAGTCATGAACTGCGAGGTGAATTTCCAGTTCGCCGGCTCCTGTTCGATCGGGATCTGGAAGCCCGTGTAGATCTCCGGCCAATTGGCGTCCTGCACCACCACCTCGGGACTGCCGATCGCGAGCATCGGTGAAAGCAGCTGCCGTGCTTCGGATTCCGAGCCATCGGCAAGGACCGCGTGTAATCCGACCCGGTCGCCCTCGATCTCGAGCTGGCTGGTCAGCCGGTTGTCGACATAGGGAGCGGATCGCTGCCATGCCTCGAACACCGTCTCGAGGTCGCCGAGTCCCGGCCACGTCGCCGCCACGAAGATCGCGTGTGTCAGTGGATGAATCCGGTAGGTCAGCGAAGTGACGATGCCGAAGTTGCCGTTACCGGCACCCCGCAGCGCCCACACCAGGTCTGGGTTGTGCTGCTCGTCGGCGATCAGCACTTCGGCGCCGCCGTCGGCGGAGGCCACGACCACCTCGGCCGACAGCAGATTGTCCGAGGCCATCCCATAGTGGCGGGTCAGCAGGCCGAAGCCGCCGCCGAGCGTCGCACCCACCAGCCCGACGCTGCCTTCGGTTCCGGTCGGCGCGGCGAACCCCGAAGCACCCAATGCGGTGACGGCTTCGAGCTGGTTGAGTCCGGCGCCGACGGTGGCCGTCCGGCTGCGGGCGTCGATGCTCACCGACTTCAGCCGGCTGACATCGATGACGACCCCGTCATCCACGCCGGACCACCCTTCCAGCGCGTGGCCGCCGCTGCGGACCCGGACCGCGAGGCTCTGCTGCCGTCCCCACGTAAGGGCGTTGACGACATCGCCGGTGTGCTGCGCGTAGACCACCGCCGCCGGACGGTGCGTGAAGAGGTGATTCCAGCCTCGACTGGCGTCGGTGTAGTCGGAGTCTCCGGGCCGGATCACCCGGCCGGCGAGGACGGCAGTCATGGTCAGTTCACCTCCGCGAACGAAATCGCAAACACCGGAAAGCCGTTGAGTGTTCGCTCGTCCGCGGTGTCGTGGGCTACCAGAACTTCGGTCATCAAAGTCACCTTAGGTCGGTTCAGGATCGTGCTGCGGGGCTTGTACGGCTGAACCTATGCCAGGTAAGGGCATCGGGTCTTCGAACGAAGTATGTGTTCTTCGGCGCGACCCATGGGTCAAATCATGTAGGCGCCGCCATCAATGACCGCTTAGCTGGCGGGTCGCCCGGCCCACGGCGAGGGGGTGAACGATCGCCGGCATACCGCGCCACACGGCCGCATCGGCAGTCACGATGAAGCCGCAGTCACGCATCAGCTCCACGGTCGGCCGATTGCACACGCAGCCGCCGGCGAAGCCCCGCCACGGCCGCAGGAGCATGTCCTGGAAGGCCGCAAGTAACCGCGAACCCGATCGGATGTGTTCGATGAACAGCAGCTGCCCGCCAGGCCGCAGGACGCGGGAGATCTCCCGCAGCGCACCGCGGGGGTCCGGGACGGTGCACAACACCAATGTCGAGACGACGGTGTCCACCGAGGCGTCGGCGAACGGCAGCCGCAGCGCGGACGCGTCGACGATGCGTGCGGTGCGCCCGGCCCGTTCGAGGCGGCGGGCCAGCTTTCGCCGCATGCCAGGCTCGGGCTCGGTGATCACCAGTTCGTCGATGCCGCTGGGATAGTGCCGCAGGTTCAGCCCGGTGCCGGCACCGATTTCGACAACCCGGCCACGCGCGTCGGCCACCAGCGCCCGTCGGCGACGCCGCATGCCCGCCAGCTCACCCATCCAGACGAACGGGTCGTACACCAATGCCATCACCCGCAACCAGGCCGCGTACGCGGACGTCGGTCGCTCGTCGGCGGGGGTGGTCTCATCACGGGCGGTGTCGGTCATGCCGAGAAACTAGGAGACCGGCGACCGGGCCCGCATCGCCCGAGCGGGCCATCGTGTGTCGATGGCCGGTTCCGGCCAGCAGCGTGGCAGTCACCTACCAGGATTGCGGCGTACAACTGGCCGTTGTGGGACTTGCCGCTGGTGTGAACCCGGCGGCGCTGTGGCTCGTGTCGTACGCAGACGACAGTTCCGGGTCGCCCGAGAAGACAGGGGCATGCGCGAATCGTGGAACAAAGTCTGATGGGACTCGCTTTCGGTGCCGGGCTGGTAGCCGTGCTCAATCCGTGCGGCTTCGCGATGCTGCCCGTGTACATGACGCTGGTCGTGAGCGGTGACGCCGCAGGCCAGCTCACCGCGCTACGACGGGCCGGGGTCGCGACCGCCGAAATGGTGCTGGGCTTCATGGCGGTGTTCGGGGCCTTCGGCCTGCTCACCGTCTCCGCCGCCTCGGCCGTGCAGCAGTACCTGCCGTACGTCACGGTGATGATCGGCGTGGTGCTCGTCGGGCTGGGCGTCTGGTCGCTGGCCGGTCGCCACCTTCCCGGCTTCCACCCGGTGACCCGAAGCAGCCGCTGGGCGCCGACCGCGCGCGGTGGCTCGATGTTCAGCTACGGCGTGGGCTACGCGATCGCCTCGCTGTCCTGCACCATCGGGCCGTACCTGGCGGTCACCGCAGCCAGCTTCCGCAGCGGCCTGATCGTCGACGGGCTGCTGACGTATCTGGTCTATGCGGCAGGCATGTCGTTGATCGTCGGCGTGCTGGCCATCGCCGCCGCACTCGCCAATCCCGTCGGGGTGTATCGGATGCGGCGAATCCTGCCGTATATCAACCGCTTTGGTGGCGCACTGGTCCTGCTTGTCGGGTTCTACGTCAGCTATTACGGGGTCTACGAGGTGCGGATCTTCAACGGGACCGCGGCCCCGGATGACCCGGTGATCACTGCCGCGGGTCGCATCCAAAACTCGCTGGCCACGTGGGTGCACAGCCACGGCGGCTACCCGTGGCTCGCCGCGTTGTCGCTGCTGATGCTGATTGCGTTCGCGGTGGCCTGGACCAGGCGACTGCGTCGCACCGCCAAAATTCGTCGCGTGCTCCGGCTGCATTCCGCAGAGCTGAGCCCGTCGCGGTAATCCGTCCCGGTCTGTTCGGCGCGCCGCGCTCGCGCGGCGATCGAATCGCTGGTTTCCTGCTGAACCAACCGGAATCGCCACTCGTGTCTCAAACTAGAGGTCACACTGATTAGGCGATCAGGTAATCGTCAGGGAGCGAGGAGTGTCGATGCCGACACCAACGGTTGCGGCCAACGACGGCGTCGAGCCACCCGAGGTCACGGCCGGGGATGCCCGGCAACGCATCTTGGCGGCGACGGTGCAGTGCTTTCGCGCCTACGGGTACGAAAAGTCCTCGATGCGGTTGATCGCGAACACGGCCAAGGTGTCGCAGACCCTGTTGCACTATCACTTCGAGACCAAAGAGAAGCTGTTTGACGCCGCGATCAACGACGTCGCGAGCACGCTGTTCGAGACGGCGTCGACCCAGCTGATGCCGACCGACTCGGTGGGCGACGACCTGGCCGACGCGGCGGGGCTGCTGTACACCTTGTTCCTCGACAACCTCGACACGGTCACCTTCGTCGTCGAGTTCGGCGCCGCCGCCAACCACAACGAGTTTCTCCGGACCGCCTACCTCGAGTTCCGGGATAACCAGCGGCGACAGTTCGCCGCAATGCTGCGATCGATCACCGGCGCCGACGCGCCGGATCACCTGATCGACGAGTCCGTCCGGCTCATGGAGGTCGTGCTCCTGGGGATGTCGATGCAACGCCCGTTCGCCTCCGACGAGCAGCGCCTGCGCGGCGATTTCGACAGTTTCGTCCGTATGTTGATCACCCGACTGTTCGAAGGCCTGAGCTCGGGGTGATGTCATGACCGCAGTCGACCCGGGCGACACCCACCCCTACGCGCTGTGGGACGCGGCCTACGTACTGGGTGGCCTGTCGGGATCGGAACGGCGGGAGTTCGAGGCGCACCTGCGCGGGTGTCCGCTCTGCGCGGAGGCAGTCAGCGATCTGAGCGGAATGCCTGCGCTGCTCGCCCATATCGACCGCGGCTACGTCGACACCCTCGACGAACCCGGTGCGGATGCCGGACTGCCACCCCTGCGCGACGCCCTGTTGGCCGCGGTCAACACCCGGCGGCGCCGGTCACGGGCCGCGACGTGGACCCTCTCGGCGGCGGCAGCGGTGGCCATCGGGTTGTTCGTCGCGGTGCAGTCCGACCCGGCGGTCGTGCCCGAACCGCCGCCCGGGCCGGCGTCCGCACTCACGATGAACCCGGTGCGGCCGGTACCGCTCACTGCCACAGTCACTCTCAGCCCTCGCTCGTGGGGGACCCGGGTAGAGATGGAATGCACCTACGAGGCGGGACCGATGGACGTCGACTACGGCGGGGGCACAGCCACCGACCGCTTGGCGATGATGGCGGTGGGGCGCGACGGCAGCCACACCCAACTGGCAACGTGGACCGCACGGATCGGGACACCGGCGTCGTTGGGCGGCAGCACCTCGATGCCCGTCGGCGAAATCGCGTCAATACAAATCGTTTCCGTCGACGCCGGGGCCGTGCTCATGGAGCGCGACCTCTGAGGCTACTTCAGCCCGGGTGCCGCCGCGTGGATCGCGGCGACCTGCGCCTTGCCGACGGATTCAGCGTAATCCTGCGGTACGGGATTGAGATCGCCGTCCGGACTGACGAACAAGATCATCGCGGCGTAGTTGTCCACGGTGAACAGCAGCGCCGATGACGCGTGCTTGTTCTCCGGATCGGTTCCGGTTGTGAGCATGGCATCCGGGGTGACCGACGGCACCGGCACCGGTGTACCGGTCTGGTGATTCGGCAGGCTCGCCGCGACACCGCCCTGCCACGTCGCCGCCTCGGCTGCGGTGGCGTTGACGACGACCGACGAGCTGATCACGTTGGGGCCGGACTTGTAGTTGCGTGACACGTCGGTCGGCGGGGGATCCGTGGTCACCTTCGCGTCATCGACGGCGACGAACGGACCGTCCGGGGTGGCCGGGATGTCCTCCGGCTTCACCAGCAGCGTCGTGTAGTCCTTGGCCGCCGCCGGAGTCGGGGCCGCAGTGGTGTCCTCGCTCGGCGTGGTCTCGGCCGCCGAGGTAGCGGCGGGCGAACTGGTCTCCGACGACGACTTCGACTCGTCGTCGCCACAACCGGCAAGGACCAAGCCGAGGACCGCGGCGGCGGCCGTGATTCGCACGATCGGGTGGGCAGGGTTCATGGCGATGATCTCCTCATCCGGCCGCACCCGGCTCGGCGGCTCAGGCGGGACAGTAAGCCAAGGACGCGGGCGATGTCGCGCAATCGGCGTTATCCGACGTCCGCAGAGCGCGCTAACCCATCGTGACCAGGTTGTGCCACAGGTTGCGCAGGCTGTCCGTTCCGCCGAACAGCGTGGTGAAGTGGGTGGAGTCGATGAGGACGATGTCACCGGCGCGGGTGCTCGTCGGCGGCATCCAAATCAACGCGTTGAATTCGGAGTTGCCCTGACCGGTGAACGGGTGTGGCCGGTCGGGGTCGATCTTCTGGCGGCCGAGGACCCGCAGTTCCGGTCCCTCCGGTGCGGTCAATTCGTAGTGCGGCAGATGGGGATGGAAGTTGAAGGTCGTCACCTTGTCGAGCAACCCCGGGGTGTCGAGATCGCGAAACCCGGTCAGCGGCGCGATATCCCGGGTTCCCGCGACAACCGCGGGCCGCAGACCCCAGACGTTGCGCACGGGGACCCCCAGTGCGGTCATCACCGACCTGGTGTACTGGCCGAAGCGCTGCTGGCGTGGGACCAGCCGATCGCCGTGGTGTTCATACTCGATCTGGCGCTGGGTGAGATCGTCGGTGAATCCCACGTCGTGGTGCGGCGCAAGGAGCAGGCATGTTCCGTCGCGCTGCAACCACTGCTCGATCGCGGCGATCTCTTCGGCTGTGGCGTGCTGCTCGGACAGCAGATGGTCGAGGCCGAACACCATGAGTGTGTCGGTGTCGGCGAGGATGCGCTCGTCGATCGGCTGACGGTAGCCGGCCTGATCGGTGCGCTGGAAAACAGCAACCGGATGTCCGGTGATCTCCTCGGCGAGTTCCTGGAACGACACCGTGGACCGATGAAACAGCTCGAGCGTTCCGGCGATGCCCTGCAGGAAGTTCGCTTCGGCATACTCAGCGGTCTCGTAAGCCGGCCATGCCACATTGCGGACCTCGGTCATCGTGGAGAACCGGTTATAGATGGCCGCCGGATCCCGTTGCGACTCCCACGGATAACTCCATGTCCAATAGATGCTGACCCGTCTGCGTCCGTCGTGGCGACGCGCCACGTGGCTCTGGTTATAGGTGCGGGCCCGCATGATGGTCCTTCTCGGTACCGAGCGTGGCGAGGTAATGCAGTGCGCGCAGCCCGGGCAGAAAGAAGTACGCCCCGCCGGTGAGGGTGGTGAACGCCGGGATGCCCTTGTGGACTTTGCGGATCGGGCGCTTGGGGACGGTGAAATCCAATGTCCCGTCCTGGCTACCGCAGATCGGGTCGTGCTCGTTGCCCAGTTCGTGAAATGTCTTGTCGTTGATCCAGACGTTCTGGGCGAACTCGAACTGACGGACCAGGTCCGCACAGATGATGAACGCGGCGATTCCGCGTGCGACTCCATCGTCGGGGGCGTTCTCCGGCAGCGCAGGTCCGTAGGTCGCACCCCGCCGGATCATCCGGCGACGGTTCATGTAGTGCGCGGTGTCGCGCGGATTGAGCCGTCGCGCATGTGATCCCAGCGGACAGGCATAGCCGAAGGGATCCATTTCCTTGTAGTTGTAGTCGTTGTTGCGCATCGGATCGGCGCCCAACTCGGGGTCGTCCTTATCCGGCGCCAACACCAGGGGAGCGCCGCTACGCCAGCGGCCCATGAATTTCGCTGCCAGGAGTTCCTCGCCGTCCGGGGTGTCGGCGTTGGCGCGCAGGTACTCGCGAAAGAGGGCCACATGCTCTTCGAGCCTTCGGTAGGCCAGGTAGCTTCCGTTGCGGGACAACACGTCCGGCTCAGGAAGGCCGATCACCGGTCCATTCTCGTCCGGATAGCCAAGGATGAACTCACCCGGTTCCAGCGGATCGCCCGAACCCGGGGTCGGGTCTTCGCCGGAACCCTTCATCACCGGCTGCGACAGCCGGTCGCGGAATCCGAAATGATCGTGGGCGTAGTTGAACGGCGGGTTGGCGTTCAGGTCAAGATAGGACAAACTGTGCACGCCCTCGGTTCGCGCGAGCAGCTTGTCGTGTTCGGCGATGGATCTGCGGCATTGTTCATCGGTGCGCGAGAACAGGATCGCGATCGCGTGCAGGTCGTCGCCGGCCAGACCGCCGACCCAGTGCTCCGGCGCGGCCGCACCGATGTCACCAAGGATTTCCGCTCGGGCCGCCATGCCTTCGCGGAATGCGTCGGGGAACGACGCCAGCGATGCCTCCGGCACACCCAGCGCCCGCAGCCCAGTCCAGGTGAATGCCAACGTGACCCAGCGATCGGAAGTCTCCATGGTGTCGCGCACATCGGCGGCCGACTGCACCTTGTTGAGCAGTGCGGTCAACCATGCCCGGCCACCGGCGGCAGTGTCGAAGGTCAGGAACTCGTAGCGTCCGGTGATGGCGGGCGTCCGGGTCAGCAGGATGTGCTGGATATCGTCGAGTTCGAGCGAGGTCATTGCATCTGGTCGAGCATGGTCGAGAAGGCGTCCTTGAGGCGCAACGCCTTCTTGATCTCGTCGGCGGTGGCGTAGGGATATTCGCCGTACTCGAGGAAGCTCGGGCACTGATGGTCCCGCACGAACTTCACGAATGCGTCCGGGTTTTCCTTCCAATCCTCGGGAAATCCTTCAAGATTCGTGAACACGGTGGTGATGCCGGTTTGGCTGAACAGCTGCACGGCGTCCTCGGTGTACTTGTCGAAATCGGTGTCGAAAATGCCTTGGTACTGGAAGTGCAGCCCGGAACCGACATCGAACAACACCCACCGCAGGTAGTGCAGCCGCAGCGGCGCCAGCACCTCGGGGCTGGCGGCGACCGCCTCTTCGATCTGCTTGCCGTACGCCCGGACGGCTTCCTCTCGACCCTCTTTCACCTTCGCGATGATCGAGAAGCCGTAGCAGGCCGGGGTCCGCGGAAACACCGGGCCGTATCGGCCGCGTTCCAGCTCGAAGTAGCCCTCCTTGGGGATGGCCTGAGCCGCCGGTTTGGACCAATCCTGATCTGGCATCGCGGGCCCCCGATCCGTCCGTCCTGTCCGGAAAGTAGCATCGCTGCACGGGCCTCGTGCCGTGATCGGCAGCATTGGGCCTGCCACGACCCGGGGATTACCCGAGTGCCGGCACCGTGCCGGGCGCCGCCCCGGTCCCGACGAAGAGCCCGGCGCCGATGCCCAGCGTGACCGCCCACAAACCGGCGAACATCGGTGTCGATCTTTAGCCGGTCAAGTCGGCGCGGACTTGCGTCACGGTGTCCTCGTCACACAGGCCGAGGCCGGCGGCCAACTCTGCGGCCTGCGCGGCGTCGGCCACCAGATACATCGCAATGCCGTCGCCGCGCAGCCGCTCAGTGTGGTCCCGGAGTGCGGAATTGCGGTCGTCATCCTCGGTGCCGACCTGTCTGATGATGGCGGCCAGCACCCGCCCGGGAAACTCGCGCGCCACCTCCTCATAGATCATCGGGTCGCGCTGACCGCTGTCGCCGACCAACACGAACCGCATTTTCGGATAGGCCTCGAACAACCGGCGGACAGCCGCCCGCTTGTGCTCGGCGCCGCTGCGCCGCAGGTACTTCTCGGTCGGCCCCCAGTCGGTGAGGAACATCGGGCCTGCCGGAAAAGCACGCAGCTCGATGAACTGTTCCAGCATCGGATAAAACGACCAGCTACCCGTCGACACGTAGAAGAACGTCGGCTTCGGACGGGCCTTCCCGCCGCGACCCGGAATACCGCGAGCCAGGCCGCGGTAGAGCGCCGACATCCCGGGAATCGCGCGTCGCTCTTCCACATCACGCAGCAGCGTCCTGGCCACCATTGCCAGGCCTTCGGTCAGACCGGTGTGCAGGATCGTGTCATCGATATCGGAGATCACCGAAAATGGTGCGCTCAGTGCGGGTTTCACCACCGAGCCGGTGCCGACTGCCGGCTCTCCGTCGAGCCCCGCCGTGACCGCCTCGGCCGGGTGCCAGCCGACCCGCAACTTCGGCACCGGCAGCGCGAAGGTGGCGAACCCGTGGCTGTCGGTGGTCTCGGTGGCGCGGTGCCCGCCGATGCGCAACTCGACATCGGCCCCGACGATGGACAGCGCCGCGTGCCTGCGCACGTTGCTCTGCGCGACCTCCCAGTAGGGGATCCGGCTGTCGCCGGGAAGCTCGGGGGTCTCCATCACCCGGACCCGGACCTTGGCCACGTCGTCGGCCACGTACCCGCGGTACACCACGACGTGCACACCGCGAAACGCCCCGAATTGAACCTTCAGGTCGCGGCGGCGCTCGGTGAGCTTGCCCTCCAGGCCGGCTACCGCGGCGGTCAGATCCGACGTGATCCGGCGGGGAAGGCGAGGCATGACACCAGCATGCAGCACGGCGTCCTCCGATTGGCGGACACCGGATTCCTCCGCGTCGTCCACCGACCAGCCGATACCGCGGCGAGTCGGGAGCGGCGAGAGTCGGTGCTATGAAGAATCGGATCGCACGCTGGCTGGAGCGGGCAGGCAGCAGCTTCGGTGGCGCCACCCCGCTGACCCCGATCGACGCGTCCTACGGCGCATCCTTCTGGGGCCGGGTCCCCGCGATGGATGACGGACGCGACATGGGCGCGGGCCGGCTGCCCCTGGTGGCGGCTGCGCACCTGCCGGTGTTCTGAGCTGTCGGTATAACTTGGGCATGGATTCGCTGGTCTCGAACGTCTCCGACACCGCCCGCTGGGTGACCGCGTACCGCGCCACAGAGTCCGCGCGACCCGACGCCCTCTTCGACGATCCACTGGCCGAACGGCTGGCCGGTGAGCGTGGTCGGGCCATCGTCGCCGCGGCGCCCCGCAGCATGGGAGACGGTTGGTGGCTGGTCGCCCGCACGAAGGTGATCGACGATCTGATCACCGACGCCGTCGGGCGTGGCTGCGACCGGGTGCTGAACCTTGCCGCCGGTCTGGACACCCGTCCCTACCGGCTCGACCTGCCGCCGGACCTGGCCTGGATCGAAGCCGATCTGGCGCCGCTGGTCGCCGAGAAGGACCAGCTGCTGGCCGACCAGACGCCGCGCTGCCG
Source organism: Actinomycetes bacterium (assembly GCA_023416315.1). Classification (GTDB taxonomy): domain Bacteria; phylum Actinomycetota; class Actinomycetes; order Mycobacteriales; family Mycobacteriaceae; genus Mycobacterium. The sequence continues at coordinate 10,615 of JAEZIA010000299.1, forward strand.
GCTGTCGCGCCACGCTGTCGACCTCGCCGACCCGACCGCCCGCGACACCTTCCTGGACGACGCGCTGGCCGGGGCGACCACGGCCTTGGTGTTGACCGAAGGTCTGCTGATGTACCTGGAGGCCGGTGATGTCAACGGCCTGTCTGAGGCGTTTCAGCGGCCCGAAATCGCTTGGTGGGTCTTCGATCTCTGCTCGCCCGGCTTGCAGAAGACGATGAACACCAAGACCGCGGGCCTGTTGCGCAACGCCCCGGTCAAGTTCTGTCCGGTCGATGGGCTGGCGTTCTTCGAGAATCTCGGCTGGCGGACTGCCGCGGTGGAACCGTTGTTGGCGGCGGCCGCCCGGTTCCGCAGGCTGTCGCCGCTGATGCGGATCTTCGCCCGGCTGCCGCAGCCCGATCCGCGCCGGCCGGGCAACCGGCCATGGGGCGCGGTGGTCTGCGTGACGCCGCCGATCGGCTCGGGTCGGTAGCGGTCAGGGTGCGCCGAGCAGGGATTCGATTCCGGCCCGGGCGAAGTACAGCACGAACCCGGCGGCGACGATCCACAGCAGCGGGCTGATCTCACGTGCCTTGCCTGCCGCGGAGCGCACCACCACCCATGTCACGAACCCGACGCCGATACCGTTGGCGATCGAGTAGCTGAACGGCATCACCGCGACCGTCAGCACGACCGGCAGGGCCACCGAGAATTCCGTGACGTCGACGTGGCGCAGCTGGGAGAACATCATCGTCCCGACGATCACCAGCGCCGCCGCGGCGACCTCGGTCGGCACGATCTGGGCCAGCGGCCCGACGAACATCGCGGCCAGAAACAGCGCGCCGGTGACCAGGTTGGCCAGCCCGGTGCGGGCACCTTCCTCGATACCGGCCCCGGACTCGATGAACACCGTGTTCGACGATGCCGACGTGGCGCCGCCGACCGCCGCGCCGGCACCCTCCACGATCAGCGCCGAGCGCAGCCGGGGGAAGTTCCCGCGGTCGTCGGCCAGGCCGGCTTCGCGGGACAATCCGGTGAACGTGCCCATCGCGTCGAAGAAGTTCGCGAACACCAACGTGAACACCAGCATCGTGGCGGCCAGAATCCCGATCCGCCCGAAGCTGTCGAAACTGAACGCGCCGACCAGGGACAGGTCGGGCAGGGCGAACGGCGACCCCGAGAGCGTCGGCACCGACAGGCTCCAGCCGCCGGGCTTCTCGGTGGCCGAACCCAGGTGCCAGATCGCCTCGATGATCACCGCGACGACCGTCCCGGCCACCAGCCCCAGCAGGATGCCGCCCCGAACCTTGCGCACCACGAGAATGCCGGTGAGCAGCAGGGTGAACACGAACACCACCGTCGGCACGGTGCTGATCGAGCCGTGCCCGCCGCCGCCCAATCCGACTGGGGGAGAAGGTAACCCGGTCGAGGAGATGAATCCCGCGTCGACCAGCCCGATGAACATGATGAACAGGCCGATGCCTGCGGTGATCGCCAGCTTGAGCTGCATCGGCACCGCGTCGAAAACCAGCCTGCGCAGCCCGGTGGCGGCCAGCACGACGATGATGAGGCCGTTGATCACCACCAGGCCCATCGCCTCGGGCCAGGTGACCGTGCCCACCACGGTGGTCGCCAGGAACGAGTTGATGCCGAGGCCGGCGGCGAACGCGAACGGCAGTCGCGCGAACACGCCGAACAGGATCGTCATCACGCCGGCGGCCAGCGATGTGGTCGCCGATACCTGTGCGAAGTCGAGTTTGTGCCCGGCCACGTCGGCGGCGCCGGACAAGATGATCGGGTTCAGCACCACGATGTAGGCCATCGCGATGAACGTGACCAGGCCGCCGCGTAGTTCGGCTGCGACCGTCGACCCACGGGCGGTGATCTCGAAGAAGCGGTCGAGACGATTCATCCTTCGCACCCTAGGGCAAGGACCGACGTCAGGACGGGGTGGCGGTCACCGGGATGGTGACGGTGCCCTGGCAGGCGCCGCTCTCGATGGTGGTCTCGAACGTACCTGTCAGGGATCCGTCGGACTGCGGGGTGTAGGTGGTCACCGAGTGCGCCGGGTCGTAGGTGATGGTGCCGTCGGGCAGGGCGCAATCCCAGCGCCAACTGTTCGAGCGCGACCATTGCGAACCGGTCCATACGAAGCTCGTCGTCTGCGTGGCGTTTTCCTTGGGCGTCGGCCCGTCGAGCACTGAGGCGGTGCAGATGTCGGCGGAGCATTCCGTGGTGATCTTGTACGAGGCCGCATAGGGCGTTTCCCGCTGCGTGGCAGCAATACTGCTGCCGGACTTCTGGTCGGTGTGGAACGTGATCTTGTACCAACCACCCCAGAACGCCTCGTCGGCGTGCGCCACTGGCGCAGCGATCAACGCGAGTGCGGCGCACGACGCGGCGGCACCGATTTTGAGATCAGCCAAAGTAGCTCTCGCCGCCGGTGGGATAGCCGCCACCGTCGGTGGCGATGTGGACGTGGGTGTAGTGGTTGGCATCGTCACCGCCGAGATTGCCCATCAGGGAGGGCTTTCCGTGCCGGTCATAGATGATCCGCCGCCAGATCACGTGATTCAGGGACAACCGGTCGGCGTTGGCGAGCGCGAACGCCGCGATGCGGTCGCCGAGTTCCTTGCCTTCCTGGCTTTGATAGTTCGGGATCATCACGTCGATGGCCTGCCCGTTCGGGTGCCATTTCAGGTAGTCCCCGCGGACCCCGCCGATATTGCGGATCTCCGGGAAGTAGGCACTGACGAGGCGCTCGGCAAGGATCGTCTTCACCTGCAGGCCCTGTTCGATGCCGACACCCGCGGGCAGCGGACGCAGCGTGCTGCGGTTGACCGCGCTCCGGCTGGCCACCAACTCGGCCTGGGTCATCACGATGTACTGCGCACTGCTCGGTGCGGCGGCCAGATCCAGCGGCGCCGCGGCGACGAGCTCCGCGCAGCACTTCGACTGATCGAGGGTCACTCGACTGGGCGCGGAACCGGTACTGCCGGAGAGGATGGCGGCGACGGGGAACGCCGCCAGTCCGACCGCGGCGACAGACCATCGGCGCCGTGGCTTGGCTAACCGGTGTTTGCCCACGCGGGGCACTCTACCTGGCCTATTCCGACGCTCAAACACCGTTCGCTATCTTCTGGGCGCCTTCTCAGCTTGGATTTTCGGTCGTCGGGCAGCTCGGGACGTTGCTGTCCGGTCGGCTGCCGGCACGCCGGCCGGAAGCGTCATTTTGGGATGAACAGCGTCCTGACGTGCGTGTTCATCTTTCGTTCATCTAACCGAATCCGGACCGATACCGTCGTGCTTACAGTTCGCTCCGACCGCATGCCCGGGCACGGCCGGCGTGGGCGCCGAAATCGACGTTTTGGCGCAAATCACTCGAACTTTCACACCCGAAGGTCGGGGTTCGGCGTCAGTCCTGCTTGGCGATCAGCCGCTTCAGCGCTTCGCGGTCGGGGTTCAGCAACTCGGCGATCCGCTCCTGGTTGACATCGGCGACGATGATCTCGCCGACGTCCTTGTGCACATCGCTGAAGATGCCATGCGCCTTCATCTTGTCGGCCTGGTAGATGTTGTCCTCGGTGGGCGTCACGTAGTACACCGCGTCGGCCTTGAACCGATGCACCATCCACAGGTGGATCAGGGTCATCAGGCGCTTCTGGCGCAGCTTCTCGGCGAAGGTGTTCTGATCGCGCACGGTCAGGATGCTGCGGCCGTGCCGGTCCTTGATCGGATCGACGAGCACGTTGGCCAGTAATTCCTGCTCGCCGCCCTTCTCCCGCTCGCCGTAGATGCCGAGTTCGAGGACCTCGCCGCCGGCCCGCCGCGGCCGCAACGTCACTCTCAGCTTCTCGCCGAGCTCGTAGTGCTCGCTCCAGAGCGCCAGCCACTCCTCGAGCAGCTTCTTCGGCACCTCGGTCTGCACCAGGTGCTGGTGCTGAGTGGACCCCTTGCCCATCGACTTCGTGGTGGCCGTGCGGCCCGACGACGCGGCCAGCGCGGCGTCGCTGCGCGGGCCGCCGACCAGGGTTTGCGGTGTGCGATAAGGCGATTCGACCAACCGCATCTTGCGCTGCAGGCGGGCCAGCGCCAGCATGCCGTCCTGGCGCAGCGCGGTCGCGAATTCCTCGGCGGCGACACCGTCGATCTGATGGCCGCCGTAGGTCATGAAGTTGAAGACGAAGCCCATCTTGCCCAGCTCTTCGGGGAAGGCACGCATCTCCTCGTCGGTCATTCCGGTGGTGTCCCAGTTGAACGAGGGGGAGAGGTTGTAGGCCAGCATCTTGTCCGGGTACACCGCGTGGATGGCCTCGGCGAACTCGCGGGCATCGGCGAGGTCGGCGGTCTTGGTCTCCATCCAGAGCAGATCCGCAAACGGCGCTGCGGCAAGGGATTTCGCGATCGCGTATGGGATGCCGCCGCGCACCTGGTAGTAACCCTCGGGCGTTTTGGCTCGTTCCGGATCCCACGCCGCGTCCACGCCGAGCTCGCGGGCCTTCTCGCGGGCCGCGTACAGCGACGCGGTCTGGGCGAACTCGCGCCACTCCGCGGCACTCATCTCGTGTGGCTCGCCTTCGCGCTCGCGGAACGCGAGCAGCTCCGCAACGGCGTCCCCGTAGGTGTCCAACCCGGCGTCGTCCTGCCAGGCGTCGACGAACTTCGACTCGACCTTGTCGAACAGGGCGTCCAGTGAGTGCTCTGTACCGTCGCGCCAGGCGGCGGCCTGCTCGGCGATCGCGTCGAAGATGCCCTGGCGCTGCAGCCACGCATCGGCGACCGCATACTCGCCGTTCGGGAGGGCGTAGAGCAGATGGCCGTTGAGTTCGGTGACACCGGCCTCGTAGAACCGGCGCACCATGGCCAGGAAACACGACTTGTACGGCGGAACCTTGAGGTTGGTGGCGCCGAGCAGGAACGGCTGATCGCGCTCGTCGGCGCGGCTGTCGATGAGGTTGGCCGCCTCCGCATCCGTGCGGGCCACGATGATGCCCGGCACCTTCATGATGTCGAGCTGGAAGCGGGCGGTGTTGAGGCGTTTGAGTTGCTCGTCGGACGGCACCAGCACCTTGCCGCCCTGATGGCCGCACTTCTTGGTGCCGGGCCGCTGATCCTCGATGTGATATCCGGCCACGCCTGCCTCGACGAATCGCCGAATGAGGTTGCGCACGTGGGGATCTCCGCCGTGTCCGGTGTCGGCATCGGCGATGATGAACGGCCGATAGTCGACGGCCGGGGTGGCGGCCCGCTGTTCGGGCGTCATCTGCAGCCGTAGGTATTGCTGGTTGCGGTCGGCGGTGAGCAGCGCGCGTACCAGACCGGCGGCCTCTTCGGGCACCTGGCTCAACGGATAGCTGGCCAGATCCGGACCCGGATCCTCGGTCGTTGAGCCCTTGGCTGAGGTCGCCCAGCCGCCCAGATAGATGCCCTCGATGCCCATTCGTTTCATCGTCACCGCCTGGCCCGGCGAGTAGGGGCCGAAGGTGGTGATGCTCTTCTTGGCCGCGAACAGTTCCCGCAGTCGCTTGTAGAAGGCGGTGGACGCCTCTCGGGCGACGGAGTAATCGACCGGGATCGTGCCGCGCTGCTCGACGACCTGCGTAGCGGTGTAGAGCCGGGTGATTCCCTCGAATCGCGGACTGTCGATGTATTGCTGGGTTTCGTTGACCTCGCGCTCAAAAGGCGACTGGGTCGCAGAGTCCGCTTCGATGATGGACATGGGTCTCACGCTCCTCGCTGAGCTGTTTCCCGCCCCGGCGACATCCCCGGGCGACAAATCCGATTATCCCGACTCCGGAGCCGACCGGAGTGGCTTTGGTGCCAGTTCGGCATATCGGTGGCTTCTCGTGGCCATTCACGGCAAGTCGGCGGTTGCCGCCGACTGGTCGTGGCAAATTCGACTGCACCGAACTCCGAACACCGAGCCGACTGTCCGCCAATGCTCTCGTGTACCCGGAACCAACTGTGCTCCTGCAGTTTTCGCCGCGTCATAGCGACGGCTATTTATTTACGCGAGCGGAATGAAAAAGCGGTAGGGATGAGTGGGGCGAATTGTGCGGATGCCGTCCGTCGGGGTACAAAATCAGGTACATTTCTGTGGTCCACATCACTGGCCGCCGCCGCGATGCGGGCGCTCTTTCGCTTGGGGTCGGGGTTAGGAGTGCTGCGGTGAACGTGCGCGACCGCCCCCCTCTGAAGTCGGCGGGCCTGGTGTTCCTGGCGTTGATCGTCGCTGTGCTGACGCTGATCTATTTGCAGTTCCGTGGTGACCTCGTACCGAGGACGACGCTGTCGATGGTCTCCGACCGTGCGGGTCTGGTGATGGACGCCGGATCGAAGGTCACCTACAACGGGGTGGTCATCGGCCGGGTGACCGATGTCAGCGCCGGCGAACGCGACGGCAAGACGATCGCGAAGGTGGCGCTCGAGGTCGACCCCCGCTATCTCGCCGCCATGCCGGCCAATGTGCACGCCGACATCAAAGCCAGCACGGTGTTCGGTAACAAGTACGTCGCCCTGTCGACGCCCAAGGATCCGGCCGCCGCCCGCCTGACGAGTGCGGATGTCATCAACGCGTCGTCGGTCACCACCGAGTTCAATACGCTCTTCGAGACGATCACCTCGATCGCCGAGAAGGTGGACCCGATCAAGCTGAACGTCACGTTGTCCGCCGCCGCCGAGGCGTTGAGCGGGCTCGGTACCAAGTTCGGCCACTCGATCGTGCAGGGCAACGAAGTTCTCGACGACGTCAACCCACAGATGCCGCAGATCCGTCACGACATCGCGCGGCTGTCGGATCTCGCCGACGTCTACCGCGCGGCCAGCCCTGATCTGTGGGATGGCCTCGACCACGCCGTGGTCACCGCGGGTTCCCTCAACGCCCAGCAGCGCGACATCGACGCTGCGCTGCTGGCATCCATCGGCTTCGGCAACACCGGCGCCGACGTCTTCGAGCGGGGCAGCCCCTACTTCATTCGCGGCATGGCCGATTTGGTGCCCAGCACCCAATTGCTCGACACGTACAGCCCGCAGCTGTTCTGCGGCATCCGCAACATCGCCCTCGCGGCACCGGCGGCACTGGATGCCTTTGGCGGCAACGGCTATTCGCTCGACACGGTGACCGAGATCCTCGGCGCGCCCAATCCGTATGTGTACCCGGACAATCTGCCGCGGACCAACGGCAGGGGTGGGCCCGGCGGGGCACCGGGGTGCTGGCAGATGATCGACCGCAATTTCTGGCCGGCCCCGTACCTGGTGATGGACGACGGCGCCTCGATCGCTCCGTACAATCACTTGGAACTCGGCCAGCCGCTGCTCATCGAATACGTCTGGGGTCGTCAGGTCGGCGAGAACACCATCAACCCCTGAGGTAAGCCAGAAAGGTTGTCGTCCATGCGAGTTCGCCTCGAAAGCTCACGGTGCGTGGGTCATGCGCTGTGCTACGCCGTCGACCCTGAGCTGTTTCCGGTCGACGACATGGGCTACTCGACGCTCGAGGAACACGAGGTCAGGCCGGAAGACGAACAGCGGACCCGCGACGGCGTGGCCGCCTGCCCGGAAGAGGCACTGATCCTCGATGACTAGTGCGCTAAGCGGGTTCGGTAACGAAATCTGCTGGCGGAGGCGGTAACTCGGCGTCGGCCGGAACGATCTCGGGCGGCGGTGGGGGCGCGTCGACAGCGTCGACGAGCACCGGCGCCTCGGGCGGCGGTGGGGGAGCGAGCGGATCCTGGATCTCTTCAGCGGGCATCGGCAGATACATGTGATGGGTGAACTGCGGTTGGTAGGCGCCGCCGCCACCGATCCGGACGCCCCCGCCCTCACCACTGGACACCGGGGTGCCATCGGGCAGGGTGACTGCCGTATGGCGGCTGTTCCAGCCGATCACCAGGGCGTTGGGGGCGGTTCCGTAGTGGAATCCGCGAGCGAGCAGGGCAGCTTCCTCGTTGCCGGTATGGAACCGGCTGCCGAAGGCAGGGCGCCCGGTGGCCACATTGGACACCCAGGAGGCCAGCCCCGAACAGTCGGTACCCGCCGGCGAATCCCCACCGGGGACATACGGCGTGCCTGACACCTGAGTAATCAGCGTCATCAACGTCGCGATTGCAAACATGTCGCCGAAACTAACAAGTAACGTGCGCGCAAACCAAAGTCTGTGCGTTCCATCACGTTTAATGAATTGTTATGGCACACGCTACATAAATACTGAGAATTCAGAAGCGATTCGCTGCCGATGGCTTTGCGCGGAGTTCGAATTAAACGCTATAGCAGGGCGTTTCGGCAAGAGATGGTCTTCGGTTAACGCACGACCGATATGAAGCCGCGCCGTCATCCGGTGGTGGCCGTGATGGCGTCGAGACTTCTTGACCGATTCAGGTGAAGCCGAACCGCGACGCGGCCGTAACAGCGCAAAACGCGAAAGATCAGCCTTCGGCGCGGACCTGGTCCTTGACGGCAGGCACGATCGGCGGGGCGGTCTTCCAGTTCGGCAGACCGTCGGACTCCAGACCCACCGGCCAGCCCTCCTCGTGCACCTGCGCCCAGTGCGAGTGGTTGAGCTGATGCAGGGTGAAGCAGGCGTTGAGGGCGTTGTAGAAGCCCATGTTGTCTTGCGTCTGATTCACCGCTTCCTTGGCCAGCAGTGCGGCCATCGTGGGCACCTCGGCGATCCGACGGGCGAATTCCAGAGTCTTGTCCGCCAGCTCGTCCTGCGGGAAGACCTTGGAGATCATGCCCAGCTGATAGGCCTCGTCGACCTCCATGGCGTCACCGGTGAGCATCAGTTCTTTGGTCTTACGCGGACCGAACTCCCACGGGTGGGCGAAGTACTCGACGCCACACATGCCCAGCCGGGTGCCCACCACGTCGGCGAACCGGGTGCCCTCGGCGGCCACGATCAGATCGCAGGCCCACATCAGCATCAGCGCTGCCGCGTAGACGTCGCCATGCACCTGCGCGATGGTGATCTTGCGCAGGTCACGCCAGCGGCGCGTGTTGGCGAAGAAGTGATGCCACTCCTGCAGCATCAGCTTCTCGGCACCCTCGCGATTGGCGCCAAGGCCCTGGAAGCTCGGGTGCTGGTCGGGCCCCGGGGTGTACTCCGCGCGGGACACCGCCGAGCCGAGATCATGGCCGGAGGAGAACATCGGTCCGTGGCCGCCCAGGATCACCACCCGCACCGTGTCGTCGGCCTCTGCTCGCAGGAACGCCTCGTTCAGTTCGACGAGCAGGCCGCGGTTCTGCGCATTGCGTGCTTCGGGCCGGTTGAGCATGATGCGCGCGATGCGGCCGTCATCGAGCTCTTCGTAGGTGAGGAACGTGTAATCCTGGGACATAACGGCATTCTATGCAGACGAGAACGTCGTTACCCGAGCCGGGCGCGCAACTCGCGTTTGAGGACCTTGCCGTAGCTGTTCTTGGGCAGGTCGTCGATGAAGATGTAGCGCTTGGGGCGCTTGAACCGGGCGATCCGGTCCAGCAGGTGGGCGTCGAGTGCAGCGTCGTCCGCGGAGCCGACGATGAACGCGACGACGACCTCGCCCCATTCGGGATCCGGTGCGCCGACGACGCACGCCTCCGCGACGTCCGGGTGCGCGAGGAGTGCCTCCTCGACCTCCCGCGGGTAGATGTTGCTGCCGCCGCTGATCACCACGTCCTTGGAGCGGTCGCGCAAGGTGAGGTAGCCGTGGTCGTCGAACGAACCCATGTCACCGGTGTAGAGCCACCCGTCCTTGAGGGTGTCGCGGGTGGCGTCGGGGTTGTTCCAGTACCCCGTCATCAGGACATCACCTCGGCAGACGATCTCACCGATCTGGCCAGGCGCGGCGGGCGTGCCGTCGTCGGCCAGCACCGCCACCTCGACCCCGGAACGCGGGTGGCCCACCGAACCGAGAATGGCGTCGTTGGTCGAGTCGTGGTCGGCGCGGCGCAATCCGGTGATCGTCATCGGTGACTCGCCCTGCCCATAGATCTGCGCGAAGATCGGGCCGAACGCCGCCATCGCCTTTTTGAGACCGTCGACGTACATCGGGCCACCGCCGTAGACGATCATGCGCAGGGTGGGCGGTGCGGTACGGCCGGTGTCGACCAGACGCGCAATCATGGTGGGCGCCAGGAACGCCGACGATCCCGGATGCGCCCCGCAGAGATCGAGGAACTCATCGGCGTCGAAAACGCCCGACGCGGCGACGACCTGGCGTGCGCCGCGCAGCACATACGGCGCGATGTAGAGGCCGGAGCCGTGCGACATCGGGGCGGCGTGCAGCAGGCTGCAATTTTCGTCGGGGTTGTCGATGTCGGCCAGGTGGGCCACGGTCATCGCAGTCAGGCTGCGGTGCGAGAGCATCGCGCCCTTGGACCTACCGGTCGTGCCGCTGGTGTAGAACAGCCAGGCCAGGGTTGACGGGTCGGTCGACGGGACCGCGACCGGCGGTGCGGCGAACAACGCGTCGTAATCTCCTGCGCCGATCAACTCGACGCCGATCGGCGAGAGCGGTGCCAGTTCGGCCGCGATCTTGGGGGAGGCGAATACCGTTGCCGCGCCGGAGTCTTCGAGGATCTGTACCATCTCGCGCGGATGCAGCTTGAAGTTGACCGGCACCAGGACGCATTCGGCCGCCCAGACCGCGTAGAACAGTTCGACGATCTCCGCCCGGTTCTCGCTGGCGATCGCGATCCGGCTGCCGGGCTCGTATCGGGCGCGCAACGCACCGGCCAACCGCAGGGCACGCTCCCTGAGCTGGCTCCAGGTGTGAAGCTGCTCTTCACCGCGGAAGACCGCGCCGCGGTCACCGAATCGGGCCGCGGCCTGATCGAGGGTGGCGAACAGGTTCACCGGGCAACCCACTCCGAGGACAGCGCGAACTGCGACAGATATTTGGTGGTGCTCCAGCCGCCGTCAACCACGATGGTCTGGCCGTTGATGAAACTGCCTGCGGGCGAGCACAGGAACGCCACCGTGCCGGCGATGTCCTCGACCCGGCCCAGCCGCGTGTGCGGAGTCATCTCGGTCTGCATCTTCTTGAAGCCGGGATCTTCCAGCCGGTGTTCCACCATCGGGGTCAGCGTCACCCCCGGCGCCACGGCGTTGCTACGGATCCCCTGCGCCCCGTATTGGCACGCGATATGCAGGGTCAGCGCGGTCAGACCGCCCTTGGCCGCCGAGTACGCGCCGCCGCGGAGCCCGCCGACCACGGCGAAGGTCGAGGTGACGTTGATGATCGCCGAGCCGGGCCGCATGTGGCCGATCACGTCGCGGGCGAGGCGGAACGGGGCCCGCAGCATCACGCCGAGGAAGTAATCCAGTGTCTCGTCATCGGTTTCGTGCAGCGGCTTGGGGCTGCCGACACCGGCGTTGTTGACCAGGAAGTCGATGTGTCCCCAGCGCGACACCGTCTCGTCGACGATCCGCTGCGGGGCGTCGTCCTCGGTCAGGTCGACGGCCACGGTGGCCACCCGGTCGGGATCGCCGATCGCGTCCTCCAACGCGCGCAGCCGATCGGCGTCGCGACCGGTGCCGACGACGGCCATGCCCGCCTTGGCGAGCGTTGTGGCACAGGCGAATCCGATCCCGCTGCTGGCGCCGGTCACCACTGCCACCTGTAAGTCACTCATCCGCTTCGACCAATCTGGCTCGGATCCGATGTTTGAGTACTTTCCCCGCGTCATTCTTGGGCAAGCTCTCCCAGACGACGACCTGTTCGGGCCACTTGAACTTGGCGATTCCGGTGGCCTGCAGGAAGTCCCGGAGGTCACGCACGCCGAGTCGGGGTTGCCGGTCGCTGACGATCACCGCGCAGGCCCGCTCCCCGGTGCGCGGATCCGGCACGCCGACGATCGCGATCTCGCGGATGTCGGGGTGGTCGGCAAGCACGTCCTCGACCTCCTTGGGCGCGATGTTCTCACCGTTGCGGATCACGATGTCCTTGGCCCGTCCGGTGACCACGAGATAGCGGTCGTCCAGCCAATGCCCGAGATCGCCGGTGCGGAAGTAACCGTCGGGGTCGAAGGCCTCGGCGTTGTCCTCGGCGTGCAGGTAACCCCGCAGCATCTGCGGGCCGCGGGCCCGGATTTCGCCCGCGACGATCGTGACATCGGCGATACCGGGCCTGCCGTCGGTGTCGGCGGCGTGGTCACGCGCATCGGGTGCGCCGATCGTGGTGACCGGAACCTCGGTGGAGCCGTACACCCGGGTGACCATGGCGTGTTCGAAATAGGCTGCGGCGGTGCGGATCAACGCCGGCGGCACCGACGCGCCGCCGCAGATGAAGACCTTCAGGTCGGGCAGCCTGCTGCCCGCTCGCTGTGCGGCGGCCAGGATTCCCTGCAGGAACGGCGTGGCGCCGGCCATGTGCGTGCAACGTTCGGCGATCAGCAGGGCGACCGCCTCGTCGGGAGTCCAGTGGTCCATCAGCACCGCTGTGGACCCGAGCAGGATCGGGCATTCGAAGGCGTAGATCGACCCGCCGATGTGGGCGATAGGGGAGGGCACCAGGAACACCGAGCCGGGCTCGATCAGCCAGTGGTCACCGATCTGACGGATCAGGGCGTGAATCGAATTGTGGCTGTGCAGCACACCTTTGGGTCGGCCGGTGGTGCCCGAGGTGTAGAGGATCATCCGGAGGGCATCGGGATCCAGGGTCGGCAGGGTGGTGGGCGCGTCGGCGTGTGGCAAGGCGTCGAACGCGATCTGGCCGGTGAGTGGTTCGCCGCGAACGACGACGACCACTGGCGGATCGGGCATCGTGGCGGTGACCCACTGCAGCATCGCCGCATAGTCGTGGCCGCCGAACTCGCCGGGGATAACGATCATTCGGACGTCCGCATCGGCCAGGATGAAGGCCAGTTCGTGGTCGCGCAGCGACGGCAGGATCGGGTTGACCACCATGCCCGCCGCGGTCGCGGCGTGGTAGACGATCGCGGCCTCATGCCAGTTGGGCAGCATGAACGACACCACGCTGGCCGGCGCCATGCACTCCTGCATCGCGCCGGCCAGCCGCATGGCGCTGGTGTAGAGGGTGTCGCAGTCGAGGCGTACCGGCCCGTCGACGAGTACTTCTCGGCCCGGAGTATCGCGGGCGGCCGCCCGCAAGGCGTCCGCGAGGGTCTCCCGCACCCACAGGCCGGCGGCGTAGGCCTGGGCGGTCAGCTCGGCATTCCCTTGGGCGGTGCGCACGATCCGGCTAGCCCTTCACCCGTCGCATCGTCATCGAATGGCGGAATCGCGACGCCGGGTGGGTGTTGACCGTGACCTGGGCGACCTCGCCGTCGGACGTGATGTACGTGCGCTGCATCTCCAGGGCAGGCGTGCCCGGTTCGACCTTGAGCCGTCCGGCGAGTTCCGCGCTGATCCCCACGGCGGAGATCTCCTGCCGCACTTCGACAATGCTGAGCCCGAACAGGTCCTCGATGAGCGGGAAGATCGGTCCGCTGTGGTTCTGCAGCATCCGGCCCACGGCCGCGAACGCGCGGTTGATGTAGTACTCGGTGCGGCACACCGGGGTGTCGGCGCCGTCGGCGCTCCGGAATCCGCGTACGGCCAACCATTCGTCGCCGACCGGCAGACCGGTCCGCTGCGCGAGGTCGTCGTCGATGATCACGGTGACGATCGACTCGATGGCGAATCGGGCACCGGTCGCGAACGCCAGCAGGTCGTTGATGGAGACCACGTCTTGGACGTAGGCGTGTGACGACGGCCGGGGCACCACCATCGTGCCCGCCCGCGGCCGCGACGAGACCAGATTGTCTTCGCGGAGCCGGCGCAGCGCCTCCCGGACCGTGTAGCGACTGACCGAAAACCGCTGGCAGAGTTCGTGTTCGGTGGGCAACTGCGAGCCGATGGGATACACCCCGTCCACGATCTCCTTGCGCAGCGTGCGGGCCACCTGGATGTAGCGGTGGTCGCCGGTCTCGGCGTGCGGCATCTCAGCCCTTCCGTCGGAAGGCCAGCACGCTGCCGTCGGCATCGGCCGAGACGTACAGCGTGCCGTCTCCTCCGGCGGCGATGCCGGCGAACGGTCCCTGCGGGCCGGAGAACGGCGGCATACCGCGTAACGGCTTGGGGGTGACGCCGGGCGGGGCGCCGACCGGCAAACCGGTGGCGATCGTGGTGCGGGAGCCGGTGCCCAGATCGACTTCGATGAGCGCCTTGGCGTCGGCGTCGACGATGTAGAGCAGACCACCGGTCACCAGGATGCCCTGTGGGCAACCCAGCCCGTCCACCAGCGGCTCGGCCTTGCCGCCTTTCACCCGGACGACTCGGCCCCGCTCACTGACCAGCGGATCCCCGTCCGGCCCGAGCGCCACCCCGACGGGGGTGTCCAGTCCGGTGGCCAAGACGTCCGTGCGGCCGGCGTCGATCGACAGCAGTCGTCCGGTGCCCTGCTCGACGGCGACGATGCCGCGCGGACCCACCGCGACCCCGTAGAGCTGATCCAATCCGGCTGCCAGGAAATCGCTTTCACCGGCGGCGGGACGGAAGCGTGCGACTTGTCCGCCCGAGGTCGTCACCACGAACTCGCCGGGACCCGTCGCGGTCACGCCGCGGACGAAACCCGGGTAGCCCGGACTGAACAGCATGCCGAGGGTCTGCAGACCGCCGTCGCCACCGAGTGCGTAGAAGTAGGTGCCGTCGGCGATGTACAGCGTGCCGTCGGTTCCGACCGTGAGATCCAGCGGCCAGTTCAACCCGCCGGGCAGCGCGGTGCGGGTCTGTTGGCCGTCAAGGACCTCGGTGATCTCGCCGGTGAAGTTGGACACGAACAACCGCTCGCCGACGAACGTCAGATTGTCCAGACCGGGATGGAGACTGGCCAACACGGTCTGCGATCCGGTGCGCGGATCGATTCGCAGCACCTGGCCGCTGTGCACCTGGGTGGAGACGATGTTGCCGCGCGGGTCGAACTTGACGGCATCCGGCACGCCCAACCCGGTGGCCACGACCTCGTGACTGCCGCCCTCGGGGTCGATGCGCCAGATCTCGTTGGCGCCCATCACCGGGAAGTACAGCAGGCCGTCCGGCCCGACCTCCATGGCGTTGGGCGACGGCACGTTCTCGGCCAGGATGCGCTGTGCCCCGGTGGCCGGATCCAGCTCCATCAGTCGGCCACCCTCGCGGCACTCGCCGATGAACAACCGGCCGCGGTGCACGGTGATGCCGTTGGCGCACGGCAGGTCGTCGCGCAGCACCCGGCTGGTGCCGTCGGCCGCGCGAACGCTGACCCGGCCGTCCATCACCTCGGTGGCGTAGAGGTTCCCGGCGTCGTCGAAGGCGACATCGTCGGGCGCGACGATGTCACCGCCCTTGGCGCTGATCGTGTCAACCGAACCGGTGCCGACGTCCAGGGCGCTGATCTGGCTTCCGGTGACCTGAGCGATGTAGACACGCCCATCCGGACCCGTCCGCAGGCCGTTGGCCCCGAAGAGCCGGCTCGCGGCAGTGCGCCGTTCGACGCTCCAACCCGGGGCCGCAACCGGGGGATTGGCGAGGGTGAAGCGCGCATCCTGGCTCGACATCGTCGGCGTCACGGCGTGACCGTATCAAGCGAATTTAGTCCAGACAATAGTCGGCAGATGTCTGGGCGAAGACCCTTGACGGTGCTATAACTGCTGCGGAATCATGTTCTCCAGCCAGCAGAGTCCCTTTACTTGTCCGGACAATTAGCTGCGAACGAAAGCAGGGTATGACCGATCTCCTCAGGCTCGACGACCGCGTCGTGGTGGTGTCGGGCGCCGGAGGCGGCGGTATCGGAACCACCGTCAGCGAGCTGGCGGCGCGGGCCGGTGCCACCGTCGTGGCGGTCAGCCGCTCTCAGGACAATCTCGACACGCACATCGGGCCACTGGTCGACGAAGGGCTCGCGATCGTGCCTGTTGCGGCCGACGCCGCCACCGACGCCGGCATCGCCACCGTGTTGGACACGGTCCGCCGCACCGACGGGCGACTGCACGGCCTGGTCAACATCGCAGGCGGTGCCGCGCCCTCGACGTGGATGCCGGCCACCCGGGTCAGCCGCGCCGACTGGCGGGAGTTGTTCACCGCCAATCTCGAAACGATGTTCTTCATGAGCCAGGCGGTGGCCGCCGAGATCCGCACCACGGGCGGGCCGGGTTCGATCGTGTCGGTCTCGTCGATCAGCGGGATGAACACCGCGCCCTTCCACATCGCCTACGGCACCGCGAAGGCGGCGATCGTCGCGGCCACCCGCACCATGGCCGTCGAACTCGCGCCCGACGACATCCGCGTCAACGCCGTCGCACCCGGGGTGACCGAAACCGCGGCCTCGCGCACCTACGTCGACCCCGATCCCGAGCGAGACCGCGCGGCCATCGCAATGGGACGGCGGGGACGCCCCGAGGAGCAAGCCGGGGCGATCCTGTTCCTGTTGTCCGACCTCTCGAGCTACATCACCGGACAAACCCTGCTCGTCGACGGTGGCCTGAATCTGCGCTGGAGCCACCTGCGCGCCGACAACACGTCCCTGTTCCTCAAAGACGACGACTTCCGCCGCGAAATCAGCAGGCCCTGAAAGGATTTGATGATGAGCGAACTTGACACCGAAGAGCTCGCCGAGCCGATGACGATCGGCGTCGAGGCCTACATCTCGCCGGACTACGCCCGCGCCGAGCGTGACAAGCTGTGGCGCAAGGTCTGGCAGCAGGTCGGTCGGGTCGAGGAACTGCCCGAGGTCGGCAGCTACCTGACCTACGACATCCTCGACGACTCGATCATCGTCGTGCGGACCGGGCCCGGAACGACGTCAGAGTCCTTTGCCGCGCATCACAACGTGTGCATGCACCGCGGCAGGCGACTGGTCGACACCCCACCCGGAGCCAAACACGCTGTCGGACGCGCCCGCAAGTCGTTCGTCTGCGGGTTCCACGGCTGGACCTACGGTCTGGACGGTGCCTGCACCCACATCCGTGAGGAAGCCGACTGGTTGGGTGCGTTGAAACCGGACAACACCCGGTTGCGGCCGGTGAACGTCGACACCTGGGGTGGCTGGCTGTGGATCAACATGGACCCCGACTGCGAGCCGCTGGCCGACTACCTGTTCCCGGCCGCCAAGATTCTCGACCCGTTCGGGCTGGAGAACATGCGATGCAAGTGGCGCAAGTGGGTGCATTTCGACTGCAACTGGAAGGTCGCACTGGAGGCGTTCAACGAGACCTACCACGTCTTCACCACCCACCCGGAATTCAACAAATTCGGTGAGTTCAGAGGCTGGGCCAAGGCGCAGGGCCGGCACAGCAACATCGGCTACGACGCACCCGACGATATGGCCGAGACCAAGTCCAAGATCAGGTTGGGCACCGGCGACCCGCGAATCTCCACCGCGGAGATGCAGGTGTACACCATGGAGGAGACCAACGCGACCACCACGCAGACGCTGGTGGCCGCCGCGCTGCGGCTGGTCGACGAATTGCCCGAAGGCACACCGGCGGACAAGGTACTCGAACACTGGCTGGCCTCGGCGCGGCGTGACGACGAGGCGCGCGGGGTGATCTGGCCGACGATCCCCGCCGACATCCTCGGGCAGAGCGGGACCGCGTGGCAGTTGTTCCCGAACCTCCAGATCGGGCAGGGCCTGACCAGCGCGCTGTGCTACAGCGCGCGCCCCGACCCGAACTACAACCCGGACAAGTGCATCTTCGAGGTGTCGGCGTTCGAGCTTTACCCCAAAGACGCGGAGCCCCAGACGGAATGGGAATACACCCCGGTGGGCGATCCGCGGTGGCGCAGCGTGCTGCCCCAGGACTTCTCCAACATGGCGGCCGTCCAGCAGGGTATGAAGTCGCTCGGCTTCCCTGGCACCCAACCGAATCCGTACCGCGAACGCAGCACCGTGAACCTGCACTACCAGTTGTCGAAGTACATGGGCACCGGCGAGCCCCGCAAGCTGTGATTTCGGCGCGTTTTCCGCCGCTGAGCGAACGTTTTCGCGCCGAAATCGGGAGAAAGAGACCTATGAGCGAGTGTGGACCGACTCAGACCCCGTTGGACATCGATATTCCGGCGCTGCGGGAGAAGTACCGCATCGAGCGGGAGAAGCGCCTGAGGCCGGACGGCTCCGCGCAGTACCTGGAGCTCGAGGGTGAGTTCGCGCAGTTCTACGAGGTCGACCCGTACACCCCGGTGACCGAGCGCGATCCGATCGCCGAGAATGCCGACGTGGTGGTGCTCGGCGGCGGCTTCGCCGGGCTGCTGGCGGGCGCCTACCTGAAAAGGGCCGGCGTCGAGGGCATCCGGGTGATCGAGATGGCCGGCGATTTCGGCGGGGTCTGGTACTGGAACCGATTCCCGGGGATCCAGTGCGACAACGACGCCTACTGCTACATCCCGATGCTCGAAGAGCTCGGCTTCATGCCGAGCAAGAAGTTCGCCGACGGCGCCGAGATATTCCAGCACTGCCGCAATATCGGCAAACACTTCGGCCTGTACGACGGCGCGCTGTTCTCCACCCAGGTGCGCGAATTGCACTGGCAGGATCAGACCCAGCGCTGGCAGATCACCACCGACCGGGGTGACGACATCCGGGCCAGGTTCGTGGTCATGGCTCAGGGTTCGTACAACCGGCCGAAACTGCCCGGTATCCCGGGCATCAAGGATTTTTCCGGACACGTGTTCCATTCCGCGCGTTGGGATTACGAGTACACCGGCGGTGACGCCGACGGCGGCCTGCACAAGCTCGCCGACAAGCGGGTCGCCCTGGTGGGCACCGGCGCCACCGGAATCCAACTGGTGCCCCATCTGGGCCGAGATGCCAAGCAGCTGTTCGTCTTCCAGCGCACCCCGTCGTCGGTCGATGCGCGATCCAATCCGCCCACCGATCCGGCCTGGGCGGCCTCGCTGCAACCCGGCTGGCAGGAAGAGCGCAAACGCAACTTCCACAACTGGTCGCCGTTCGTCGGTGTGGTGTTCGGTGAACCGGATCTGGTCTGCGACTTCTGGACCGAGCTCGGGCGCAACCTGACCGCCCGCATCGCGGCCAGCCCGGATCCCGCCTCGGTGACCATCGAGCAGATCATGGCGTTCCGCGAGGAAGAGGACTACAAGATCATGGAGCGGCTGCGTCGCCGCGTCGCCGAGATCGTCGAAGACCCCGCGACCGCCGAGGCGCTGAAACCGTACTACCGCTTCATGTGCAAGCGCCCCACCTCCAGCGAGCACTACCTGAACACGTTCAACCGGCCCAACGTCACCCTCATCGACGTGTCGGCGACCAAGGGTGTGGAGCGCCTGACCGCCAACGGCATCGTTGCCGACGGTGTCGAATACGAGGTCGACTGCGTGATCTTCGCCAGCGGCTTCGAGATCTCCACCGAGATCAGCCGCCGGTTCGCGATCGACGCGATCGTCGGGCGCGACGGGGTGTCGCTGTTCGACCACTGGAAAGACAGTTATAAGACGCTGCACGGCATGACCAGCCGTGGCTTCCCGAACCAGTTCTTCATGGGCTTCATTCAGGGCGGCGTCTCGGCCAACACCACGGCGATGTTCGAACAGCAGGCCCGCCACATCGCCTACATCATCGCCGAGGCGCAGAAGCGGGGCGCGACCACCGTCGAACCCAGCCAGGACGGCCAAGACGCCTGGGTCGCCACCGTCCGGGACCTGTCGATCGACAACTCCGCCTTCGAACTGTCCTGCACCCCGGGCTATTACAACAACGAGGGGCGCGGTGGCGCGGAGGGCAACGGTGCCTTCCTCGGCGACTTCTACTCGCCCGGCTTCTATGCCTTCGACGACCTCATCGCCGAGTGGCGGGCCAAGGGCGACCTCGACGGCCTGGTGCTCGGAACCTAGATGGCACAGGCACGATTCGACGACCGGGTCGCCGTCATCACCGGCGCCGGCCGCGGGCTCGGGCGCGAGTACGCGCTGCTGCTGGCCCGGCTGGGCGCCAAGGTCGTCGTCAACGACGTCGGCGGCGAGCTGTCCGGTGCGGGAGCGGATGCCGGTCCCGCCCAACAGGTCGTCGACGAGATCATCGCCGGGGGCGGAGAGGCGATCGCGTCGTCGAAGTCAGTGGTGACCGCGCAGGGCGGTGAGGCGATCGTGGCGGCGGCCGTCGAAACTTATGGGCGCCTGGATGTGCTGATTCACAATGCCGGAAACGTCCGGCACGCACCGCTGTCGGAGATGAGAGTCGAGGACTTCGACGCCGTGCTCGACGTCCATCTGCGCGGAGCATTCCACGTGGTGCGGGCGGCGTTCCCGATCATGTGCGGGGCAGGCTACGGGCGCGTGGTGTTGACGTCGTCGATCGGCGGCCTCTACGGCAACCGCGCGGTGGCCAACTATGCCGCCGCCAAGGCCGGCGTGCTGGGCCTGTCGAATGTGGCTGCCCTGGAAGGGGCCGAACACGGGGTGCGCTGCAATGTGATCGTCCCCGCCGCGGTGACCCGAATGGCCGAGGGCCTGGACACTTCGGCTTACCCACCGATGGGACCGGAGCTCGTCGCGCCGGTCGTCGGCTGGCTCGCCCATGAATCCTGCTCGGTCACCGGGGAGATTTTCACCGCGATCGCGGGCCGGGTGGCGCGGGTCGTCGTCACCGAATCCACCGGCGTCTACCAACCGGCCTGGACCGTCGACGAGGTGGGCGCGCGCATCGACGAGATCCGTGACCTCGGTGAGCCGCTGGTCTTCCCGGTGGTGCCCGACGGGCACAACGCGCACATCGGCCACAGCTTCGCCATGGCAAGGGGAACAGAATGAGTGGCAGCGGTCCACTGGCCGGGGTCCGGGTCATCGACCTCACCGCGATGGTGATGGGCCCGTATTGCACCCAGATCCTCGCCGACATGGGCGCCGACGTCATCAAGGTCGAACCGCCGGCCGGGGACGACACCCGGTATGTATCGGTCGGTCCGGCACCAGGACTCAGCGGGGTGTTCGTCAACGTCAACCGCGGCAAACGCAGTGTGGTGCTCGATCTTCGCTCCGAGCCCGGTCGGGCCGCGCTGCGTGCGCTGATCGCAGGCGCCGACGTCTTCATCCATTCCATGCGCGCCAAGGCGATCACCAAACTCGGGTTCGGCTACGACGATGTCGCGGCCATCAACCCGTCGATCGTCTACACCAACTGCTACGGGTACGGCCGGCGCGGCCCGGACCGCGACCGGCCCGCCTACGACGACACCATCCAGGCTGAATGTGGCCTGCCCGCCGTGCAGGCCGAGTTGACCGGCGAAGCCAACTATGTCGCCACGATCGTCGCCGACAAGGTCGCCGGCCTGACCGCGGTCTACGCGACCACGATGGCGCTGTTCCACCGGGAACGTACCGGCGAGGGTCAGGAGGTCGAAGTCGCGATGTTCGAGACGATGGCCTCGTTCATGCTTGTCGAGCATGCCAACGGCGCCATGTTCGACCCGCCGCTCGGCCCGGCCATATATCACCGGACCGTCGCACCGAACCGGAAGCCGTACCGCACCAAGGACGGCTACATCTCGGCGCTGATCTACAACGACCGGCATTGGGCCAGCTTCATCAATGCCGTGCAGCCCGCGTGGAACACCGAGCGCTACGCCACGCTGGCCGCGCGCGCCGCCGAGATCGACACGGTGTACGCGCTGGTCGCGCAGACCATGGCCGAACGCACCACCGAGGAGTGGCTGACATTGTTCGTCGACCTGGAAATCCCGGCGGCACCGCTGAACTCACCACAGGCGCTGTTCGACAACGAACAGCTCAATGCTGTTGGCTTTTTCGAGACAGTGCCGACCCCGCAGGGGCCCGTCCGGATGCCGGGTGTGCCGACCTGGTTCTCCCGGACCCCCGGGCGGATCGCGGGGCCGACGCCCGAGCTCGGCGCCGATACCGCTGCCGTGCTGGCCGAGTTGGGTTTGGCGGAGGTGGAGAGCGCGTGACTTTGGATTTCACGATGGGGGCGTCTGCGACGGCGCTGCGGGCACAGCTTCGGGATCTGGTGGCCACCCATGTTCCCGACGGCTTCCTGGGGGCGTTCACCGATGACCCCGCGGATCTCGAGGTCGCACAACGGTTCTGCCGGACACTGGCCGAGCAGGAACTGCTGTGCCTGGCCTGGCCGGAGGAGTTCGGTGGCCGTGGCGCCTCGGTGTGGGAGCAGACCGTGGTTCGCGAGGAGATGTGGGCCCATCACGAACCACGTGGCGCGCAGTACATGGGCGTGAACTGGGTCGGGCCGATCATCATGCGGCACGGCACGCCAGCGCAGCAGCGCACGCATCTGCCTGCCATCGCTCGTGGCGAAGTGATCTGGTGTCAGGGGTTTTCGGAACCCGAGGCCGGTTCCGACCTGGCGTCGTTGCGAACCACCGCGCGCCGGGACGGAGACGGCTGGCTGGTGAGCGGCCAGAAGATCTGGACGTCCTACGCCACGATGGCACAGTGGTGTTTCCTGTTGGCACGCACGACCAAGGGTGAGAGAAAACAACAGGGCCTGACGATCTTCCTGGTGCCGATGGACAATCCTGCGATCCAGGTACGACCGATCCGCACCATGTTGGGCCCGCATCACCTCAACGAAGTGTTCTTCGACGACCTGCGCGTCACCGAAGCCGATGTGCTCGGCACGGTCGATGAGGGCTGGTCGATCGTGGCTGAGGTGACCTCATTCGAGCGGGTCGGAATCGCCCGGTATGCGCGGTGCGAACGGCTGCTCGCCGCCGCACCGATCGTGCTCGGCGACCGGTGGGACGACCTGCCCGCGGAACTGCGGGCCAGATGGATCCGGATGCTGACGCACTGCCGGCGCGCACGCCTGATGGCCTATCGCATCGTGGAACTCCAGAGCACCGGGCAGGTCCGACCCGGCGACGCCGCCGCGTACCGGATCGCGGTCACCAAGCTGGATCAGGACAGCGCCGAGGTGTTGATGGACATAGCGGCCGAGGTCGCACACGACGATCCGCGAGCGGGCTGGTTTCTCGGCGAGGTCGACGACCACTGGAAGTATTCACAGGCCTCGACGGTGTCCTCCGGCAGCATCGAAATGCAACGCATCCTGTTGTCGCGATCGCTTCTGGCGGCGTCGAAATGACGTCGATGGTGCTGGACCTCAGCGAGGATGCCCGGGAGTTCGGGCATCAGGCACTACGGGCGTTCGAGGCCGCGGGCGGTGACCAGCTTGTCCAGCAGGCCGAAGCAAAGCCGGGCCTGCGCGAATCGCTCGTCGGCCCGATTCTCACCGGGCTGGGGGCATGGGAACTCGAACCTCGCGCCGACGCCGACGGATTGGAGGCCGCGGCGGCGCTGTGCCGAAGCGCCGGCTACTGGGCAGTGCCCTACCCGGTGGCCGAACGGCTGGCTGTGCCTACCGACCTCGATGTCGACGGCCTGCTGGTGGTGGCCGAGACCCGGCCGTCGGCGCCGGTGGCCGGACTCGAATCCCACTGGGCGGCAGTGACATTGGACGGCACGCGCTCCCGCGTGACCGGCCACGCCGCCAACGGCCCGGCCTTCGTCACCGAACTGCAGCTTGCACCGCTGGACGATAACGGCACCGGCGATCTCGCCTTGGCTCTCACGCTGCAGTGTTGGACACTGCTCGGCATGCTCGATCGCGCGATCGAGCTGACCGTCGCACACATCAGCCTGCGCAAGCAGTTCGGCCAGACACTGTCGTCGTTTCAGGGCGTGCAGTTCCAGCTCACCGACGCCGAGGTCGAACGCAGCGGATTGGACATTCTGGCCAAGTACACGCTGTGGAGCGTCGGCAGCGGCGGCCCGGACGGACTCGACGATGCTCTCGCGCTGCGGATGTCGGCCATCGAGGCCGCCGAGATCGTGTTCCGGGTGTGCCATCAGCTGCACGGTGCGGTCGGGTTCTGCGACGAGACCACCCTGTCGTGGCTCTCCCGGTACAGCCAGCCGCTGCGGCGGCTTCCGCTGGGCCTGTCCGCGACCCGGGATCTGTTGGCACGCAGGGTCGGTGGCACCGGGTTGAGGGGATTGTTCGCATGAAGGTCGTGGTGATCGGCACCGGCTTCGGCAAGCACGCGGCCGCGCCGGTGTATGCCGGTCTCGGCCTCGACGTCGACGTGGTCAGCCCCCGCGACGACGCCGCGGTGCAGCAGGCGATCGCCTCGGAGGCCGACCTGATCTCGGTGCACTCGCCGCCGTTCCTGCACGTCACGCATGTGAACGCCGCCATCGATCACGGCCGCCACGTGCTGTGCGACAAACCGTTCGGACGCAACGCCGCCGAGGCCGAGGCCATGCGTGAGCGTGCTCGCGAAGCCGGGGTGCTGCACTTCCTGAACTTCGAGTTCCGCTTCACCGAGGCGTGGGCAAAGCTCAAGCAGCTGGCCGACGACGGAATGATCGGGACGCCGGCGCATTTGCACTGGACGTTCTACGGGAGCGGACTGCGTGGGCGCCCCTACGGCTGGATCAACGACCGCGAGCGCGGAGGCGGGTGGATCGGTGCCTACGGCTCACACCTCATCGACTTCACCCGGTGGCTGTTCACCAGTGAGGTGGTCGACTGCGGAGGTGTGACGCGCATCGACGGCTCGCCGCCCGAGGCGACGGCCGAGGACGCGTACTCGGCATGGTTCCGGATGGCCAACGGCTGCACCGCCGC
>JAEZIA010000399.1 GCA_023416315.1 Actinomycetes bacterium
TCACCGCCGACCTGCTGAGCCGCGGCTTCGTCCAGCAGGCTCTGATCGCGGCCGCGCTGCTGGCGTTGGTGGCCGGGCTGATCGGGCCGTTCATCGTGATGCGCCAGATGTCGTTCGCCGTGCACGGATCAAGCGAGCTGTCGCTGAGCGGCGCCGCGTTCGCGTTGCTGGTCGGCTTCAACATCGGCCTGGGCGCCCTGGTGGGCAGCGCGCTGGCCGCCGTGCTGTTCGGCATCCTCGGCCAGCGGGCCCGCGAACGCGATTCGGCGATCGGCGTGGTGCTGGCGTTCGGGCTCGGACTTGCCGTGCTGTTCATCCACCTGTATCCGGGCCGCGCGGGCACCAGTTTCGCGCTGCTGACCGGCCAGATCGTCGGGGTCGGGTACTCGGGTCTGGCGCTACTGATCGCGGTGACGGTCTTGGTGGTCGGTGTCCTCGTCGTCAGCTACCGGCCGCTGCTGTTCGCCACCGCCGACCCGGAAGTGGCTGCCGCACGCGGAGTTCCGGTGCGTGCGCTGGGCATCGTGTTCGCCGCGCTGGTGGGTGTGGTTGCCGCGCAGGGCGTGCAGATCGTGGGCGCGCTGCTGGTGATGTCACTGCTCATCACACCGGCGGCCGCGGCGGCGCGGGTATTCAGCTCACCCGCCGCGGTGATCGCGGCGTCGGTGATTTTCGCCGAACTGTCCGCGGTCGTCGGCATCGTGCTGTCGCTGGCGCCCGGCGTTCCGGTGTCGGTGTTCGTCACGACGATCTCGTTCGTCATCTATCTGGTGTGCTGGGCGGTGAGCCGACGCCAGGTTGATCCTGCTGCGGCTTGAGCTCGCCTAATCTGTCTCTGTGACGTCCGTCGACCTGAACGCTGACCTCGGCGAGGGTTTCGGGGTGTGGGAGCTCGGTGACGACGCCGCCATGCTCGACATCGTCACCAGCGCCAACCTGGCCTGCGGATTTCACGCAGGCAACCCCGCCGGATTGGCCCGCACCGCCCGCGCCGCCGCCGAACGCGGCGTCCGGATCGGTGCCCAGGTCAGCTATCTCGACCTGGCCGGGTTCGGCCGCCGCTTCATCGACGTCGAACCGGCCGAACTGACCGCGGAGGTGATCTACCAGATCGGCGCGCTGCAGGCGCTGTCCCGCGCCGCCGGATCGACCGTCGGCTACGTCAAACCCCACGGCGCCCTGTACAACACGATCGTGCGCCATCGTGAGCAGGCCCGCGCGGTGGCCGAGGCCGTGCACGCCGTCGACCCCGGCCTGCCGGTACTCAGCCAGGCCGGCTCGGTGTTCTTCGAAGAGGCCGAACGCCTCGGGTTGCGCACCGTCGCCGAAGCGTTCGCCGACCGCGCTTACCGTCCCGACGGCTCGCTGCTGCCCCGCCGTGAACCCGGTGCTGTGTTGCACGATCCCGACCAGATCGCCGAGCGGGTGGTGCGGATGGTCGACACCGGCCGAGTGCTGGCCGCCGACGGAACCCCGATCGACGTCCGGGTGGAATCGGTGTGCGTACACGGTGATTCGCCGGGTGCGGTGCAGATCGCCACCGCGGTCCGCGAGCGCCTGCTGCGCGACGGCATCGAACTGGCGGCATTCGTCTGATGCGACTCAAACTCGGCAGGCCCGACATCGCCCTCTATACCGACCGCTTCGACGTGCCCGACGCCGATCCGGATGCCGCGCTGTCGATCACCTGGCTCGGTGTCTCCACCCTGCTGGTCGATGACGGCACCTCCTCGCTGTTGACCGACGGATTCTTTTCCCGCCCGCCACTGCTGGACGTCGGGTTTCGCCGGCTGCGGCCGTCGGCCTCGCGGATCGACTACTGCCTGAACCGGGCCAAGATCAACCGGCTCGCCGCAGTGCTTCCGGTGCACACCCACTACGACCACGCGATGGATTCGGCGCTGGTCGCCGCCCGCACCGGTGCCCGGCTGATCGGCGGCGAGTCGGTGGCCAATATCGCTCGTGGATACCGCCTTTCGAGCGATCAAATCGTCGTGGCCGGCTCGGGTGAGGCGCTGACGCTGGGACCGTTCAGCGTGACGCTCATCGAGTCGCAGCACTGCCCGCCCGACCGCTTCCCCGGCACGATCACCGCCCCGGTCGTGCCGCCTGCGAAGGCGGCCGCGTTCCGCTGCGGTGAAACGTGGGCCACCCTGATCCACCACGCTCCCAGTAATCGGCGTCTGCTGATCCAGGGCAGCGCCGGGTTCCTGCCCGGCGCGCTCGACGGACACCGCGCCGAGGTCGCCTACCTGGGCATCGGACAGCTGGGCGTCCAGCCGACCGCCTACATCGAGCAGTACTGGGAGCAGACCGTGCGGGCGGTCGGTGCGCGCCGGGTGGTGCTCATCCACTGGGACGACTTCTTCCGGCCGCTCACTGAACCGATGCGGGCGCTGCCCTATGCCGGTGACGACCTGCACGTGTCGATGCGTGTCCTGACTCGGCTGGCCGAGCAGGATGGCGTCGCACTGCACCTGCCGACCGTGTGGCGACGCGCCGACCCGTGGGCCTGAGCGCGCTGTGCTGATCGTCGCCGTGGCAGCCCTGGCTGTCGTACTGGTCTTCGCCATCGCCCGACCTGCCGGCTGGTCGGAGGCAGTCGCCGCGGTGCCGGTCGCCGGTGTCGTCGTCGCGGTCGGGGCGGTCTCTGTTCACGACGCGGCCGACGAGATGGCCCGGATGCTTCCGGTGGTCGGCTTCTTGGCTGCCGTACTGGTGCTGGCCAAGTTGTGCGACGACGAGGGTCTATTCCAGGCCGCGGGCACCTGGATGGCGCGCGGCAGCGGCGGCAGGCCGCGGCGATTGCTGGGCCAGGTGTTCCTGATCGCGGCGGCAACCACGGCGGTGCTGAGCCTGGACGCCACGGTCGTCCTGCTGACGCCGGTCGTGCTGGCCACCGTGCGCACATTGCGGGTTCCGCCCCGCCCGCATCTGTATGCCACTGCGCACCTGTCCAATTCGGCGTCGCTGCTGTTGCCGGTGTCAAACCTGACCAATCTGCTGGCGTTCAGCGCGGCCGGCCTGACATTCACCCGGTTCAGTGCGTTGATGGCCGCCCCGTGGCTGGCCGCGGTGGCGGTCGAATACCTGATACTGCGACTGGTGTTTCGGCGTGACCTCGCCGACGTTCCGGCCCAGAGCCCTCCCCCGCCCGCGGCCAAGCCGGTGTTCGTTCTGGTCGTGCTGGCGTTGACGTTGGCGGGGTTTGCGGTGACGTCGTTCGCCGGCCTGTCCCCGGCGTGGGCGGCGCTGGCCGGTGTGGTGGTGTTGGGTGTGCGGTCACTGGCGCAGCGGCGCAGCACAATCGGTGGGATCGCACACTCGCTGAACGTGCCGTTCCTGCTGTTCGTGCTGGGGCTGGCGGTGGTGGTGAAAGCGGTGATGGTCAACGGTCTCGACGGGTTCGCCTCGGACCTGCTGCCTTCGGGCAGCGGGTTGATGGCCCTGCTGGGGATCGCGGCGGTGGCGGCGCTGCTGTCCAACGTCGTGAACAACCTTCCCGCCGTGCTGGTCCTGCTGCCCCTGGTCGCGGTGAGCGGCCCGGCGGCGGTGCTGGCCGTGCTGATCGGGGTGAACATCGGCCCCAACCTGACCTACGCCGGGTCGCTGGCGAATTTGTTGTGGCGCCGAGTCTTACATCAGCAGGGTGAGCCGACCAGTGCGCGCGAGTTCACCTGGCTCGGGGTGGCGACGGTTCCGGCGTGCCTGGTTGTGGCGGTGTTGATGTTATGGGCTGGAGTTCAGCTGATCGGGGTCTGACGTCGGCCCGCGCGAGCAGACGTAAAAGTCCCCGACACGCCGAGGGTTTCGGAGCCTTTGCGTCTGCTCGCGGGAGAAGGTGACCTAACGGCGGCGCTGGCGCGCGATCTCGGCCAGCACCACGCCGGCGGCCACCGAGGCGTTCAGCGACTCCGTCGGCCCGGCCATCGGAATCGACACCACCGCATCGCAATTCTGGCGTACCAGCCGCGACAGTCCCTTGCCTTCCGACCCCACGACGACCACCAGCGGGCCGGACGCGTCGAACTCGTCGAGCGCGGTGTCGCCCTCGGCATCGAGGCCGACCACCTGCAGGC
>JAEZIA010000475.1 GCA_023416315.1 Actinomycetes bacterium
CATCAACAGCACGCCGCCGACGACGATCAGCAGCGCCCAGTACGAGCCGAGGGCCAATGCCATGCCGGTCAGCAGGATCACGTTGCCGAGGTACATCGGGTGGCGCACAACGCCATACAGCCCGGTGTTCACCAGTGGCTGGCCGTCCTCGATGGTGATATTGGCCGAGGCGTAGTGATTCTGAATGATCACCACCATCGCCATGCCCAGGCCGACGGCCACCATTACCTGGCCGACAATCGACACCCAGGCCGGCACCTGCGACCAACCGAAGCGGTAGTCGAGTGCCGGTACCACCAGGAGTGCGGCGAACGCGAGGAACGTCCCGGCGATCACCACTTTCTGCACGGGACGGCTCTCGGCTCGCACGCCTGCGTGCGTGCGTCGCTCGAGCGCATCGGGATACTTGCGGCCCAGATAGATGGTCGGCACCAGGCTGACGACGGTGAACACCGCGAGAAAAACCCAGCCCTGCCAATAGTTCACGGTGCCCGCGGACACGAACAGCAACACCGCGAACACGGCGATGCCCAGGATGGAGGAGACCGCGACTCGAACCTTCATGGTTACTCCTTAGACGACATCGCGCCGGCGGTAGAGCATCCCGGCGCCCAGTGTGAGCGCGACGGCAATCACGGTCATCACCGCCAGCGCCGCAACGGAAATCGATAACGGGGCGGTGGTGCGGGTCACGGGCGAGGCCTCGATGAGCCAGCGCGGCAACCGCAGCAGCGCACCGAGATACAGCGCGACCACCACGTAAGTCACGGCCAGCCAACCGATACCGGGACGCCGCAGTGCCACCCCGAGCGCGGCGACACCGGCCACCACCGCCATCGCCGGCAGGAACGCCAACGCCGCCAGCGTCAGCCGCACGATCGAGGCGGGCTCACCCACCGTCAGGCCCGCGCCGAGGCCATTGCCCAGACCGGCACAGGCCAGCAACACCGCCGCACCGACCAGCGCCGCGCCGACCGCCGAGAGCAGCCACGCCCAGCGCGACACCGAACCCGCCAGCACCACCTCACCGATCCCGGACTCCTCGTCGCGGCTCACGCGCACCACCACGGTGACCACATACGCCGTCGTCGCGGCGGCGAGGAACTGCGTCATCGTGGTGTAGACGCCGTCGGTTCCCTGGGCCGAAAGCACCCGTGCCAGAAGCTCATTGCCGCTGGCCGCATCGAGCAGCGATTTCGTCATCGAACCGAATGCCGCCCCCGCGATCACCAGGCCGATCGCCCAGCCGAGCGTCAGACCGCGATGGATCACCAGCTGCAGTCCGAAGACGCCGCCGACCGCTCGGGCATGGGATCGCTCACCGGCGGAGGCCAAGATTCCGTCGTCGTATTGCCGACGGCTCTCCAACGCCACCGTGGCGGCGGCGAGGGCCACCGCCAGCGCCACCAACAGTGCCAGCGGCCACCACCGCAACGCGACGAACGGCCGCATCTGCTGGGCCCACGCGATGGGGGAGAACCAGCTCAGCGCGCTGCCGGAGTTGTCGATCACGTCGCCCGCGCCGCGCACCAGCACGGCCGCCGCCAGCGCGGCCAACGCCGCCCCGGTCGCGGTTCGGGCCTGCCGCCACAGCTGGGCACTGAGTGCGGCGAACGCCCCGAAGGCGGTGGCCACCGCCGTCACACCCAAACACATTGCGGCGGAGTCGATCACGACAAAGCCGCTGACGGTCATCGCGGCCGTCATCGTCACCGACAACGTCGCGTTCACCAACACCACCACAGCGAGCGCGGCTGCGGTGCGGGCGTGTCTGCCGACGACCGACGACAGCACGAGTTCGGCGGCGCCGCTTTCCTCTTCGGCGCGAGTGTGGCGGATGACGGTCAACACCGACAGGATGGATGCCGCCACGATCAACGACAACATGAGCTCGTTGGCCATCATGACCCCGAGGTCGGTCTCATTGCCGCCGAACATGGGTCCGCCCAGCATGATTCCGGCCGGCGTCTTCAGTAGGTTCACCCGCGCCTGGCGCTGGGCTTCATCGGGATAGGCGAGTTTGATCGCGGCGGGCGCGTACACCATCATCAACGTCAGCGATCCCACCCACACCGCCAGCCGAATTCGGTCGCGGCGCAGCGCGAAGCGGACCAGCCCGACGGTCCCGGTCAGTGCTGAGCGCGCAGGCGCGGTCGCGATCATCGCGCCGGCGTCCGGTATTCGCGCAGGAAGAGATCTTCCAGCGAGGCCGGTGTGACGGTGAGGTCGACCAGGCCGAGCTGGGTCAGGTGTGACATCGTCGGGTCCAGCACATCGCGGCCGACCGTGAACCGGACCCGCCCGTCGCGAACGTCGACGTCGTACACACCCGGCCAGCGGGCCACGACGGAGGGATCGCGACGGGTGTGTGCCGTGACGGTCGTGCGGATCACGTGCTGGAGCTGGGCCAGTGAACCCGATTGGACGGTACGTCCGGCGCGGATGATGGTGACTGTGTCGCAGACCTTTTCGACCTCGGCTAGGACGTGGCTGGACAACAGCACGGCGGCGCCGCGACCGGCCACCTCGCGCACGCACTGCTGGAAGGTGTTCTCCATCAGCGGGTCGAGGCCCGAGGTCGGCTCATCGAGGATGTAGATGTCGGCGTCGGTGGCGAAGGCGGCGACAAGGGCGACCTTCTGGCGGTTGCCCTTGGAGTAGGTGCGGCACTTTTTGTGCGGGTCGAGTTCGAAACGTTCGATCAGCCCGTCGCGCCTGCGCGGGTCGGCCCCGCCGCGCAGACCGCAGAGGAAGTCGATGACCTGCCCGCCGGTCAGGTTCGGCCACAGGGTCACGTCGCCCGGCACGTAGGCGATCCGGCGGTGCAGCGTCACCGCGTCGCGCCACGGGTCACCGCCGAGCAGCCGCACCTGCCCGCCGTCGGAATGTAAGAGCCCCAACAGGATTCGAATGGTGGTCGATTTGCCGGCTCCGTTGGGCCCGAGAAACCCGGCAACCGTACCGGTTCCGACCGTCAGGTCCATGCCGTCCAGCGCCCGGGTGCGGCCGAACTTCTTGACCAGTCCCCGGATTTCGACCGCTGCGGTCTCAGTCCGCGCTGTCGGTGCCGATGCCGTTGTCATCTGGTTCTCCCTCGGAGTGTGTGATGATCTCGCCGTGGGCGGCGAAGCTGTCGAACATCGTCGAGTCGGTCAGCAGGCCTTCGGTGTAGAGCTCCAGCGCAGGCAGCATCATCTCGTTGGCGTAGTCGTGCAGCACGGCGCGCAAATCGGTCGGATTCTCGTGCAATTGGAGGTACAGCAGGAACGCACCGCCACCGGCCATCCCGAGGTAGCGCGCGCGGGCGGCGGGGTCGCGGCTGGGCTTGATCGTGCCTGCCCGCACGCCCTCGTCGAGGTAGCTCTCGACTCCGGCGAACATGGTCTGCCACAGCTGCCGGGACAGCTCACCGCCGGTCTGCATGCTGCGCACCAGGTAGGCCATCATCGGCGCGTAGGACTCGATCTCGGCGGCGGCGGCCAGCCAGGTGGCCGGGTCGGTGGAGCGGATCGTTTCGGTCTTCTCGCTGCGGATCTCCTCGGCGATGTAGTCGTCGCAGGCCTTGCGCAGCCCGTCCTTGGAGCCGAAGTGGTGGATGACCAGTCCCGGGCTGACCCCGGCGGTCTCGGCGATCGCACGCACGCCGACGTCGAACCCGCGCTCGCCGAACAACTCGATGGCGGCATCGCGGATCCGGGCGACCGTCGTGAGGTCCGTTGAACGCATGTTTAGGATGCTAAACATGCGTTCAATCCGCGGTCAAGCATTGCCCCCGGATCGAGACGAAAGCGGTGTTCTGCCGACCTACGCGGCGCGCAAGGCGGGCGCTGGAGCCCAGGTGGCGGGCGCGGCCGGTGTGGCGACCCGGTTGAACTGGATCTCGAACATCCGGGCTTCGGTGATCGACCCGTAGGAGTACGGCTGGCTTCTGCGCAGGGCGGCGCCGTCGGATGTCTCGATGACCACGTTGACGACATGGGCCTGCAGTCCCGCGGCCGGCGAACGGGTCTCCGTGACTCGGGCCGTCAGCCCGGCCAACGGGGTCCGGTGCGCGTTGCGGCCAGTGCCGACGATCAGCTCACTGCTCGTCAGGCGCAGGTCGCTCCACGAGGCGATCACGCCGCTGCTGCGGTTCCGCCGACTTTGCGAGAGGTCAACAATTACGGCCGCAATTCCGAAAAGCACGAAAGGCGCGATTAAGACCACCAGCATCACGGAACTGAACCGTGGATCCATCGTGGCCCCCAAAGTGCTCTGTGCAGCGAGGTTATCGCAGGCTGGACGATTTGGCGCAATACTGCGGCCCCGCACCATATTTCGCGGGAGGGTACCCACAAATGCACTGCCCCAATCGCGTGCCCGCATTGAAATTGACCAAGGTCATTCTCGTCGCGGAGCGATCGTCCGATGCTGATTGTATTTATTAACCGGGGGAATCCGCATCGCTTTCAGAAGTTTGCTGTAATACGCTAAAGCAGATATATGGCAAATAAATGAAACATGACGAATTCATTTCTTGCCACTCCCGGTGTGCCCCGCCAACGAGACCGATACCGCAGGTGACGGAGAGTTTTCCGGCACGCCCGAGTCTGCCGCGCTCACAAACCGTGCACTTAGGTGCGAGATCAGCAAATCTGCGGCGAGAATCGCCCAGATGTCAGTAGCGGGCGGCGACCAGAATTCCGTCGCCGAGCGGGATCAGCACCGGGGTCAGCCGCTCGTCCTCGGCGATCAACCGGGCCGCCTCCCGCACCGCCGTGACCTCGGCGTCGTTGGCGGCCGGGTCTCCGGCGCGACCACCCAGTGCGGAGCGATGCACGACGATGGCGCCGCCCGGGCGCAGCAGCCGTACCCCTTCGGCCACGAAGTCGGCTTGATCGGCCGGCGCGGCGTCGACAAACACCAGGTCGTAGGACTCGTCGGCCAGTCTGGTGAGCACCTCTTGGGCCCGTCCGGCGATCAGGCGGGTGCGCGACGGGCCGATGCCGGCCTCGCTGAACGCCTGCTTGGCGATGCGTTGATGCTCGGGCTCGATATCGATCGTGGTCAGGACGCCGTCCTCGCGCATGCCGGACAACAACCACAGCCCGCTCACGCCGGCGCCGGTGCCGACCTCGACAACCGCTTTGCCGCCAGAGAGCCGCGCCAGTACGCTCAGTAGGGCTCCGACCGCCGGTGTCACCGCCCCGGCGCCGGCATCCACGGCTCGCTCCCGAGCGGCCGCGACAATGGCGTCCTCAGAGATCGAACCCTCGGCATGGGCGAGGATCCGGTCGGCGCGACTGGCTTCCGGTTGGCCTGATTGGTCCTCGTTAGTGGCCATCCTCAGCAGCGTAGGGGCAACTGCATCGAGCCGGGGGCAGGCGCGCCAGCAGGCATGCCACCGCGGCGTTTGCCGGCCGGACGGGAGCGCCGCGCAACGTCAAGTTCGACGCGCTGAACATCAGCGTAAGACCTGGACACAAAACGATAACGAAAGTATTTCTTAGTCAAACCTTAGTTAGCTCAAATCGCTCCCACACAGGTGTGGGGAACGGTAGCGGGCATGGAACACAGCCCCCGCTGGTCGGGGAATATGCCCGACCACGGCCGCGTTGTCAGGCTTGATGCGGTCGACGGCATCCCGCCGTCGGCGCAGAACGATCAGGAGGATCCAGCGATCACCACACTGATGGCTCCGGCACACATGTCGCATCCCGAGCAGCACGGGGACGCCGAGTGGGTTGAACCGTCCGAGGAACTGCAGGGCACCGCGGTGTTCGACGCAACCGGTGATCGGACGGCCATGCCGTCGTGGGATGAGCTGGTCCGGCAGCACGCCGACCGGGTGTACCGGTTGGCATACCGCCTGTCGGGCAACCCGCAGGACGCCGAGGACCTGACCCAGGAGACCTTCATCCGGGTGTTCCGTTCCGTGCAGAACTACCAGCCCGGCACGTTCGAGGGCTGGCTGCACCGCATCACCACGAACCTCTTCCTGGACCAGGTGCGCCGCAAGCGCCGCGTGCGCATCGACCCGTGGGGCGACGAGACGGACCGCCTGCCCGCGTCGGCGTCGTCCACCCCCGAGCGGGGCTTCGAGCACGCGAACCTCGACTCGGACGTGCAGCGAGCGCTCGACGCCCTGCCGCCGGAGTTCCGGGCCGCCGTCGTGCTCTGCGACATGGAGGGCCTGTCGTACGAGGAGATCGGCGTCACGCTGGGCATCAAGCTCGGCACGGTCCGGTCCCGCATCCACCGCGGCCGGGCCCTCCTGCGCGAGTCGCTCGCCCACCGCGCCCCCGACGCCATGCGTGCCCCCGACCACCTGCGTGCCCCGGAGCAGCTGCCGTCGCCGGCGCGGCCGGGCGCCCTCGAGGACGACGCAGACGCTCCGGCGGTCCACGGGCCCGCGGCGGAGGTGGGCCGGCG
>JAEZIA010000498.1 GCA_023416315.1 Actinomycetes bacterium
AGGTACCCTCCGATGAGTTCATGCGAAGGGGATCACAGTAGATGAGCGCACCTGCGGCTAATCGCCCGAAGACCGGCGTCTTCTCACCCGGCCGTGCCCAGATACCGCAACGCACGCTGCGGACCGACAATTGGCTCAAAGCGCCGATCTGGACGGACCTGGGTTTTGCGGCCTTCGTCATCTACGCGACGGTGCGCGCGTTCATGCAGGACCATTTCTACGTCGAGCAGTACAACTACCTGACGCCGTTCTACTCACCGTGCGTGGTGAACTACGACGCGGCGACGGGCTCGGGGTGCCCCGCGGGTGCAGCGCACTTCGGCACGTTCCTGCCCGACGTGTGGTTCCTGCCCTACGCCGCGCTGTCGTTGCCCTTCCTGCTGCTCTTCCGCCTCACCTGCTACTACTACCGCGGCGCCTACTACCGCACGGTGTGGCAGTCGCCGACAGCCTGCGCCGTCGCCGAACCGCATGCGAAATACACTGGCGAGACTCGCTTCCCGCTGATCATCCAGAACACGCATCGCTACTTCTTCTACATCGCGGGCATCATCTCGATCATCAACACCTACGACGCCGTGATGGCGATGTTCCCCAACGATGGATTCCGGTTCGGCATCGGCAACGCGGTCCTGTGGATCAACGTGATCTTGCTGTGGACCTACACGCTGTCGTGCCACTCCTGCCGCCACGTGGCGGGCGGACGACTCAAGCACTTCTCGAAACACCCTGTGCGGTACTGGATGTGGACGCAGATCAGCAAGCTCAACACCCGGCACAAGCTGTACGCGTGGATCACGCTGGGCACGCTGATGTTCACCGACTTCTACATCATGGCCGTATCCATCTGGCTGAAGGACATCCCAGGCGTGCCCTGGTGAGAACTTCGACAACAGCTCCGGAAAACGAAGTGAGAGTTGATGACTGACCTAGAACGGCATTCCTACGACGTCGTCGTGATCGGTGCCGGTGGCGCCGGCCTGCGAGCAGTGATCGAGGCCCGGGAACGGGGCCTGAAGGTTGCCGTGGTGACGAAGTCGCTCTTCGGCAAGGCACACACCGTGATGGCCGAGGGTGGATGCGCGGCGGCCATGCGCAACGTCAACACCAAGGACAGCTGGCAGGTTCACTTCGGTGACACCATGCGCGGCGGCAAGTTCCTGAACAACTGGCGGATGGCCGAACTGCACGCGCAGGAAGCCCCCGACCGGGTCTGGGAACTGGAGACCTACGGCGCCCTGTTCGACCGCACCAAAGACGGCAAGATCAGCCAGCGCAACTTCGGTGGCCACACCTACCCGCGGCTGGCCCACGTCGGTGACCGCACCGGCCTGGAGATCATCCGGACCCTGCAGCAGAAGATCGTTTCGCTGCAGCAGGAAGACAAGAAGGAACTCGGCGACTACGAGGCCCGGATCCGGGTCTTCCACGAGTGCTCGATCACCGACCTGATCAAGGACGGCGACGCGATCGCCGGAGCCTTCGGCTACTACCGCGAGACCGGCAAGTTCGTGCTCTTCGAGGCGCCGGCGGTGGTGCTGGCCACCGGCGGCATCGGCAAGTCGTTCAAGGTGTCGTCGAACTCCTGGGAGTACACCGGCGACGGACATGCGCTGGCGCTGCGCGCCGGTTCCGGCCTGATCAACATGGAGTTCATCCAGTTCCACCCGACCGGCATGGTCTGGCCGCTGTCGGTGAAGGGCATCCTGGTCACCGAGGGTGTCCGCGGTGACGGCGGAGTTCTGAAGAACTCCGAAGGCAAGCGCTTCATGTTCGACTACATCCCCGACGTCTTCAAGGGGCAGTACGCCGAGTCCGAAGAAGAAGCCGACCAGTGGCTCAAAGACAACGACTCCGCGCGCCGCACCCCCGACCTGCTGCCCCGCGACGAGGTGGCGCGCGCCATCAACGACGAGGTCAAGGCCGGGCGCGGCACCCCGCACGGCGGCGTCTACCTCGACATCGCCTCGCGCATGCCGGCCGAGGAGATCAAGCGCCGCCTGCCGTCGATGTATCACCAGTTCATCGAGCTGGCCGAGGTCGACATCACCAAGGACATGATGGAAGTCGGCCCGACCTGTCACTACGTGATGGGCGGTATCGAGGTCGATCCCGACACCGGCGCCGGCTCGACCCCGGGCCTGTTCGCCGCGGGCGAGTGCTCCGGCGGCATGCACGGTTCCAACCGCCTCGGCGGCAACTCGCTGTCCGACCTGCTGGTGTTCGGCCGGCGCGCGGGACTCGGTGCGTCGGACTATGTGCGCGGGCTGTCGCAGCGTCCGGCGGTGTCCGATGCGGCGATCGAGGAAGCCACCACGCTGGCGCTGTCGCCGTTCGAACCCAAGCCCAACGCCGAGAATCCCTACACCCTGCACGCCGAGTTGCAGGAGTCGATGAACGACCTGGCCGGCATCATCCGCAAGGAGGGTGAACTCCAGGAGGCCCTGGTCAAGATCGACGAGCTCAAGAAGCGCTACGCCAACGTGGTCGTCGAGGGTGGCCGGATCTTCAACCCGGGCTGGCACCTGGCCATCGACCTGCGCAACATGCTGCTGGTCAGCGAGTGTGTGGCCAAGGCTGCGCTGCAGCGCACGGAAAGCCGTGGCGGACACACCCGCGACGACTTCCCGAAGATGGACGCCGGGTGGCGCAACAAGCTGCTGGTCTGCCGGGTCGCTCCTGGTGATGCGGACGCCGTCGTTCCCGACGTCGATGTGACGCCGGAGCAGCAGCCGGTGATGCGGCCCGATCTGCTGGCCACGTTTGAGCTCTCTGAACTCGAGAAGTACTACACCGACGATCAACTGGCCGAGCACCCGGACCGGAAGGGCTGAGAATGGCTGCCTACAACGCGAAGCTGCGGGTTTGGCGTGGCGACGAAGCCGGCGGTGACCTGCAGGACTACACCGTCGAGGTCAACGACGGCGAGGTGGTGCTCGATATCGTCCACCGGTTGCAGGCCACCCAGGCCGGCGATCTGGCCGTGCGGTGGAACTGCAAGGCCGGCAAGTGTGGTTCGTGCTCGGCCGAGATCAACGGCCGGCCGCGGCTGATGTGCATGACCCGGATGTCGACGTTCGGCGAGGACGAGGTCGTCACGATCACGCCGCTGCGGACGTTCCCGGTGATGCGCGACCTGGTCACCGACGTCTCCTTCAACTACGAGAAGGCGCGGGAGATCCCGTCGTTCACACCCCCGAAGGATCTGCAGCCCGGTGACTACCGGATGCAGCAAGAGGACGTGAACCGCAGCCAGGAGTTCCGTAAGTGCATCGAGTGCTTCCTGTGCCAGAACGTGTGCCACGTCAACCGTGACCACGAGGAGAACAAGAAGTCCTTCGCGGGCCCGCGCTACCTGATGCGCCAGGCCGAGCTGTCGATGCACCCGCTGGACACCCTCGACCGTCGCGATATGGCCCAGGAGGAGAACGGCCTGGGCTTCTGCAACATCACCAAGTGCTGCACCGAGGTATGCCCCGAGCACATCAAGATCACCGACAACGCACTGATTCCGATGAAGGAACGCGTTGCCGACAAGAAGTACGACCCAGTGGTCTGGCTGGGCAACAAACTGTTCCGGCGCAAGTAACCACGAACAGACGCGAACGCCCCCGACACGCCGTGTGTACGGGGGCGTTTGTGTCTGCTCGCGCCGTTGACGCGTAAGGCTTTCTGGGTAGCCTCGAACACATGGGGACTGTGCATAGCGTCAACGACATCCGCACCGCGATCCGTGAGCTGTCCGCCCGCGCCGCGCTGGCCCGCAAGGAGGGCCGGCCGGACGATGCGGCCGAACTCGAGCAGCGCATCGTCGCCTATCGCGACGAACTCGCCGAGAAACCCTGACGATCGGGCGTGGAATCAGGCTGGGCTAGGCGCCCAGTCGGCGAAATGTGCTGCGGTGGAACACAATCGGCGGCACGTCGTGCACCGTGATGTCCTTGACCTCCAGCACGACGATGGTGTGGTCCCCCGCGGGCACCAGCTGGTCGATCGAGGTCTGCAGCCACACGCTGGTGCCGTGCACGAACACCGCACCGCTTTCATGCGAGTGGGTTTCCAGGCCGGCGAACCGGTCACCGGTCTTGGCCGCCAGGGTGCGAGCGGCCACGTCGTGCGACTCGCCGAGAACACTGATGCCCAGCGACGGCAGATCTTTCAACTTCGGCCACGTCTCGGAATTGTTCTGCACACAGAACGAAACCAGCGGCGGATCCAGCGACACCGGCACGAACGTGCTGGCCGCCAGGCCGACCCGGACACCGTCGACCTCCGCGGCGATCGCGATGACACCCGTTGGGAAATGACCGAATGCCTCACGCAACGAGGCAGGGCTCAGCTCTGTGCTCATAACACAGCTATCTTCACACGTAACGGTGCGCTCGGGCCACAGTAGGGTCCAGCGTGAGTCAAATACTCGTTGAGTAGCCTTGGTAAGTGCCGAACGTCTCGATCCTGTCCGTGCTGCGCCACCGCGCCGATCTGACACCTGACGACGTCGCCTTCACGTTCACCGATTACGACCGGGATTTCAACGGTGTCACCGACAGTCTGACCTGGTCCCAGCTGTACCGCCGCACGCTCAATGTCGCGCAGGAGATCAGCCAGCACGGGATGCCCGGCGACCGCGCGCTGATCATCGCACCGCAGGGGCTGGACTACATCGTCGGCTTCCTCGGCGCCATGCAGGCCGGCTTCATCGCCGTCCCGTTGTCGGTACCGGTCCCGGGTTCCCACGACGAGCGGGTCGGCGCCGTCGTGACCGATACCTCGCCTGCGGTGGTGCTGACCACGTCCCCGGTGTTCGAGGTGGCCGCGCAGTATGTGGACGACGGTGCGGCGGTGGTCGCCACGATCGCGGTGGACACCATCGATCTCGACGCCGACCCACAGGAGGCGAGCGAGGTTCCCGACGGCCCGGACATCGCCTACCTGCAGTACACCTCGGGGTCGACCCGACTGCCCGCCGGCGTGATGATCTCGCACCGCAACCTCGTCGCGAACTTCGAGCAGTTGATGGCCGAGTACCTGCCGCACTACGGCGGCAAATTCCCGCCCGGTGCGTCCCTGGTCTCGTGGCTGCCGTTCTACCACGACATGGGACTGATGCTCGGGATCGCTGCGCCGATCCTCAGCGGGCACCCGGCCGACCTGATGAGCCCGATCGCGTTCCTGAGCCGGCCGGTGCGCTGGCTGCAGGCCATGGCCCGGCAACCGAAGGCCTGGTCCGGTGCACCGAACTTCGCGTTCGACCTCACCGCGCGGCGCGCCACCGACGACGAACTCGCGGACCTCGACCTCAGCCAGGTCATCGGCATCATCAACGGAGCCGAACGCATCCACCCCGAGACCCTGGTGCGGTTCAACGAGCGGTTGGCGTCCAACGGTTTTCGACCCGAACGAGTAGCCCCGTCCTACGGCCTGGCCGAGGCGACCGTCTACGTCGCCAGCGGCCGCGCGGACCACGTACCCGAAGTGGTCGAGTTCGACGCCGACGAGTTGACGCAGGGCAACGCCATCCGCAAGCCGGGCGGCACTGCGCTGCTGCGCTACCAGCTGCCCAGGTCACCGTTGGTGCAGATCGTCGACGCCGAGACCTGCCAGCCGTGCCCGGACGGCATCGTTGGCGAGATCTGGACGCACGGCGAGAACGTTTCGGCCGGGTACTGGCGCAAACCCGAGCAGACCGGGTCGGCATTCGGCGCAACGCTGACCGATCCACCCGCCGAGCTTCCCGACACCGGGTGGTTGCGCACCGGTGATCAGGGCTTCGTCTCCGAGGGTGAGCTGTTCATCGTCGGACGCATCAAGGACATGTTGATCGTGCGCGGCCGCAACCACTATTCCGATGACATCGAGGCGACGGTGCAGAAGATCACCGGCGGCCGGGTCGCGGCGATCGCGGTCAGCGACGAGGAGACCGAGAAGCTTGTGACGGTCGTCGAACTCAAGAACCGCGGTCAGGCCGGTGCCCTCGAAACGGTGAAAAGCGATGTCGTGGCCGCCATTTCGCGCGCGCACGGCCTGCAGGTCGCCGATATCGTGCTGGTCGAGCCCGGGTCGATGCCGACCACGACCAGCGGCAAGATCCGTCGGGCGGCGTGCATCGAGCAGTACCGGCAGGGGCAGTTCGTCCGGTTGGACGCGTAGCTGATCCCCCGATGTGGTTCACCCTGCTGGTGATGGCTGCCGCGGTCAGCCTGGAACCGTTTCGGATCGGGATGTCGGTGGTGATGCTGAACCGGCCGCGGCCGCATCTGCAGCTCGCCGCCTTCCTCTGCGGCGGGTTCCTGATGGGCCTGACCGTGGGCGCGGTAGTGCTGTACGCCCTCGAGTCGCACATCCCGGCGTCGGCGCATTTCACGCTGCCGCGGGTGCAGATCGTGATCGGTGCGCTGGCCCTGGTCGCCGCGGCCGTCCTGGCGGCCACCAAGGGCCGTGACCGGACCCCACCGGCCTGGCTGAGCCGCCTGCTCGACGGCCCGTCATTGTGGGTCGCCGGCGTCGCGGGCCTGGGCATCGCGCTGCCCTCGGTCGACTATCTGGCCGCGCTCGCGGTCATCGCGGCGGGCACCGCCGATCCCGGGGTCCGATTCGGCGCCCTGCTCGCGTTCAACGTGGTGGCCTTCGCGTTGGTGGAGATCCCGCTGCTCGCCTACCTGATCGCTCCGCAACGCACCCACGCCGCGATGACCCGCCTGCACGGCTGGGTGCGCGCGCGGCGCCGCCGCGAGGTCGCCGTTCTACTGGCCGTGGTGGGTGCCGTACTGCTGACCGCGGGACTGATCGGCGCCTGAGATCAGCGCGCGCTGGGCCCGTTGTTCAGCACGTACTGCGCGCCGGCGAGCAGCTGCGAGAGCGGATCGGTGCCACCGCCGAAGGCCGCCTGGGTGGCCGGCGCGGTGACTTCCGCGGGGTCGTAGCCATTCACCGGATCGACCTGGATCGGCGCGGTCAGCGGATCGTCGTTGCGCGAATAACCGGCGTCCACCGACGGTTTGAGCACCGCGTCCAACTTGTTGAGGGTGTCTTCGTCGACGCCGAGGTACTTGAACGGCAGCACCAGCGGCAGATGCTGCTCGGGAATCAGGTACGTGGTGGTCTTGGCGCCCCGGGAGTTCACCGTGGTCCTGATGTTCTGCGGCGGCACCATGCTCGGGTTCGTGAACGCCACGGCGGTGTGCCCGGTGGCCAGGCCGACGACCGCGTTGGCCAGGGCCATCCAGTTGTCCTGCCGGTCCGGCCAGTCGGCGATGCTGTCGTACGCCGAGACGAATCGGTAGGAGTCGTACTGGCTGTCGATCTGCGGCGGCATCCGGTAGTCGAGCGACGGAACGACGCTTCCGACGGGGAAGTTCTGGGCCAGGAAGCCCGCGCCGAACGCGTGCGGGCTGATCGGATCGCCGTAGGTGGCGAACGACAGCTGGTCGGGCGGCGGCGCGTTCGGATCGGTGGCGAGCCGGTTCTGCACGGCGTTGAGCACCATCGCACCTTCGGACAGCCCGATCGCGGTGCCGGGCCCGCCGGCCTGGATCGCGCGGATCACGTTGCCTTCACCTTCGTCGACCGACTCGCCGACGCTCGGGCCATCGATGCCCAACCCCGGGAAGTTGGCGTCGAGCTTGCCGATACCGGGGAAGAGCCGCTCCAGCGTGTGGCCCTGGACCTGGCCTGCCGGGTAATCCACGATCTGCCGGTCCAGTCCCGGGAACCAGTCGGCGCCGGTGCGACGGATGTACTCGTCGTAGGGGATGCCCAACACATGGGCGCCGCCGAGCGCGTATCCGCGGCCCGGAGTGCCGATCTGGGTGGGCCCGTCCCCGCCCGGCCGGTCCGGGGAGGGCTGGTCGGCCCCGGCGACACCGCCGGTGGCGCATACCGTCAGCGCCGTGGCAGCCGCCGCGAGTAGC
This sequence comes from Actinomycetes bacterium, assembly GCA_023416315.1. Lineage (GTDB taxonomy): Bacteria > Actinomycetota > Actinomycetes > Mycobacteriales > Mycobacteriaceae > Mycobacterium. The sequence goes on from JAEZIA010000498.1 coordinate 7,911, forward strand.
TTCTTCATGCCGTAACGCTCCCCTGCGAGCTCGATCGTGAGGGCCACCAGTTCGCCTTTCCGACCAGGGTAGCCATGGCGGGCACGGTCACCGTCCGCACCAGGAAGGTGTCCAGCAGGATTCCGGCTCCGATGACGAACCCACCCTGGACCACGGTACCGATGCTGGAGAACAACAGACCCCACATCGATGCCGCGAAAATCAATCCCGCCGCGGTAATCACGCCACCGGTCGATGACAACGTCCGGATGATCCCGTAGCGCGTGCTGTCCGCCGACTCGTCCCGCAGCCGCGAGGCGAACAGCAGGTTGTAGTCGGCGCCCACCGCGACCAGAACCACGAACGCCAACGGTGGCACCGTCCAATGCAGCTGTTGTCCGAACAGATACTGGAAGACCAAGACACCGATTCCGAGTGCCGCGAAGTACGAAAGCACCACCGAACCAACGAGATACAGCGGCGCGACAATCGCCCGCAACAGCAACATCAGCGTCAGGAGCACCACGATCATCGTGATCGCGATGATGAAGCGGATGTCCATCTGGTAGTAATCGCGGGTGTCACGCAGCGAGGCGGGGTAGCCGCCCATCGAGATGGTCGCGTCGGCCAGGGTGGTGTTCGGTTGCGCGCTGCGGGCGGCGTCACTGATGGCGTTGACCTGATCCATCGCCTCGGCGCTGAACGGATCGAGCTTCGTGAGCACCAGATACCGCACCGAGTGCCCGTCCGGCGAGATGAACATCTTCGACGCCATCTTGAAGTCGGGCAGTTCGAGGACCTCGGGCGGAATGTTGAACCCGGCCATCGCCGGCGAGGCGGCGTTGTTCTTCATCGACAGCAGGAACGCGGCGGCCTGGTCCAGTCCGGTTCGCATCAGCTTGATCTGGTCGACGACCTGGTCGACGCCATTGGCCACCTCCCGGCTGCCACTGGCGGCTTTGTCGGCGCCTTGGCGCAGCTTGGTGGTGCCGGCCTTCGCGCCCGCTGGCGAGTCGAGCCCCATCGTGTGCATCACCTTGGTCAGCCGGCCGATGGCGTCGTTGAGCTGGTTCAGCGTCGCGTTGAGGGACTGCTTGTCCTGCATCGACTGCAATTGTGTTGCCAGCGAATTGATCTCGTCGAGCGTGCCGTCATTGCGGGCGTCGACCAGCGCTTGGAAGTGGCCGCGGGTCTCGGCGCAGGACGGATCGAGGTCACACACGGCGTTGCCGTGCAGCGCGGCCAGTACCGGGCCGACCCAGGCGAACATGTCCCTGGCGGCGGTGTAGCTGACGCCCATGGAGTTGCCCAGCCGGTTGACCGCGTTGACGAGCTTTACCGCGACCTCGACGTTCTTGACCAGCTTGTCACCGCCGTATTGGCCACGGATCGAGCTGAACGCGTCGACCACGCTCTGCACGCTGGTGGTGATCTGACCGACCTGGCCGCGGACATCGCCGAGGTTGTTCGCCAGCGTGTTGGCGCCCCCCGCCAGCCGGTCCAGGTCGTTCATGTTCGCGGCGATCATCGCCGAGCCACTGCCGAGCCGGTCGCCGACCAGGCCCGCCTGATAGGTGGCGCGGAACTCCTGCGGCACCTCCCCCATCGGTCGGGTGATGCCGCTGACCATCGCGATATTCGGCACCTGACTGATCCGCTCCGCCATCTGTTCGAGGTCGGCGAGCGCCTGCGGACTACGCAGGTCGCGCGGGGACTGGACCAGAACGTAGGACGGGATGGACTGATTGAGGTCGAAATGGCGTTCCAGCGCGGTGTATCCGACCGAGCTGGGTGCCTCCGCCGCCACCGCCTTACGGTCGTCGTAGTTGTAATGCGCCAACCCGACGCAACTGGCGAGCAGGATCAGGATCAACAGGCTGGCCACCAGGTGAGTGCGCGGCCGACGCACGATCCGAATGCCCGACCGTCGCCACCACAGCGCGGTCAACTCCCGGCGCGGCGTGATCCAGCCGCGCGGCCCGGCCAGCACGATGATGGCCGGTAACAGCGTGATCGCCGCGAGGAAGGCCACCCCCACCCCGACCGCCGACGACACGCCAACGGTGGAGAACACCCCCATCTTGGCGAAACTGATGCCCAGGAACGTGATTCCGATGGTGGCCGCGGACGCGGTGATCACCTTGCCGACCGAGTTCAGTGCGTGCCGCACCGCCTCACCTGAGTCCTCACCCCGGCGCATGTAGTCGTGGTAGCGGCTGATCAGAAAGACGGCGTAATCCGTTCCGGCACCGGCGATGATCGCGCTCAGCAGGATGATGGCTTGGTTGGACACCCCTAAACCGGTCAGCTGGGACAACCCCGCGACCACCGACTGCGCGATCACCAGGGAGATCCCGATGCCGATCAGCGGAATCAGCATGGTGATCGGGTTGCGGTACACCACGAGCAAAACCAGGAGCACCAGAACGCCGATCGCGATCTCGATCGGCAACCGATCGCGATCACCGGCCACCGTGAGATCGGCGACCGTAGCCGCAGGTCCGGTCAGATGCACTTCGAGCGGACTGCCCGCGGTGCTCTGTTTGACGATGTTCGCCACGCGGTTATAGGCGTCGAAGGCCTGCGGGGTCCCCAAGGCCCCCGCCAGCCCCACTGGCACCACCCACGACTTGTTGTCCTTGCTCGTCAAAAATGAACGCAGAGCAGGTGTTTCGACGAAGTCCTGCAGCATCACGACGTCGTGCTGGTTGTCGCGCAACTTGGTGACCAGCTTGCGGTAGGTGTCCTCGTGCGCGGGGGTCAGACCGCGCTCGTCGGTCAGGACCACCAGCAGCAGGTCATCACCGCCCGGTTCGGAGAACGCCTCGGTCATCTGCCGGGCCGCCACGCTGGACGGGGCGTCGCCCGGCAGCATGGACAACGGATGCTTCTGCGCCATCTCGCCCAGGCTCGGAAAGCTCAGTGGCAGCGCAACCGCCAGCGCGACCCACACGCCGATCACGGCCCAGGGCCACCGCACTACGAAATCGGTCAGCCGTCGCACAATATCCTCACGCTGCGCGAAACCATGGGGCCGCGCAATCCTTCACCGCATCCGAGCAACACGTCACCAATTTCCGCTGTCGGCGACCCGCCCACACACGGACTTCATCGCCGCGATGTAGCGGGCGACTGATTTCTGGGCAATCGGATTGTCCGGAAACATCACCGCCATCGCGGTCCCGGCCTCGTACCGGAAGATGTAGATCGTCAGCTGGTAGCTGAACCGTCCATCGGAATAGATCCCGATGTTGTTCGAATATCCCATGTCTGCCGCCGCGAGCACGGCGTTCAGCGGTGCGGCACCGCCGTGCAGGAAGTTCGACACCGGGAAGTTGGGATGCGGCTTCTCCAGCCAGGGCGCCAGCTCCAGCACCCGGTAGTAGGGCACCCGCGCCAGGCTCAGGCCGGAATCGAACGACTCCTGAGCCGCCCAGGCGGCCTCGCCGAACGTCGTCGCCGCGATCGGGACCGTGATCGGCACCAGGCCGGTGAACCAGCCCTGGGTGGTGAAGTTGTCCGACGTCCGCCGGGTGTCCCTCGGGGTGAGCCCGTAATACGTTGCCGCACCCGTCAATTCGTGTTCGACCATCGCCGTGCAGGCAAACAAGCCGCCGACGAACCGGACACCGGCCGCCCCGCACGCGGATTCGAATCGCTCGGTCTGTTCGGCGTCCAGAATCATCTCCCCGACCATGTCGGCGACGGTGGGTTCGTTGGCGTTGCCCAGCGGCAACGGAAACTCCGGCAACGTGTTGTTGTTGTTGTCGGCAAACTCGATCCAGGCGCGGACCTCCGGTGAATCGACCGTCAGATTCGCCGTGGATTCGTGCTCCTGGACGCAGAAATCGTCGAAGCTGCCGGCCTCCGGCAGTGCCATCGGCTGCCCGGTCATCGTCAGCGACGTGTACATGCCGTGCGCCTCGAGCATGGTGATCCCGATCAGCGCCGCATCGCCGTGAACATGGTCGATGCTGGCATAGAAATCGAAGTGATCGTCGCTCTGCACCACACCGAAGGAAAAGCATCCCCATTCCATCGGAGTGGGAATATCGACAATGTGTTTGCGGGCGTCCTCGGCCGCCATTACCCCGTTGTCGACAGGCTCGAATTCGATATCGGCAGCATCGGTTATGGTGCGCCGGACAATATCCCCGGAGCCGTCGTACTCGAACCAGCTGCGATAGGTGTCGTGCCGCCGCAGGTACGCATTGAGCGCATGATTCATGGCGTTGATATCGCACTGACCTGGCACTTCGCAGGTCGCGATGATCTGCCGTGAATAGTCGAGCCCGGCGGCGTCCTGTTCATAAACGCCGCGAATGTGTTGCCCCTGCATATAACTGACGGGCACCGGACTCACAGGGGCTTGCTGAGCTTTCGCCATTGCCGCTTTTGTCGGGTGCCAGGAGATCACCACACCGGGGCTCGGCGACCAATCATCGATCGTGCCGATTGTGATCTTCCCGATTTGCAATATTTCCCTCCGGATCTGAACGGCTACGGCCTCGAGACCGGCAACGCTAGTGGCCAGACCAAGATAGCCCCTGCGTCTGAGTCGCTTCGCCCTACACCCGGCGGCCCTGCTCACACGTGGTGACCAAAGGCCCTACGGTCAGGTGTAACGTCGGCCCGGGCGCCCGTCGACAACACAACGAAACCCGTTGCTTCAGCAACGTACATGCAATACTGACCGTCGGGAGATGAGCCGGCCGTCGCTGTCGGGAGATGACCGAGCCGTGGCCGTTCGGAAGTTGTTCCTGGCCTCGACGTGGTCTCCCACGACTGGACAGCGACACTTCACCGGCCCGATGCGGAGAGCACAACCTGATGCCACCTACCGAACGTCCGACGCACCAGCCCCCCCGTTTCGCCATCATCGGCTACGCGGCGCGGCTCCCAGGAGCGGCCGACGCGGACCAGTACTGGGATGTGCTGCACAACGGCCGGGACGCCATCTCGGAGGTGCCCGCCGACCGCTGGGACGCCGAGGAGTTCTTCGACGCCGATCCCGACTCCGCAGGCAAGATGGTCACCCGGCGCGCCGGGTTCGTCGATGACCCCACCGGGTTCGACGCGCCATTCTTCGGGGTGTCGGCCCGCGAGGCCAACCTGATGGACCCGCAGCACCGGCTGCTGTTGGAGACCTCGTGGCGAGCGGTCGAGCATTCCGGCACTGCCCCAACTACTTTGGCGAACACCAAGACCGGTGTGTTCGTCGGTTTGGCTACCCACGACTTCCTCGGCATGGCCTCGGACGCGCTGAGTTATCCCGAGATCGAGGCCTATCTGGCCATCGGGACCTCCAGCGCCGCGGCCGCGGGCCGGATCAGCTATCGGCTGGGTTTACAGGGCCCGGCCGTCACCGTCGACACCGCCTGCAGCTCGTCGCTGGTGGCCATTCATCAGGCTTGCCAGGCCCTCCTGCTCGAGGAATGCGACCTGGCACTGGCCGGCGGCGTGAACGTCATGCTCAGCCCGGCCACGATGATCACGTTCTCGCACTCCCGGATGCTGGCCCCCGACGGCCGCTGCAAAACGTTCGACGCCGCCGCCGACGGCTATGTACGCGGCGAGGGATGCGGTGTCATCGCGATCAAGCGCCTGGAAGACGCGCTGCGCGACGGTGACAACATCCGGGCGGTGATTCGCGGTAGCGCGGTCAACTCCGACGGCGCGTCGGGCGGTTTGACGGTGCCCAACGGCGTGGCCCAACAGCGTGTGATCGCCGACGCTCTGGAACGCGCGGGTTTGACGCCGGCCGATATCAACTACCTGGAGGCGCACGGCACCGGGACATCCCTCGGTGACCCGATCGAGGTGCAAGCCGCGGCCGCCGCGCTGGGCAAGGGCCGCGACGCCGACCAGCCGCTGCTGATCGGATCGGCGAAGACCAACATCGGCCACCTGGAGGCGGCCGCGGGTGTCGCCGGTGTCCTCAAGGTCGTCCTGGCTCTCGAGCACGGTGAACTCCCCCCGCACCTGAACTTCAAGAATCCCTCGCCGCACATCCCCTGGGACCGGATCCCGGTGCAGGTGGTCGACAAGGCCCGGCCGTGGGAGCGCTCAGAGCGGCCACGCATTGCCGGCGTCAGCTCGTTCGGGTTCTCCGGCACCAACGCGCACGTGATCCTCGAGGAGGCGCCGGAAACCGCGGCGGTCGACGCCGACGTGGCCACCGATGACCGCCGGTTCTCTGTGCTGCCGCTGTCGGCACGTACCCCGGCCGCGCTGGTGCAGGTTGCCGAGCACTACCGCAGCTGGCTGGTCGAGCATCCGGAGGCCACCCTGGCCGACGTGTGCCTGACCGCCGGAGCGGGCCGGGCCCACTTCGAGCACCGGGCCGCCCTGGTGGTGAACTCGGTGGACTCCGCGCGCGAGCTACTCGGCGCCCTCGCCGACGATCTGCCCGCACCCGGTCTGGTGCGCGGCGACTGCGTCGACGCACCGAAGACCGCATGGTTGTTCCCCGGACAGGGCAGTCAGTACGCCGGGATGGCCCGGGAACTGTTCGACACCGAGCCGGTCTTCGCCGAGACGATGACGCGCTGCGCCGACGCCGTCGCCGATGTGCTCGAAAAGCCGTTGCTGGATGTCATTTTCGATGTCGACGGTGGCGAAGCGCTGAAGCAGACCCGCCACGCCCAGCCGGCGATCTTCGCCGTGGAGATGGGTCTGGCACGGCTGTGGCAGTCGTGGGGGTTCGAACCCGACGTGGTGCTCGGACACAGCGTCGGCCAGTACTCCGCGGCTTGTGTCGCGGGGGTGTTTAGCATTGCGGACGGCGCTCGGCTGTTGGCCGAACGGGGCCGGCTGTTCGGCCAGCTGCCCGCCGGCGGGCGGATGTGCGCGGTGTTCGCCGATCCGGACCGGGTGGAGAGCTTCACCGACGAGTTCCCGAGCCTGTCGGTAGCCGCCTACAACGGCGCCAACACCGTGTTGTCCGGGCCGGCCGCCGACCTGGAACGCGCGATCGCTCAGCTGTCCGATGAGGGCGCCCGCTGCGACTGGCTCGACACCAGCCATGCCTTCCACTCGGCACTGCTCGATCCGGCGCTCGACGAGTTCGAGTCCTACGCCAATGGCTTTGAATTCGCCTCGCCGCAACGGATTCTGGTGTGCAACCGGACCGGCGCGGCGCTGGGCCGCAGCGCCAAGCTCGACGGCCAGTACTGGCGGCGCCATGCCCGGCAACCGGTGCAGTTCGCCAAGGGGGTGGCGACGCTGGCCGAGCTCGGCTGCGGCCTGCTTCTCGAGGTGGGCCCGCAGCCGGTGCTCACCGCCGCGGCCTTGCGGACGTGGCCGGACCCGGCGAGCGCACCCAAGGCGGTTCCGTCGCTGCGCCGTAACGGTGCCGACCACCGCCAGATCACCGAAGCCCTGGCGGGAGCGTATGTCGCAGGCCACGTGCCGGACTTCACCGCCGTGGTGCGGGAGCCCGCGCGCAAGCTAGACCTGCCGACCTACCCGTTCCAGCATCGCCAGTACTGGTTCCATAACAAGCAGGCGCAACCGGCCGCGAACGACACCGCACGCACCGAAGCGGTCCAGCTGCTCGAGGACGGCCGGATCGAAGAACTTGCCGCGCTGCTCGATGGTGCCGGCGCCGGTCAGTCCACCGCCGAGGTGCTGACCAGGCTTGCCGCCCAACATAATCGGCAGCGCAGCGCCCAATCGATCGCCGACGTCCGGTATGAAGTCCGCTGGGAGAAGGCCCGCGCCGCCTCGACCGAGGTCGGTGAGGGAGCGGCCTGGCTGCTCATCGGCGACGACGCCGCCGTCATCACGCCGCTGGCCGACGCACTAACCACCCACGGCCACCGACATCGCGTCCTCGGCCTGCCGGTGTCCGACGCCGACGAGGAACGCCTGGTCACCGAACTGAGCGCTGCGATCCGGGACGAGCCGGCGTTGCGCATCCTGCACGTCGCCGCACTGGATTCCGACCGCACACCGTCGATGCGGTCGGTGCTGCGGATGCAGCACCGCATCCTCGGCGGCACCCAACGCCTGTTCCGGGCGGCGGCCGCCGCTGAGCTGCGTGCCCCGATCTGGGTGATCACCCAACGCGCGCAACGGGTTACCGACGTCGACACGGTGTCCCCCGAGCAGAGCAGCCTGTGGGGCTTCTGCCGGGTGGCCGCACTGGAGTACCCGCAGGTGTGGGGCGGGCTGGCCGACCTGTCCGGCACCGGCCCCGACGAGTGGACACGGTTGATCAAGCAGGTTGTCACCACCGCGCCGGGTGAAGACCAGATCGCGTTGCGCGACAATGCGGTTCACGTGCCCCGACTGGTCCGCCGGACCGGTCAGCCGAACTCGACGCCGCTGGAACTGCGGTCCAAGGCCACCTACCTGGTGACTGGTGGGCTCGGCTCACTCGGCCTGGAGATCGCCGGTTACCTGGCCGCGCACGGCGCCCGCCAACTGGTGCTGACCAGCCGCCGCACACCCGACGAGGCCGCCCAGCGGCGGATCGATGCACTACGCGAGCAGCACGGCTGCATCGTCCGAGTGATCGCCGCGGACGTCGCCGATCCGCACGACGTCGCACGACTGCTCGCAACGGTGCAGGCCGAACTGCCGCCGCTGGCCGGCATCGTGCACGCCGCGGGCGAGAACAGCACCACGGCACTGAGTTCACTGGACAGCGCTGAGATCGACCGGGTGTTCTCTGGAAAGGTCTGGGGCGCTTGGTATCTCAGTGAGGCCAGCGCCGACCTCAAACTGGACTTCTTCCTGTCCACATCGTCGATCTCCTCCGTATGGGGCAGCTACGGCCAGAGCGCCTACAGTGCGGCCAACGCCTTCCTGGACGGGCTGACCTGGCGGCTGCGCGAACGGGGAATTCGGAGTTTCAGCGTGAACTTCGGCCCCTGGTCGACCGGCATGGCGGACCAGGACGCCCGCACACAGCTGGACCGACGCGGGATCCGCACCCTGTCGCCCAGCGACGCGCTGGCCGGCATGGCCGACGTGATCGCGGCGGCCGGTGCGCAGGGACCCGCCGAAGCGGTGGTGGCACGGATCGATTGGGCGCGATTCCTGCCGATCTACCTGCAGGCCGGCCGGCGATCGCTGCTGGCCGAGGTGGCCCGCGAAGTGCCCGAGTCGGTTCCCGCCGCCACCGGCGCGTCGGGCACCACCCGACTGGTCGAACAGCTCACCGCCGCACCGGTGCAGCAGCGTAAGAAGCTCGTCCTGGAATACCTGCGCAACACCGTTGCCGAGGTGACCCGGGTCGACGCGTCCGAGATCCGAGAAGAGGCCGGGTTCTTCGACCTCGGCATGGACTCGCTGATGGCCGTCGAACTGCGGCGCCGCCTCGAGCAGGCCGTCGGCAAGGAGCTGCCTGCGACGCTGGCGATGGATTTCCCGCGGTTGACCGACGTGGCCGACTATCTGCTCGGCGAGGTGCTCAACCTCAACGAGAAGGCCGGCGCACAGCTGGCCGCCGCACCCGCGTCGCTGGCCGGTGCGGCAACCGACGAACCGATCGCCATCATCGCGGTGGCGTGCCGATTCCCCGGCGCGCCTGACGCCGACGCGTACTGGGAGGTGCTGTCCGGCGCGGTCGATGCAATCCGGGAGATCCCCGAGGACCGCTTCGACGTCGACCAGTACTACGACCCCGATCAGCAGACGCCAGGCAAGATCTACACCCGCAGCGGCGGTTACCTGGAGAGCGTCGACGGCTTCGATCCGGAGTTCTTCGGGATCTCGCCACGGGAAGCGGTGTGGATCGATCCGCAGCAGCGCCTGATGCTCGAAATCGCCTGGGAGGGACTGGAAAAGGCAGGCTACGCGCCGTCTGCCCTGCGCGGCAGCCGGACCGGTGTGTTCGTCGGCGTCGGCGCCAACGAGTACTCGCACCTGCTTTCGGGCGAGTCGGTCGAAAATCTCGAGGCCCACTTCATCACCGGTAACGCTCTCAACGCGATCGCCGGCCGGGTGGCGTTCACCCTGGGCCTGGAAGGCCCGGCGATGGCCGTGGACACCGCGTGCAGCTCGTCACTGGTGGCGGTGCACCAGGCCAGCCAGGCGCTGCACTCCGGTGACTGCGATCTGGCCCTGGCCGGGGGTGTCAACGTGCTGCTCAGCCCGGCGTCGATTGTCGCCGCATCGCGGGCCCGGATGCTGGCCCCCGACGGCCGCTGCAAGACCTTCGACGCCTCCGCCGACGGCTACGTGCGCGGCGAGGGCTGCGGTGTGCTGGTGCTCAAGCGGCTCTCCGACGCACAGCGCGACGGCGACCGGATCGCCGCGGTCATCCGCAGCAGCGCGGTCAACCAGGACGGTGCGTCCAGTGGTTTGACGGTGCCCAATGGCGGTGCGCAACAACGGCTCATCACCGCGGCGCTGACGCGAGCGGGTCTCGGCGGTGCCGATGTCGACTACCTGGAGGCACACGGCACCGGTACTCCGCTCGGTGACCCGATCGAGGTGCAGGCCGCCGCGGCGGTCTACGGCGCCGGCCGCGACTCGTCCCGGCCGCTGCTGATGGGAACGGCCAAGACCAACATCGGTCATCTGGAATCCGCTGCCGGTGTGGCCGGCTTGATCAAGGTCGTGCTGTCGCTGCAGAACGAACTGCTGCCGCAGAACCTGCATTTCCAGAACCCGTCGCCGCACATCCCCTGGGAGTCATTGCCAGTCAAGGTCGTTGACACGGCCACCCCGTGGCCGACCAACGGCAGGACCCGGCGCGCGGGGGTCAGCTCCTTCGGCTTCACCGGTACCAACGCCCACGTCCTCCTGGAAGAGGCTCCGCAGCCCGCACTCGGCGACGACGCCGGCGACGAGCCGGTCGACGTGGCGGCGCAGGAGCCGACTCGCGAGCCGCTGAGCGTGCTGCCGCTGTCGGCGCGGTCCGGGCAGGGCCTGCTGGCGTTGGCGCAGCGCTACTCCGACTGGCTGGAGGCACATCCCGACGCCTCGATCGCCGACGTGAGTTTCACCGCGGGTGCGGGACGGTCGCACTTCGAGCATCGGGCCGCCGTGGTGGCCAACTCGGTCTCCGAGGCCAAGATGCTGCTCGACGATCTGGTGGCGAACCGGCTACGACCGGGTGTGATCAAGGGCGAATGCACCGATCCGCCGACTACCGCGTGGTTCTTCCCCGGCCAGGGCAGCCAGTACCCGGGAATGGCCCGCGAATTGTTCGACACGGAGCCGGTTTTCGCCGACACCCTGCGGCAGTGCGCGCAGGCGGTGGATCCGATGTTGCCGCGGCCGCTGCTGGACGTGTTGTTCTCCGGCGACCGCGAGAACGCGGAAACCTTGCGGCACACCTCGTTCGCCCAGCCCGCGATCTTCGCCGTCGAGATGGGGCTGGCCCGGTTGTGGCAGTCCTGGGGCATCGAGCCCGACGTGGTGCTCGGCCACAGTGTCGGCCAGTATGCGGCAGCCTGCGTGGCCGGAGTGTTCAGCCTGTCCGACGGGGTCCGGTTGATCGCCGAGCGCGGCCGGCTGTTCGGCAGCCTGCCCGAGGGCGGCCGTATGGTGGCGGTGTTCGCCGACCCCGACTACGTGGAGCGTGCCGCGGCGAGCTTCCCGCGGGTTTCGGTCGGCGCGTATAACGGCCGCAACACGGTGCTGTCGGGTCCCGGCGAGGATCTGGAGCAGATCGTCGTGGCCTGCAGCGAGGACGGCGCGCGGTGCACCTGGCTGGAGACCAGCCACGCCTTCCATTCCGAACTGCTGGATCCGGTGCTCGACGAGTTCGAGGCGTTCGCAACCCAATTCACGTATGCGGTGCCGACCCGCCCGCTGGTCTGCAACCGGACCGGCGCGGTGCTCACCGGCGAGACGCCCATCAACGCGCAGTATTGGCGGCGGCATTCCCGCCAGCCGGTGCAGTTCACCGAGAGTGTGCGCACCGTGGCGGCATTGGGCTGCTCGGTGCTGATGGAGATCGGGCCGCAGCCGATCCTGACCGCGGCCGCACTGCAGATCTGGCCGGAGTCCTCGGCGACGCCGCGGGCCATCGTCTCGCTGCGCAAGGGAGCCAACGCCCAGCGTCAGATCACCGAAGCGCTGGCCACGACGTACATCTGCGGACACCGGCCCGACTTCGCGGCCAGGTTCCACACGGCGGGCCGGCGGCTCGAATTGCCGACGTATCCGTTCCAGCGCCGCCGGTACTGGCCGAAGACCTCGGGTATCCGGCCCGACGGCACCGCGGCATCCGGGATCCTCGGCAGCGCCAAGGACCTGGCGTCGGGTGACACGGTCTACACCAACGTGTTGTCGGTGAAGACCCAACCGTGGCTGGCACATCACGTCATCTACGGCACGGTGGTCGTACCGGGTGCGACGTACGCCGCGATGGCGCTGGCCGCGGCAGGTGCGCCGGCCCGGGTGAAGGAAGTCTTCTTCTACGAGCCGATCATTCTGCCCGACAAGGCATCTCGTGAGGTTCAGGTCACGCTGCATCCGGTTGATGACGGCTGGAAGTTCCAGGTGCACAGCAGGCCGTACGGCGTTCGGGAGGCCGAATGGTCCCTGAATTCCGACGGCAGCCTGCTCTCCGGTGTCGACCCCGACGCCCAGCCGGCGGACACGATCGCCCCGGACGAGGCGATCGAGCAGATGGACCGGACCCGCCCGCAGGAACTGTTCGACGTATTCGGTGACATGGAACTCGCCTGGGGGCCCACCTGGTCCACTTCGCTGAAGTCACTGTGGGTCGGCAAGGGTGAGGCGATCGGTGACATCGCGGTCGGCGACGAACTCGGCGAGCATCTGGGCAGCGAACCGATCCACCCGGTCCTGCTGGACCTGTGCACCGGCATGGCGTTTCCGGCCTTCCCGGCGACGCTGGCCGCCGAACAGGGGATGACGGATCTGTTCCTGCCGTTGCGGTACGGGCAGGTCACCGTGACCGAGAAGATGCCGCGGCGGTTCTACTGCCGAGCCCGCTGGCACGAGAACACGATCAATAACGAAACCCAGGTGTTCGACCTCGATTTCGTGGATCGCGACGGGCGGGTGCTCGGCGGGATCAGCGAGTTCACCGTCAAACGGGCGCCCCGCGAGGCGCTGCTGCGTGGACTGGGCGGCGACTCCACCCGACTGCTGTACAGCTTGGGCTGGCAGGAGATCGCGGCGCCGGTGGCTGAGACTGCCGACAACGGCACCGCCACGACCGCAAACGGCACCTGGCTGATCGCCAACTTCGACACGCTGGCCGCCCAGGTTCCCGCAGCGGTGACCGTCGAGGAGACCACCGATCCGCAGTCCTGGCAGCGGATGTTCGCCGAGGCCGCCGAGCGCGGCGCGCCGGTCACCGGAATCGTCTGGCGCAGTAGCGGACACGCTACCGACGAGACGACCACCGAACTCGCCACGCGACTGGAGGCCGAGGTCGCCACCATGCTCGGTGCCGCACAGACCGCCCTGGCTGAGCAGAAGGGTACGCTGGCCGATGGGCTGTGGGTTGTCACCGAACGCGCGGTGGCCACCGAGCCCGGTGAGCCGGTCGACCCGGTCCAGGCCGCCCTGTGGGGATTCGGGCGCACCCTGATCGCCGAGCAGCCCAGCCTCCGAGTGCGGCTGGTGGACTCCGACGGCGGCGACGAGTCGCTGAACTGGCTGCCCGGTGCGCTCGGCACACCGGTCGTCGAACCGGAAATGGCGGTGCGGCAAGGACGCTTCCTGGTGTCCCGGCTGCTGCACTGGGCCCGCAACGGTGCGCTGCCGATGCCGCGCAGCGACGACTATGCCCTGGCACCCACCGAACGTGGCGCGATCGACAACCTGCGCCTATCCGAGGTCGAGGTGGCACCGCCGAAGGCAAACGAGGTGCAGGTCCGGATCGAGGCAGCCGGCCTGAACTTCCGCGACGTGCTCAATGTGCTCGGCCTGTACCCCGGCGATCCGGGCCCGATCGGCGGCGACCTGTGCGGTGTGGTCACCGAAGTCGGTTCCGAGGTCACCGGATTCGAGGTCGGCCAGCGGGTATTCGGCTCGATGCAGGGCGCGTTCGCCAGCCGGCTGAACGTTCCCGCGCCGCTGCTGGCGACGGTGCCGGACGGAATCAGCGCGGTGGACGCCGCGACCATTCCCGCGGCGGCGCTGACGGTTCGACTGGCATTCGACTGGGCGCAGCTCAAGCCAGGCGACAAGGTGCTGATCCACGCCGCCAGCGGTGGCGTGGGCCTGGCCGCGGTGCAGATGGCTCGGGCCCACGGCGCGACCGTGTTCGCCACCGCGAGCAAGTACAAGCGCGCGACGCTGCGCGAGATGGGTGTGGAGTACGTCTACGACTCGCGTACAACGGATTTCGCGGACCAGATCCTCGCGGACACCGACGGCGCAGGCGTCGACGTGGTGCTCAACTCGCTGACCAACGAGGGTTTCGTCGAGGCGACGGTGCGAGCGACCGCCGAGGGCGGCCGGTTCGCCGAGATCGCCAAGCGCGATATCTGGACCCACGAGCAGATGGCGGCGCTGCGGCCCGACATCGCCTACGAGATCGTCGCGCTGGACGTGACGATGATGACCGATCCGGACCACATCCGGCGCCTGATGGCCGAGGTGTCGGACGGATTGGCCAAGGGCGAGTGGACACCGGTGCCCGCCGAGGTCTATCCGCTGACCGAGGCCAGGACCGCGTTCCGGCGCATGCAGCAGGCGCGACACATCGGCAAGATCGTCGTGCAGATGCCCAAACCGCTTCAGCCGCGCGGTGATCGGAGCTACCTGATCACCGGTGGCCTCGGGGCGCTCGGCCTGCACACCGCGGCGTACCTGGCGCAACTCGGCGCCGGCGACATCGTGCTCACCAGCCGTCGGGCCCCGGACGCCGAAGCCCAGCAGGCCATCGACGCCATCATCGAGCGGTTCCACTGTCGAATCCACGTCTTCTCGGCCGACGTCGGCCAGGAGTCCGAGGTCGCCGACCTGCTGGAGAAGATCCGGGCCGAGCTGCCGCCGCTGGCCGGTGTCGTACACCTGGCCGGCGTGCTCGACGACGCGCTGCTGCCGCAGCAGGATCTCGATCGGTTCCGGAAGACCTTGGGCCCCAAGGCCTACGGCGCGCACCATCTGCACCGGCTGACCAAGGACGACGACCTGGAGTTCTTCATCCTCTATTCGTCGGCGTCCGCGGTCCTAGGGTCGCCCGCGCAGGGCAACTACGCAGCAGCCAACGCGTTGCTCGACGGTCTCGTCGCGCAACGGCGGGCGCAGGGGCTGCCCGCGACCGCGGTCAACTTCGGTCCGTGGGGTCAGGGCGGTATGGCCAGTTCCCAGGCCGCCGTCGCGAACCTGAGCGCCCAGGGCATGATGCCGCTCGAGCCGTCGGCGGCCCTGGCTGCGCTCGGTGAGGCCATTCGACACGGCGCGGCGCAGGCCACCGTGCTCAAGGCGAACTGGCAGCGGACCGCGAAGATGCTCGGCGGTATTCGTCCGCCTCTGCTGGATCAGGTACTGCCCAGCGGTGACGGGACCGTGGTCGGCGACAGCGAGCTGCTGCGGCAGCTGCAGGATCTCCCGGTCGCGGCGCGGGCCGGGTTCATCACCGAGTTCCTGCAGAAAGAGGTGCAGGGCTTCCTGCGCCTGGCACAACCGCCCGCGGCGTCGAGCCGGTTCCTGGATCTCGGTACCGACTCGCTGATGGCCGTCGAGTTGCGTAACCGGTTGTTCGGTCAGTTCGGCGGGAAGTTCGACATCTCACCGACGGCGGTGTTCGACCATCCGACGATCGGTGAGCTCGCCGAGCATCTGGTCTCGCAGCTCCCCGATGCCGAGGCCGCCCCCGCGGAGGTTTCCCCGCCGGCCGAGTCGGAGTCCGAGCCGCCGACCGACGGCTAGAAACCCGGACCGCCGATAGCGGTGTGACGAAGGTCGCACCGCTATCGGCGTTGTTGTGGCGTGTCGAGCCGCGCCGCATTCGCCCTGCTCGATGGGGTCTGATCAGGGAGAAGTTTGAAATTGACGATCACGGCAATCCCGCAAACCGACCGGTGGGTTGGTTAGTCCGCTGAACTTGCCCACCTCGGGTTGATTTCCGGTTACCCGTGGGTATAGTAAGCCGTGTTACTGGTGGGTAACTTAGCCAAAAGTACTCAACCACTGAGCCCCAATTTCAAATGACATTCTCGCTGAGGAGTAGCTGTCATGAGCCACTACAAGAGCAACGTCCGCGACCAGGTATTCAACCTGTTCGAGGTCTTCGGTATCGACAAGGCCTTCGGTGAAGGCAAGTACACCGAGCTCGACACCGACACCGCCAAGGAGATGCTTGCTGAGAGCAGCAAGCTGGCCGCGGGCCCGCTGGCCGATTCGTTCGCCGAGGCCGACCGCAATCCTCCGGTTTTCGACCCCGAGACCCACACCGTCAAGCTGCCCGAGGCCTTCAAGAAGTCGATGCGCGCGCTGATCGAGGGCGGCTGGGACAAGGTCGGCCTGGCCGAGGAGCTCGGTGGTGTTCCCGTGCCGCGTGCGTTGCAGTGGGCACTGATCGAACACGTGCTCGGCGCGAATCCTGCGGCCTACATGTACGCCATGGGCGCGGGCATGTGCGAGATCTTCTACAACAACGGCACCGACGAGCAGAAGAAGTGGGCCGTCATGGCCGCCGAGCGCGGCTGGGGTGCCACGATGGTGCTGACCGAGCCCGACGCGGGCTCCGACGTCGGCGCGGGCCGCACCAAGGCGGTCCAGCAGGCCGACGGCACCTGGCACATCGACGGTGTCAAGCGCTTCATCACCTCCGGTGACTCCGACGACCTCTTCGAGAACATCATGCATCTGGTGCTGGCCCGCCCCGAGGGCGCCGGCCCGGGCACCAAGGGCCTGTCGCTGTTCTTCGTGCCGAAGTTCCACTTCGACCCCGAGACCGG
>JAEZIA010000502.1 GCA_023416315.1 Actinomycetes bacterium
ACCTGAAGGCCGCGGTCGAGCACCTCGCGGTGGCTGATCTCGGTGAGCATCTCGGCGTCCGGGTTCTGTCGCGGGTCGGCGGTGAAGACACCGTCGACCGCCTTGGCCATCAGCACGATGTCGGCGCGGATCTCCAGGGCCCGCTGGGCGGCCGTGGTGTCGGTGGAGAAGTAGGGCAATCCCATGCCCGCGCCGAAGATCACCACACGGCCCTTCTCCAGGTGCCGCACCGCGCGCAGCGGGATGTAGGGCTCGGCGACCTGACCCATCGTGATCGCGGTCTGCACGCGGGTGACGATGCCTTCTTTTTCCAGGAAGTCTTGCAGGGCAAGGCTGTTCATCACCGTACCGAGCATGCCCATGTAGTCCGAGCGGGTGCGCTCCATGCCGCGCTGCTGCAGCTGCGCACCGCGGAAAAAGTTGCCGCCGCCGATCACGACCGCGACCTGCACACCGCTGCGCACGACCTCCGCGATTTGACGGGCGACCTGGGCGACGACGTCGGGATCCAGCCCGACCGATCCGCCGCCGAACATCTCACCGCCGAGCTTGAGCACCACCCGGCGGAAGTTCGGCCGGATTCCCCCCGAATCCGTCGCCTCGGCGCCGTTGCTGCTGGCCGTGTCCCCCATCAGACTCCTCGGACTAGTCGGGCTCCTGGCATGAGAGTGCCATCCCGGCGACATTCGGGACGGCACTTCCATCCTGCCTCATCGCCGAAGTCGTCGATTTCCCGGGTTCTGGCCCTGGTACGTACGTCACCAGAGCACGGCGATACCGGCCGCGGTCAGCGACAAGATCCCGACCGCGTAGAAGATCGGACGCGGAACGGCCTCGCCGGTGCGGCGCTGCCGGGCGCTGCCCATGCCCAGCAGACCGCCGAGGACCACCAGAATTGCCAGTTTCACGCCGATCTTGGGGTAGTTCAAGACGATTCCCGCCGGCCACGGTGCGGCCAGCGCGAGCCCGGTCAGCAGCGAGACCAGCAATCCGTAGTCCATCAGCCGGGTGGTGCGAAACCGTCCGGCCACCGCCTCGGCCGCCCATGCGCCGAAGGTGAGCGCGAAGCCGACGATGTGTACCAACACAACTACGTGGCGTAGTAGTTCCATCCGCTGAGCCTACGACAGCCGGGTGCTCCTCGGCCGGATTTCAGCCCAGGTGTGCCGACAGCAGCCAGGCCGGCATCGACTTACGGCCCTTGGGTTCGTCCCGCAGATCACCGCCGGCGAATTCCGCCATCGTCGCGATCTGATCGGGCACGTTGGCGTGGATGCGCGCGGGCCGGATCTCGTCGATCACCCAGTACGGCTCGACCGCGGCGCGCAGCTCCTCGGCGGTGACCGGATGCGCGGGCCCGTTGGCGGGCATCGTCCCGGCGTCGAAGACCAGCACGAAGTAGGACGCCCCCGGTGCGGCCGCACGCACGATCGAGCGCTGATAGCCCTCGCGCCGTTCGACCGGCATCGAATGGAACAGAGTCGAGTCGACGATGGTGCCGAAACGCCCGTCGTAGCCGCCGAAGTCACTGATGTCGGCGACGTCGAAGGTGGCGTTGGCCAGGCCGCGCTTGGCCGCCTCAGCCCGGGCCAGCTCGATGGCCGTGGGCGACAGGTCCAGGCCGACGGTGGTGAAGCCGCGCTCGGCGAGGTAGATGGAGACGGCGGCCTCACCACAGCCGGCGTCGAGGACGTCACCGTGGAACTTGCCCGCCTCGATGAGCGCGGCGATCTCGGGCTGCGGCTCGTCGATGCTCCACGGCGGACGGAAGCCGGCGAACTCCGGGGCAGCCTGACGGTAGGCCGAATCGAAGAGATCTTCAGGTGTGGTCATACGTCAGGCATATCAACACCCTTGATATATGTCAATATAGTTGACATGGGTGGAGGTCACGACGAGCCGCTGGGCTACTTGTTGCATCGGGTGGCCTCCGCGCTGCGCGCCGAAGTGCACGCCGCCGCGCTCGAACCGGTCGGCCTGTCGTTCCCGCAGTACATCTGCATGCGCATCCTGTCCCGGGTCCCCGACCGGTCCAACGCCGAACTGGCCCGCGACACCGGCGTCTCGCCGCAGGCGATGAACATGGTCTTGCGCAGCCTCGAGGAACGCGGCCTGGTCACCCGCCCGGACACGGTCGCGTCGGGGCGTTCGCTGCCGGCGACGCTGACCCGGGCCGGCGCGGAACTGCTGGAGCGCACCGACACCGGCGTGCGCGCCGCCGAACAGAAGCTGCTGGCCGGGCTGAGCACCGAGCAGCGGCGCGAATTCCGTGCGATCCTCGCCGCTCTCGGTGGCGTCGTCAGTCAGTGATGAGCGTGGCAGGCCTTCGGCGGTGAGGGCGGCAGGTCCAGTGCCGGGTTGCCGTCGAAGAAGCCGATCGGCTTCAGGTGGAATCCCACGTATGCGCAGGGCATCACCGGCCAGTCCTCCGGCCGGACGATGTGGTGAGCGCCAAGGGTGTACCAGAGCACCACGTCGGTGTCCTCCAGCGGAGCGTCGTCGGCGATGAACTCCGGCAGCCCTTGGGCATCCGGCGACTGATACATGTAGTCGCCGGCCGCGAACCTCTCGGCCGCGTCGTACTTGGTCACCCACAGGTTGTGCTGGACGAACTTGGCGCGGTCGTAGATGTACGAGCCTTCCTGAACCATCACCGGAACGATCTCGCGGGGCACCAGCTTGTAGGCCACCGGGCTGCCGAGTTCGTTCTTCTTGGACGGATTGGTGACCTTCCAATAGCGGCCGGTGCCCCAGTTCCAATCTCGGGCGCCTTCGGCTTCCGATGCCACCAAGGTGTCCTTGGTGATCCAGGCGTTCTTGTGTGGATTGAGTTCCGGATCAGGTTCTGGAATCGAATCCACCTCGTACACACTGTTTTTCGCACCGTCAACGGTCATGTCGAGCCGGAAGTTGAAGAAGTGCTGGTGGTTCGGTCCATAGATGCCCGGTGCGACCAGCTTGCCCCAGCGCGGCGATTCCCCTTCTTCGATCGCACCCGTGGTGAGCACGCCGGAGAGCTTGACCTCCACCTCGATCGATGCGTCGTTGTAGAAGTACCAAAAGAACCCGTACTCGTAGTTGCCCACCGTGCAGATCATCGAGACGACCAGCCGCCGTGAGCGGCGCACCTCCACCTCGCCGGTGCGGAAATCGGTGTGCTTCCAGGAGATTCCGTAGTCCTCCTCGTGCATGCAGATCGCGTTCGGGATCGTCACCGCGTTGCCGTCGGAATCGTTGACGGTGCCATCGAAGTAGAAGATCTCACCCAGACAGTCACACCCCAACGTGAGCGGGTTGGCCGAGAACCCCATGCCTACTTCGCCCATGTCGAACACGTTCTTGTTCCAGTGGGTCGGCGACGTGTCGCCGTAGGGCACCACCATCTCGGAGAGCGACCCGCGGTACAGGATAGGACGGGTTTCACCGCGGTCGGTGTAGGTCACCTCATGGATGGTCAGACCCTCGCGCGGGTTGAAACCCACCCGCAGAGACCATTTTTGCCACTGGACCTTCCAGCCGTCGACGGTGAAGCTCGGTCCGTCCGGCTGGGTGATCTCGATGGTCTTCACGTCGTCGCGGAACTCGGTGAACGCGGGCCGGTTGTCGGGGTCGAACATGAACTGCGCCGAGTAGTTGCCTGCCTTGGGAGGCAGCGGTACCACGCCGTGGTCTTCGACGTCGAGCACCGTCATGGTGTCGAGGTTGAAGGTCACGATCACCCCTTCGACGGGGCGGGCGTAGCCGTGTTCGGACGGTGCCGCCCGGATGAACGTCAGCGGTCGGCAGATCAGCGGTGAGTTCTCGTAATGGTCCTGCGCGCCGTAGTAACCAGCGGGCCAGGGGTCGATCATCGCCAGGGCGAAATCGGTGATGCCACGCTTGCGCATCGCCTCCTGCCACCGCGAGTCGGCGCGAACCACCTCCTCCACGCCGGTCATGTGCTCGACCAGATACGACGGGAAGCGCCCTGGGATCGCCGTCCAGGACTCCACCACCCGGGCTCTGATGTCGACGACGGATTCGTAGACCAGTTTGGCCGCCGCGTCATACATCGTGAGGAACGCCCGTCGGGGCACGTCGGTCATCGCTTCGAACGTCAGTGCCGCGTTCTTGTCCGGCTCGGCGAGCTGGACCATCACGAATTTCAGTGTCGGCGTGGCGTAGTCGGACTCTTTGACGATCGCGGCGGCAGCCTCGATCTCGGCGCCGGTCAGCGGGTCGAGAGGGTAACACGCACGGTCGTCGGTGATTGCCGTGCGCAGCACGGTGCTGTCCATCGTCATATCGAGCTAAACCGCCTCAGGGCTAGATGTTTCGGACTTCTTGAGATCAAGTACCGCCAGGTGTGCCAGCGCGTCTTCGGAATTCATCTTGTGCGCCGAGCGCCTGCCGAAGAAGTAGACGATCACGCCGAGCGCACACATGCCCAGCGAGATGCCGCCGGTCCACACCATCCAGGTGCTGTCGGGCACATCCTGGATCCACGACTTGGCGAACGAGTAGTAGACGCCGCCGATAGTTCCCACCGTGCCGACGATGACGGTGATCCACACGCCGACCATGCCGCCGGGGATGCGCCAGAAGCTCTCGCTGGCATACCGATCGGCGTACTTCTTGCGAGCGATGATGACCGGGAACAGGAAGAAGAACCCGGAGATCAGCCACACCGTGGACAGGCCGCCCTGCAGGAACACGGTGACGTTGGCCATGCTGCTCTGCGAGTACAGCCCGACCAGGATCAGCGACGACAGCACACCTTGGATCAGGATGGCCGTCACCGGGTTACGCGTGCGTGGGTTGAGGTGGGTGAAGATGCGCGGCAGGTGGCGTTCCAGACCGGAGACGAAGATCAGCCTCGAGTAGGTCACCTGGTAGGTCATCAGGGCGACGAACACGATGCCGGCCAGGACCACGGCCCCCACCTCCATCACGCCCGCGGGCGCGGCGGTACCCAACATGCCGATGACGCCGGTGACGGGATCGATCTGATCCGACGGCAGCACCATCATCGTGCCCAACGTGGTCAGCAGGTAGATCGCGACCAGCGCGACCGACCCCCAAACCACCATTCGCGGACCGCTTTTGCGCACCGAGAGGAACTCCGCACCCATGTTGTAGGGCGTCTCCACGCCGAGCAGGTACAGCAGCACGGTGCCGTACAGGAAGCCGGCGCCGGCGAAGTCCGGCACCAGGGCTGCGTGCATGCTGAACGGGGTACCCGAGCCGTTGCGGACCGCATAGATGACACCGGAAACGAAGATGACAAGAGTCAGCGCACCGTAGACGACGAACACGGTGTTCATCACCCGTTGGTTGGCAGCCAGTTTCGCCAGTGCCAGGCCGATGACACCCCACAGGATGCATACCTGCAAGATGATGCTCAGCGTCAGACCCAGTTCGGCATGGAAGGCCAGCAGCAGCAGTTGCAGGATGATCGCCGGCGAGGATGCGGCGTTGAGGATCACCGGGATCCACGACAGGTAACCGCCGATGAAGCCCCAGGTTTCACCCATGGTGCGAGTGGCCCAGATGTACACACCGCCCTGGCCGGGCCACAGGTTGCCCAATTCCGCCACGGCCATCCCCGCGGGCACCAGGAAGGTGAGGATGCCCAGCACCCACATCGGGATCGCGGTCCAGCCGCCCGCCGCCATCACCGACGAGCCGGTCAGCCAGCAGATGATGAAGACGTAGGTGGCGACCAACCCGTAGGTGGTCATCACCTTGGGCAGGATCTGCTCGGGGACAAGCTCGGTGGTCAGTAGCTTGTCACGGCCCGCCGTACCCGGCGCATCGATTTGTTGCGTCATGCGTGTTCTCCCAATCCCGTTGGATTAGTTGATGATCTGTCCGTCTCGCATCCGGACGACACGGCTCGCTTCGTCGGCCACCGTGGGATCGTGGGTGCTGGCGACCACTGTGACGCCCAGCGTCGAACATAGGTCGCGCAGCATGCGCACCACCGTCTCCCCCGTGCGGTGGTCGAGGTTGGCCGTGGGTTCGTCGGCCAGAACGAGGGTCGGATTGCTGATCAGCGAGCGCGCGATCGCGGTGCGTTGCTGTTCACCACCCGACATTTTGGTGGGCTGATGGTGGACGCGGTGACTCAGCCCGACCAGGTCGAGGAGGTCCAGTGCGCGCTGCCGCAATGCCTTGCGGTCATAGGGCTCGAACATCAGTGGCAGTTCGACATTCTCGACCGCGGACAGGAACGGGATCAGGTTGTAGCTCTGGAAGATGAAGCCGATGGTGTCGTGCCGCAGCGCGGCGAACTGGCTCTCGGTCAGCGTGGCGGTATCCCGACCCGCGATGCGCACCGAGCCCTTGGTGGGCCGGTCCAGTCCGCCGATGATATTCAACAGGGTTGACTTCCCGCTGCCGCTCGGTCCCATCAGGCAAACGAACTCGCCTGGCATGACGGTCAATTCGGCGGCGATGAGCGCCTTGACCACTTCATCGCCGAGCTTGTGCAGTTTCCACACATCACTGATCTCGATCACCGGCGATGGCTCGGGTGCCGGCTCGGCCTGTGGGATGGCGTCTTCGACTGCGGTCATGGTCAGCCTCCGGTCGACAAGGAGCGGATGGGGGGACGCGACGCCGCGTTCCAGGTCGGTATCACGCTGGTGGCCAGGGCCGCAACGATGCTCACGGCGACCGCGATGAGCGCACCGAAGCCCAGGCCGACCATTGACACCCCGGTCGGTACCAGTCCCAACCAGCCCAGCGCGACCGCAGCGCCGGCCGCCAGCACCACGCCGAGCAGCGCGCCGAGGGTGGCGGCGACCGCCGGCTCCACCAGCAGCGCGGCGATGACCGGGCGGCGCGGCACCCCGGTGGCACCGAGCACTCCGAGTTCGCGGGTGCGATGTGCGATGGTGCGCGTGGTCGCGACGGCGACCTCGACGACACCGACGAGCAACACCGTGATCGCGATCAGCACGACGGCGCGGCCGATTTCGGCGGCGTGGCCCAGCGACGCAGACTGGGCCTGGATGCCCGCCGACATCGCGAAGACGATCACGACAAGGAATGCGCCGGTCGCGGTGGTGACGATGGGCAACACCATCTCACGGACCCGCCGACGCGCGGCGAGCCAGCCGTAGGACAGTCCGAACATGATCATCAGCGGGCTCCGAGAAGGTCAACCGGGCGGTTCTGCAGCAGCCGATGTACGGGTATCAGTGCGCCCACGATGGCCATTGCCGGCAGGAAGCCGGCCACCATGCCGGCCGCCTGCAACCACGCGATCGGGGTGGCGATCCCTGGAATCACCAGGGCCACAGCGACTCCGGCGGCCAGCACGCCCAGAACGTACGCCGCGACGAAGACCACGGCCGATTCGACGAGGAAGAAGTAGAGCACCTCGTCGGCCAGCCCGATGCTGGACATGATGCCGAACTCCCTGCGCCGCTCCTGTACGGCAGCCAAGAAGGAGGACACCGCGATGATAAAGCCCAGCACCAGGCCGATGATCGAGATGATCCCGAGCGTCGAGCTGGTGACCTTGCCGGAGAACAGGGCCGAGAACTTCTGGTCGAACGTCAACGGTCCGGTGCCGCCGACCGTGTCATAGATCAGTCCCGCGCTACCCGGCTCGGGCTTGACGGACGGGTCGGCGGTCGAGCGCAATCCGACCGCATCCCCGAAGGTGCTGCCCAGGTTGCGGTTCTTCTCCTGGCCGGTCGGTGCGAACACCGTCCACCACCCGGTATCCCCCATCACCGAGTGTGCGAGCGGCGTCGCCACCGTCACCGACTGTCCCCCGCCGCGAATCAGCACCTCCAGGTTCTGACCACCTACGGTGACGCGTGCCCCGTCGCCCAGCGAAAGCCGCTGCGCCAGAGCCGATCCCACAACCGCTTGGCCGTCCTGGATTTCGCTGCTACCTCGCAGCGACACCGGGGCTCCGTCGATGTCGGTGGTTCCCGACAGCGTCCTGATCGCACGCCACCCCTCAGGGACGTGGATCGTCGGGGCAGGCCCGTCCGCGATGAGGGCCTGCACGGTGCTGTCATAGTGCACACCGGCCGCCGGCACCACCCACAGCTGGGCGCCGCCGACGACGTCGGCCACCGAATCGGCACCGGTGATGGCGAAGCTGGACGAAATCGTGCGCACGACGGTCACACAGGTGAGGGCGAGGGCGATGCCGAGGACCGAGAGCACGAAGCGCTCGGGCCGCCGGCGGATATTCGCCCAGGCGAACCGGAGAAGACACACAAAGGTGTTGTTCCCGGATGTGGTGGCGAGCGCCGATGGCCGCGAAATAACTGTGGACGCAGAGGTTTCCACACCGAAGATATTCGGACCGGTCTGTTTCGCGGACCGCAGCCGCTGATGTCCGCCGGGTTACGTGAGCAGGCGGGCTGTTAAATGGCTGTGTCTAGCCGATCCGCGGCCAGGGCTTGGCCGCCTCGAGTTCGTAGGCCAGTTCGAGTAGCCTGCGCTCATGGCCGACCGGCCCGGCCAGCATCATGCCCACCGGCATACCGGACGCGGATTGAGCCAGCGGCAACGAGATGGCGGGCTCACCTGTCGCGTTCTGCAGCGGTGTGAACGCCACCCAGTCGATCAGCCGCTCGATGATCTGCTCGTAGTCCGCGGTTGGGTCCAAGTGCCCGATCCGGGGTGTCTCGTTGGCCAGCGTCGGCATCAGTGCCACATCGTAGGTCCGGTAGAGACGCTCGGTGACCCGGTGCAGCCGGCGCAGCCGCATGATGGCCAGCGGCACCTTGTGCAGATTTCTGCTCGCGTAGCGGTCCAGACCGAGAGTGAGGTTGTCCAGCTTGGTCTTGTCGAAGCTCTCACCGAACGTCTTCTGCCCGGTGCGCACCAGCGTCATCGCCAGCATCGCCCAATACAGCAGGAAGTCGTCGAGGAAGTACCGCGGCACCGGGGGCTGGTCGAGGTACTCCACGCTATGACCAAGCCCGGCAAGGAGTTCGGCGGTCTGCAGGGTGTGATCACGAATGCTCGGCGCGGCCGGGCCAGTCACCGAGTGGGTGATGACCGCGATGCGTAGCCGGGCGCTGCCCGGGCCGGTGACGGCGCCGATCGGCTGTAACCGGCGGTCGCGCCAGATGCGCTCGGCTTCCCGGTAGAACGCGGCGGTGTCGCGTACGGTGCGGGTCAGCACGCCGTCGTTGACAATGCGCACCGGCATCTGGCGGCTCATCTTGTCCAGCGGCAGCCGGCCGCGGGTCGGCTTGAGTCCGACAAGTCCGTTGCAGGCGGCAGGAATTCGGATGGAGCCACCGCCGTCGTTGGCGTGGGCGATGGGCACCACACCGGCCGCGACGAAGGCGCCCGACCCCGACGACGACGCGCCTGCGGTGAAATCGGTGTCCCACGGATTACGCACCGCACCCAGCCGGGCGTGCTCGGCGGAGGCGCTGAATCCGAACTCCGAGAGTTGGGTCTTGCCCAGCGGCACCACGCCGGTCGCGAGGTAGAGGTTGGCGAACTCGCCGTGCGCCGGTTGCAGGCGCGGTTCCCAGGCGTCAGTGCCCTGCATCGTCGGCATGCCTTCGACGTCGATGTTGTCCTTGATGAACGTCGGCACCCCGGCGAAATAGCCGCGCCCGCCCGCGTAGGCCTGGGCCAGTGCGCGCTCGAAGGTTTCGTG
>JAEZIA010000043.1 GCA_023416315.1 Actinomycetes bacterium
GGCAGGCGTCGTTGAGCGGATAACTCAACTGGGGCGCTTCGGCCAGCTCGTCCAGCGTGCGGGCGTGATCGAGTCCGTACCCACCGACCCGGGTACGCCGCAACGCGGTCAGATGCCCTCCGACGCCTAGCGTCTCGCCCAAATCCCTTGCCAGCGCCCGGATGTAGGTCCCCGACGAACAGTCCACCTCGACGTCGAGGTCCACGAACGGGCCGTCGCGCCGGATATCGTCGACGTCGAACCTGTCGATACGCACCCGGCGCGCGGCCAGCTCCACGTCGTGACCCTCGCGCACCAACTGATAGGCCCGCTTGCCGCCGATCTTGACGGCACTGACCGCCGACGGCCGCTGCGAGATCTCCCCACGCAGCCCGGCGATCCCGGCCTCGATCTGCCCATCGGTGATCGCGGCTGCCGAAACGTCTTGCAGCACCTCGCCTTCGGCGTCGTCGGTGGTGGTGCTGCGACCCAGCCGGATGGTCGCGGCGTACGACTTCGAGGTGGCGGTCAGCAGGCCGAGGATCTTGGTGGCCCGCTCGATCCCGATGACCAGCACGCCGGTGGCCATCGGGTCCAGGGTGCCGGCATGGCCGACCTTGCGAGTGCCGAAGATCCGCCGGCAGCGACCCACCACGTCGTGACTGGTCATCCCACCGGGCTTGTCGACGACGACGATGCCGGGGTTTGGCGGCGCACTCACAACACGATCGCCGTCAACGCCAGCCCGCCGACCACCGACCACCGGCCGGCCAGTTCGGTCAGCGGCGGACCCGAGCGGGCGGCCGGGTCGATCAGGATCTGGGAGACGAAGGTTCCGCTGAGTCCGGACGGGTCGACCCCGAACGTGATGTGGGCGTCTTCGAAACCCAGCCAGCGTTCGGTGAGGGGAAACCAGGCTTTGTAGGTCGCCTCTTTGGCGCAGAACAGGATTCGATCCCAGTGCAGACCACCCGGCAGAGTGGCGAGCTCGTGCCGCTCGATCGGAAGGCTGATC
This sequence comes from Actinomycetes bacterium, assembly GCA_023416315.1. GTDB lineage: Bacteria > Actinomycetota > Actinomycetes > Mycobacteriales > Mycobacteriaceae > Mycobacterium. The sequence goes on from JAEZIA010000043.1 coordinate 995, forward strand.
GCATCGAGCACCCCGTCGGGCAGCACACCGTGCGGCTCGGCGTCGATACCGATCGAACGCACCGCTGTCGTTCGCGCGACCGCCGCGCCGCGATAACCCTGAGTGTGGGTGAGACTGCCGACCACCCCGTCGGGCCAGCACGGCTGCCCCTTGTCGCCCTTGAGGATCGGCACGGGCGGGAACCCGAGCTCCCCCAACGCGACCCGCGCACAGTGCCGCACGGTGACGAACTCGTTGCGCCGCTTGGCCACCGACTTCGCGATCAGCGGCTCTTCTTCCGGCAGCGGAACCAGGCCTGGCGGATCGTCGTAAGCCTCCGCGTAGACCAGGTCGGTGATGTCGGGCAACACGGCCCTCATGAGCTCGCTCATCCGCGGCGGCTGCGCAGCCGGTCACGCAACTTTTCCGACTGCTCCTTCATCTCCTGGGTGATGACGAAATGGCCGCCGAAGTCGTTGAGGTAGCCCGGCGCGTACTGCGGGTCGGGCAGGATCTGGCGCAGCCAGCGATACGGCTTGCGGCGGCGCCATTCTCGCGGATAACCGACGGACACCTCCTCGAAGCGCACCCCGTCGTACCAGGTGGTGCGCGGGATGTGCAGATGACCGTAGACCGAGCAGACCGCGTTGTACCGGGTGTGCCAGTCGGCCGTCTCCGTCGTCCCGCACCACAGCGAGAACTCCGGGAAGAACAGCACATCACAGGGCTCGCGCCGCAGCGGGAAGTGATTCACCAGCACCGTCGGCGTCATCCAGTCAAGCTCTTCGAGGCGACTCCGGGTGTGCCGCACTCGATCTCGGCACCACGCGTCGCGGGTCGCATACGGCTCACTGGACAGCAGGAATTCGTCGGTCGCCACGACATTGCGCTCGCGGGCAATCGCCAGGCCCTCGGCCTTGGTGGTCGCTCCCGCGGGCAGGAACGTGTAGTCGTAGAGCAGGAACATCGGCACGATCGTCGCCGGGCCGCCCTGCTCGGTCCACACCGGGAACGGATGCTCGGGAGTGATGATGCCCATCTCGTCGCACATGTTGACCAGGTAGTCGTACCGGGACCGGCCGAACACCTGGACCGGGTCCTTGCCGGTGGTCCACAGCTCGTGGTTGCCCGGTACCCAGATCACCTTGGCGAAGCGCCGGCGTAGCAGATCCAGCGACCAGCGGATGTCGTCGGTGCGCTCGGCAACGTCGCCTGCGACGATCAGCCAGTCGTCCGGCGTCGAGGGGTATAGCGATTCGGTGACCGGCTTGTTGCCGGTATGCCCCGTATGCAGGTCACTGATCGCCCAGAGCGTGGGTGCCACAACACGTCAGCCTACTTGCGCGCATCCGGTACGACCGCCTGCGGCCCGGCGCCGCCTGATGCGCGCCCGGCCGCTTTCGCCGGCTTACCTATTCTGAGAGACGTGCAGAACCCGCGGCTTCGACCGTTCGTCGACCGGGCCGTCTCCCGCGTCCTGCGAATCACACCCCCCACCGGTGACTACGTCGTGCACCGCGACGTCGGGGTCCCCATGCGTGACGGCGCCGTCCTGCGCGCCACCCACTACGCCCCCACCGGCGCACCTCTGGGCACCATCTTGGTCCGCTGTCCGTACGGCCGGACCTTCCCGTTCTCGCTGGTCTACGCACAGATCTATGCCGCGCGGGGCTATCACGTGCTGCTGCAGAGCGTGCGCGGCACGTTCGGGTCGGGCGGCGACTTCGTGCCGATGGTGCACGAGGCCGACGACGCCGCCGACACCGTGGCGTGGCTGCGCCAGCAGCCCTGGTTCACCGGCACGTTCGCCACGATCGGGCTGTCGTATCTGGGCTTCACCCAGTGGGCGCTGTTGTCCGACCCGCCGCCGGAGCTCGTCGCCGCGGTGATCACCGTGGGTCCGCACGACTTTCACGCCTCGTCGTGGGGCACCGGCTCGTTCTCGCTCAACGACTTCCTCGGGTGGTCGGACATGATGGGCCACCAGGAAGAGGCGACGCCCCGACGCCTGGCCTTCCAGGTGCGCGCCGCCCGCCGGCTGGAGGCCGCGACGCTGGGCCTGCCACTGGGCGCCGCGGGACGCGAGCTGCTCGGTGGGGCCTCACCGTGGTACGAGTCCTGGATCGAGCATCCGGGTGCCGACGACCCGTTCTGGGACCCGATGCGGATGACGGCAGCCCTCGACCGCTGCGAGGTGCCGGTGCTGTTGCTCAGCGGCTGGCAGGACCTGTTCCTGGAACAGACCCTCGACCAGTATCGGCGGCTGCGCGGCCGCGGGGTCGACGTCGCGATGACGATCGGACCCTGGACGCACACGCACATGGTCGCCAAGGCGGGCGGCATCGCCGCGACCGAGACGTTGGACTGGCTCGGCACGCACCTGGCGGGGGTGTCGCGCCCGACCAGGCGCAGCCCGGTTCGGGTGTACGTCGCTCACCACGGCTGGATCGACCTGCCGGACTGGCCGCCGTCCACCGGCGAGGGTGTGCTGTATCTACAGCCGGGCGGCCGGCTGGCCGCCGCGCCGCCGCCGGCCGACACGGCGGCCTCGACGTTCCGCTACGACCCCGCCGACCCGACACCGACCGTCGGCGGCCGGCTGCTGTCTCCGCAGAGCGGCTACCGCGACGACTCGGTGCTGGCCGAGCGCGGCGACGTACTGAGCTTCACCAGCGGACCGCTCGACGACGACCTCTACGTCTTCGGTTCTCCGGTGGTCGAACTGGCCCACGAGGCCGACATCGAGCACGTCGACGTGTTCGTCCGTATCAGTGAGATCGACCGGCGGGGGCGGTCCCGCAACGTCAGCGATGGCTACCGGCGGCTGAGCGCGCGGGCACCGGGACCGGTGCGCATCGAACTCGACGCCATCGCACACCGCTTCCCGGCAGGCACCCGGCTGCGGGTGCTCGTCGCGGGCGGCTCGCATCCCCGGTACGCCCGCAACCTGGGGACCGGCGAGCCGGTGCTCACCGGGCAGCGGATGGTTCCGTCGGTGCACACCGTGCATCACGGGGCCGGCGGGCTGTCCAAGCTGATCCTGCCCGCCTCGGCCACCTTGCCGTCACGCGACGGCGGCGCGCACCCGCGCGGCGATTCCGGCTAGCGCGGCGGCGTCGTGGACGGGGTCACCGAGTGCTGCCGCCGCGGGTAGCTGAACCCAGCTGGTGCAGCCGCCGTACTGGGGTTCGCGGGTCAGCCGAAACGGCTCGGCGAGCGGAAAGGCCTGGACCACCAGCACGGTCAATTCGTGCCGGGGTCGGAAGTCCAGCCGGTCGGCCTGCACCGACGCGGCTGTCCAGATGTGCAGATCGTCGATGTCGGCCAGCCCCTCGGTGTTGGAAACGGATACGGCGGCAATGACTTTCGCAGCAGCTCTGACGACGATGTGATCGTCGGTGCTGTCAGGGGCCGATTGCGCCAACAGGTCGCGATGCTCGGGGCGCACCCGTTCGGCATGGCTGTGCGCAACCGTCGGGAGCAACAGGAACTCCTCGGCCGCCACCGCGAACCGCTTCTCGTGGATGCCGCCCTTGCGCAGCAGCACGGTCTGCCGGCCGTCGAGCAGGGCGTGCACCGCCGCGCTCCACTCTTTGAGCGCGGCGGTCATCTCGCCAGCCGGGCGCGCACCTCGGGGCGGCGCAGCGGCGGAATTGTCTTGGGCGGTTGGCGGCGGGCAGGCAGTTCGGCCAGCAGACGGGTCGTGGTGGCCGCCACCTCGGCGACCGCGAGTTCGAACGCCTCGACGACGGCGTCGGACGGCTTCGTGATCCCGCTGACCTTGCGCACGTACTGGCGGGCGGCCGCGGTGATCTCCTCGGCGGTCGCCGCCGGCTCCAGGCCGCGCAACTCCGTGATGTTTCGGCACATGGCCCCCACGATAGGCCGATCGGTGGGCTGGCTACGGTGTGCCTATGACCGGCGACGACATCCTGCTCATCGACACCACCGACCGCGTCCGCACGCTGACGCTGAATCGGCCCAACTCACGCAACGCGCTGTCGACGGCGCTGCGGAGCCGGTTCTTCGGCGCGCTGCGCGAGGCCGACGCCGACGAGGGTGTCGACGTCGTCATCGTCACCGGCGCCGACCCGGTCTTCTGCGCCGGGCTGGACCTCAAGGAACTCGGCGACACCACCGAACTTCCCGACATCTCGCCAAAGTGGCCGCCGATGACCAAGCCCGTCATCGGCGCGATCAACGGCGCGGCAGTGACCGGCGGACTCGAGTTGGCGCTGTACTGCGACATCCTGATCGCCTCCGAGCACGCCCGCTTCGCCGACACCCACGCCCGGGTCGGGCTGCTTCCGACCTGGGGGCTGAGCGTGCGGTTGCCGCAGAAGGTCGGCGTCGGCCTGGCCCGGCGGATGAGCCTCACCGGCGACTATCTGTCCGCCGACGATGCGCTGCGGGCCGGACTCGTCACCCAGGTGGTCCCGCACGAGGAGCTGCTGTCGACCGCGCGGTCGGTGGCCGCCTCGATCGTCGGCAACAACCAGAAGGCCGTGCGCGCCCTGCTGGCCTCCTATCACCGCATCGATGAGGACCAGACCGGTTCCGGGCTGTGGATCGAGGCGATGTCGGCCCGCAAGTGGATGTCGCAGACCTCGGGTGACGACATCGCCGCCAGCCGGGCATCGGTGATCGAGCGCGGCCGCAGTCAGATGAATTAGCTTCGCGTCACACAGCTTTCGCGGCAGCGATGAGGCTCTGCCACTTCGCCAGCGTGCCGGCGTCCTTGGCGATGATATTGCCCGCTTGCAGTTGGCGGAGCGAGACGCCCTGCAGCGTGTAGGTGTGATTGTTGCCGACGACGGAGATCACCACGGATCCGGCATTCTCGGTGACGTCGAACTCGGTCGGCTGCATCCAGACGAAGTCCAGGGTGTCTTTCGCCGGATCGAACGCCAGGACCGGGTTACTCCCCCAGCCCCAGGTGATCGTTGTGGTCGTGCCGCCGGTCACCGGAGTGCCGGTGCCGCCCGTTCCCCCGGTGCCTCCCGTTCCGCCGGTCCCGGCGGTGCCGCTGTAATCGACGACGTTGATGGTCCCGTAGTCGTTGAACACCTTGTTGAAACTGCCTGCCGGATCACTCAATCCGGAGGCGCCGGTCGAGGCCTGGCCGAGGGTACCCGGGGTGTCGCGCAACACCTGCCACATCGAGAGCATGCCGATGCCCTTGGTGCGGGCGAAGTCCTCGAGGGCCTGGGCGTCGGCCACGGTGAACACCTCGGTGAGGACATCGTTGACGCCGAGCATCGGGGTGACACCGATCTGGCTCCAAGTGAAGCTCTGACCGTACCTGCCGTACAACGACGACAACTGGTTGTACGTCGATTGCGCGGAGTCAATCGCATACTGGCCCATGGTCTTTGCGCCAGGGCCGGACGTCGGTGCGGCGGACTCGCCGTAGTCCATCGCCATCACGTTCACCCCGTCGAGCTTGACGCCGGCCTTGACCGCGGCGTCCACCACGTTGACGCCGTCGGCGGTCAGCCCGCTCGGCAGCACCGGCAAGGTGTACCAGATGTGAATGTCGGGCTTGGCTTGCTGCAGCAGCGCGAGAGCCTGACTGTTCAGCGCAATCGACGCCGGGTCGGCCACCGCCGCACCTTCGATGTCGAAATCGATGTGGGTGACGCCGTATTTGTCGATCACCGCGGCGTAGGCGTCGGCCAGTTCCTGGGCGCTCTTGCCCTTGGCTGCGTAAACCTGCGCGATGCTGGTGCCGGAGGCGCCGCCGAACGAGATCATCACATCGCCACCGGCAGCTTTGAACTTAGCGATCGAGTCGTTAATGGCGATCGCCTGCTCGTTGGTCGAATCCGGTTCCAGGGCAGCCAGTCCCGCCCAGGCCAGGTTGCCGTTCTGGTCGGCCTGCATGAAGCCGAGCGTCACCAGCGAATGGCCGTAGGTCTTGGACAGCGCGAGTAGGTCGGGCACCGGCCATGCACCCATGTCGACATACGGCGCGAAGAAGCTCTTGCCCCACTGCGCGGTCCCGGTACCGCCGGGTGTGGTCGCGGTGTCGTCGTTGGTGATCGTTCCGATCGCGGACCCGTCGGCGATCGTCGCGCCGGACGCGTTCGACAATGTGACGGTGAACGTTTCGGTCGGCTCGACGGCGGTGTCACCCAGCACGGCGATGGTGATCACCTGCGAGGTCACTCCGGGTGCGAACGTGATCGTCCCCGAGGCGGCGGTGTAGTCCTGGCCTGCCGTGGCCGTGCCGTTGGCGGTGGTGTAGTTCAGCGTGACCGTTGTGGTCGACGCCTTCGACAGCGTGACCGTGAACGCCAGGTTGCGGGTGCCGCTGTTGCCTTCGGCCACGGTGGCGTCGTTGATCGAGGCGCTGGGCAGCACGGGCGCGGCGTCGTCGTTGGTGATCGTCCCTGTCGCGGTGGCGCGGCCGATGGTGGCGCCGGACGGATTCGACAGCGTGAGGGTGAAGGTCTCGGTCGGTTCGACCGCGGTGTCGCCGTGGACGGCGATGGTGATGACCTGGGACACCTGTCCCGCGGCGAACGTGACGGTGCCCGTGCTCGCGGTGTAATCCTGGCCTGCCGTGGCGGTACCGTTGGCGGTCGTGTAGCTCACCGTCACCGGCTTGGTGCCGGCTTTGGACAGGGTGATGGTGAACGCGGCATTCGTTGTGCCGCTGTTACCTTCGGTCACGGTGGCGTCGGAGACCGACACACTGGGCAGCGCGGTCTGTGCTCCGCTGATCAGCGACTGCCACTTGGCAACGGTCCCGGCGTCCTTGGCCACGATGTTGCTCATCTGCAACTGACCCAGCGTGACGCCCTGCAGGGTGTAGGAGTGGTTGTTGTCGACCACGCCGATCACCACCGAGCCGGACCGCTCGACGACGGTGAACTGGTTGGCCTGCATCCAGCCGAAGTCGAGTTTGTCGGTGGCCGGGTTGAAGGCCAGCACCGGGTTGGAGCCCCACGCCCA